>JAHEHJ010000007.1 GCA_024644655.1 Flavobacterium sp.
ATATTTAATAATATGATAAAAATAATCATTACGCCAATATATATTAAGAGTTGTTTAACTTTTTAATATATTTATCAACTGTCAAAAATTATTACTTAACATAAATCTGTACGATTTACAGGCTATTTTTTTTTATATTATGATTTACAAATTGGATAGAGATGATAGGGCTTACTTTCAATCATTACACGAAACAGGTATGGGGTATCAAATAATTATAGCTTCCAAAAGTAGTGAATTTAAATTTCAAAAATATGTAGTTTACAATTCAGAACTGGTTATTGATTTGGATACTAGTTTTCAATTAAACAAAACTCGTATAAAAACAGTAGGGTGCTCCACCCTACTGTCGCAAGTTGAAACTATTACTTTTAAATTAAATTCGATAACCATAGCTGACAAATCAGTTTTAAAGGATAAATCAGTTTTGATAAAAGAATCCAGTTTTATGTTTAATCGGAAAATCGGAAAAAACGAAGCTATTTATGGACCTTTAGATTTTAACACAACTAATGAAACTTTTGTTCGTATCTCTCCATTCGATAACGATTGTAGAATAGATGAAGAAAAGGGTAAATTGTTACCCGGTTCTTTCGCTACAACCTTGAATGATTTTTTTTCCTGTTTAGGAACAAATGACTTCCCCATTGATCGCTATGTATTACCCTTAACAGAACGATTAAAATGGGTTTATTATATAAAAGCACATCCGTCAGATTTAATGCAAAAAGGGATTTTTCAGCCCGCTTTTAATCAGATGGGGGGAGGCGAAGAAGTTTATTTTAATTTTGGCACTTTTGAAAAGACCTTAATCGAAAAATTACCTTATGATTAATTCTTGGTATTCAAATGAATACAACACTCCTTTTACCCTTCTTTTTCAAAAGAAAAAATTTATACAATGCATCTTGTTCCAGTTGACAAGTAAACTTATAACTCACATAAAATTAACTCCTAATTAAATTAAACATGGGCTATTTTGGTCTTTCAGAAATCTTAGTTGTATTTGCAATTTTAACATTATACTTCATACCCATTTTTATTGCTATAATTAGAAAAAACACAAACCTTGTGCCCGTTTTTTTAATTAATTTTCTATTTGGATGGACTCTAGTAGGATGGGTTATTTCCTTAATTTGGGCCTGTAAAAATGATACTGTTCCTATCGAATAGGCAGTCGCAGAGGGCAGTTGTCGGTTGTCGGGGGATGGAATTGAGTTGCCGGTTGTCGGTTGTCGGTTGTCGGGGATTTTCGTAATCACTTGATATGCTTTATTTGGTTGCCGGTTGCCGGTTGTCGGGGATTTCGTAATAAAAATGATAATTACAGAATAGATGGTATTCTTTTCTTTTTATAGCTCATTGATTTTGTTTTGTTTTTGTATTCGCTGAATCTTCGATTTCATGATGAAAAAAGAAACAAAAAAATCAAGCCTCCAAATAAAAAGCGTGAAAACTATGGTAAACATTTACCTGACTGCCACTGGCAGTCCTCCTTTTAATTTCAAATGTTCCGCATCCCAAGCCGTTCGCCTAGCGGCTCAACTCGTGCAATGCTGCCACTGCGCTACTGCGGTGGTTTTCTATGCTTTTTATTTGAGGGCGAGACTAAGTGGAATACGTTTATATTTTTGCTCCGCTCCGCTGTGCAAAATGGGGTTTTCGTAATCACGAGATAAGTTTGTTATTGAAATTGACTTATTTGGGGGATGATATGTTAAATGCGATAGGTGCTGAAACAAGTTCAGCATGACAGTGGTACTGAAACAAGTTCAGTATGACAGGGAAACAAGTTCAGCATGACAACGAGTACAATCCACTTTAACACGACAACTTATAAAATTGTTTCTCGGAAAGCTACAACACTAGGGTTATTTCACTACAATCACTTCCCCTGTTGTTTTTATTCTAATTTGTATTTGTTTGTAGGTCCATGTATTCTGGTTCTTGTTGGCTACTATATCCATTTTGCCCTTGCCTTTTGAGCCTTGTACCCTTACAGTACTATTTACCGTAGTGTTATCCTTGGAATAGACCGTATTTCCTTCCATAATGGCTAAGTTGTCAATGGGTTCTAGTGTGCCGAGACGTTGGATTACTTGAGCATTGGTATTGGCTTCGTTTATCGCATTTTGATGAAGACTGGGGTCTGAATAGCTTTGTGCATAATCGGCAAGGCCACTTACACTTAGGAGCACGGTAACCATAATTAGTATACCACTTCCAAGAGCCAGTACCCATTTCCAGTTTCGGTTCCACCAAGTGCCTTGATTTAGTAATTCGTTGTTCATTGTTTGTTGGGTGCTATTTGACAATACCAAAGTAGTTAAAATTGAAGAATGGGGTTGGGTTTTAAGAGATATTTGTGATAGTTGGTTGTTGGTTGATGGTTGTCGGGGGTTGGATTGCAGATTGAAGAATACCGATTGCTGATTTTTGATGGAAGGGGATTTTCGTAATCGCAAGGTATGTTTGTTATTGAAATTGACTTATTTGGGGGATGATATGTTAAATGCGATAGGTGCTGAAACAAGTTCAGCATGACAGGTGCTGAAACAAGTTCAGCATGACAGGGAAATAAGTTCAGGTTGACACTAATACATTATTGGCAATCGATAACCCAAGGCCTTTATTGGCTTGAATAGTGTGATGTGATTCCTCCGTTGTCGGAATGACAAACTGCTACCGAACGTATTCTATAATAAAAGAAAAACAAAACAACAATTCTTAAAAAACACGATGTGGTTTGCTCAAATGTTCCTATTTTTGAGGCTGTATCCCTTAGTAACCTATGTCTATAGCTTCTCAACTTCATACCATACAGCAAAGTCTTCCGAGTGAGGTGACTTTAGTGGCGGTTTCCAAAACCAAACCCATCCCCGATTTGATGGAGGCGTATGCCACAGGGCAGCGTGTTTTTGGTGAAAACAAGATCCAAGAAATGACCGAGAAATGGCAAGCAATGCCTAAGGATATTGAGTGGCATATGATAGGCCATGTGCAAACCAACAAGGTGAAATACATGGTGCCCTATGTGAAGTTGATTCACGGGGTAGACAGTTTGAAGTTGCTGCTCGAAATCAATCGGCATGCGGTGCGTTGGCGCAAGCACATCTCGTGTTTGTTGCAAGTACACATTGCGGAGGAAGACACTAAGTTTGGCTTTGATGCTGCTGAGGTCTCTGCCCTATTGCAATCGGAGGAATACAAAGTCCTTACGAATGTGCACGTCATTGGATTGATGGGTATGGCCAGCTATACCGACCAACAGGACCAAATCAAACGGGAGTTTGACCAACTGAAAAGCCTTTATGACACCCTTGCTCCACAGTACCCGCAGTTCACTACCCTATCGATGGGTATGAGTGGGGATTATGCATTGGCTATCGCTTGTGGTAGTACGATGGTTCGCATTGGAAGTAGTATCTTTGGCACACGATAATTAACACGCTAACACCAACGAGTTGTACGCAATACTTGACATAGAAACGACGGGAGGCCAGTTTAATGAAGAAGGAATCACTGAGATTGCCATCTACAAATTTGACGGCCATGACATCGTAGACCAGTTCATCAGTTTGGTGAATCCCGAAAAGCCCATCCAACCTTTTGTGGTGAAATTGACGGGGATTAATAATGCCATGCTGCGGTCGGCACCCAAGTTCTATGAAGTCGCCAAGCGTATTATAGAGATTACCCAGGACTGTATTGTCGTAGCCCACAATTCCTCTTTTGATTACCGCATCTTGCGTACCGAGTTCAATCGCTTGGGGTATGACTTTGTGCGGCCAACATTATGCACAGTTGAATTGGCTCAGAAGTTGATTCCAGGACAACCGTCGTATAGTTTAGGCAAATTGGTGCGTTCCCTTGGCATACCCGTAACCGACCGGCATAGAGCCAGTGGCGATGCTTTGGCCACCGTGAAGTTATTCAAGATGATCTTGTCTAAGGATGTGACCAAAGAAATCCTTACGACGATGATTAAGGAAGAAATCAAAAATGGGTTGGCCCCCAAATTACTCGACATTGTAGAAAGCATGCCAACTAAAACTGGGATTTACTATATCCACAACGAAAAAGGCACTTTGATTTATATTGGCAAGAGCCGCAATATCAAGAAACGCATTAATCAGCATTTTACCGGCAGTTCGGGTAAAAGCAAAAAGATACAGCGGGAAGCCTTTGCGGTGACCTATGAAGAGACCGGTAGTGAGTTGATAGCCTTGCTCAAAGAAAGCGAAGAAATCAAAATCAACAAGCCCATATACAACAGAGCCCAACGGAAGAGTATTTTTCAGTGGGCGTTGTATGCTGATAAAAACGCACAAGGCTATATCACCTTGACGGTGCAAAAAGCCGATGGGCGCAAAAAAGAGATCACCTCATTTGTTTCTGTGCAAGAAGGCAAGAACTTGTTGTTTAAAGTCACGGCGGAATACCAGTTGTGCCAAAAGCTCAATGGCTTGTATGAAACCCAGAATGGGTGTTTCCAGCACAAGATTAAAGAGTGTCATGGCGCCTGTTTGGGCAAAGAAGCCCCCGAGTTGTACAACCAACGCGTGGAAGAATACTTAGCGAATGCCCGTTTTGAAAACAACAATATGGTGATCGTAGACCGTGGTAGATCGGTAGAAGAACGATCGGCCGTATTGATTGAGAACGGCATTTACAAAGGCTATTGCTTTTATGATTTGAATTACCAAATCAACACCATTGACATTTTGAAGACCATCCTCATCCCAATGCAGAACAACCGCGATACCAAAACGATTATACAGGGGTATTTGCGCCGCAACAAAGTGATGAAGCTTATCAAATTTGATTAGACACCCTAGTATAGTATACCGATTGCATGAACTATTTAGTTACCATTATTGGCCCAACCGCTATCGGGAAAACCTCCCTGAGTATCGCTTTGGCGCAGCATTTTGGTTGCGATATTGTATCGTGTGACAGTCGGCAATTTTACCGCGAAATGGCTATAGGTACCGCGGTTCCTAGTGGGGCCGAATTGGAAGCCGCACCCCATCATTTCATCCAAAATAAATCCATACTAGATACCTATACTGTAGGCGATTACGAACAAGAAGCTCTAGCGTTACTTGATGGACTCTTTACTAAGAACAACGTACAGATATTGGTGGGAGGATCGGGTTTGTATGTGGATGCCATCCTCAAAGGATTTGATGATTTCCCTACGATAGACCCTAGTGTGCGGGAACATATCAATGCTGCTTATGACCAACATGGCCTAGTTTATTTGCAAGAGCAATTGCAGGCTTTGGATCCCGACTATTATCAAAAGCTCAGTACCGAAAACCCACAAACCTTGCAAAACCCGCAGCGTATGAAACGCTTTGTGGAAGTGTGTCAGGGGTCGAACCAACCCTATTCCAGTTTTATAGGGCAGAAGCAAAACAGCCGTAGCTTCACTCCTATTGTGATTGGGTTGGATGCCGAGCGCGATATCCTATACCAACGCATCAACCAACGCGTAGACATCATGCAGCAAGAAGGTTTGCTGGCTGAGGTGGAAGGTTTGGTGCCTCACAAAGAGCGCAATGCCTTGCAGACTGTAGGGTATCGAGAACTGTTTGCCTATTTGGATGGGCAGTGTACGTTGGACTTTGCCCTAGAGGAAATTAAAAAAAATACCCGTCGTTTTGCCAAGCGTCAAATGACTTGGTTTAAGCGCACGGAAAACGCCCGCTGGTTTGACTATGCCACGGAGCGGGAAACGATTATCAACTATATAGAAAGCCAAATTCGCTAATGCCTATATCCCCTAACTTTACTTCTATTTTAGAGCACGACTGGACGATTACGTTTCTGCAGTGTTATCCCAATGGTACGTTGAAGCACACCGACTTGTGTAATATCTTGCAGCTTACGGCTGGAGTACACGCTGAGTTGGGCGGCATTAGTTTTACCGATATGCAGGAGCACCAACAAGCCTGGGTTTTGAGTCGGATGCGCGTGGAAGTCAAGCGCATGCCTAAGTGGCGGGATACTGTCACGGTAAAAACCTGGATTAAGACTTTGGAGAACTCCCGTTCGGTGCGTTGTTTGGAAGTGTATATGGGAGACGAGAAACTGATAGGTTGTGAAACGTTTTGGGCTGTCTTTAATACCACAACCCGCAGACCCGAGTCGTTGGCTTTGGCCTATGACCATTTTCAGTTGTATCCTATAGATGCTACCGAAGTTCCTTTTGGTAAAATTGATTTCTACCAAGAGCCGACGTTGTGTGACACCCATAAAGTCAAGTTATCCGATTTGGATATCGTGAATCACGCTAATAGTGTGAAATACTTAGAATGGTGTTTGGATAGTTTGGATGTGGCGTTGATTACGAATAACAAGATCACTGCTTTTGAGATGAATTACTTGAAAGAAGTAGCCTTGGGTGATACGGTGGCTATTATGATGCACCCCCAAGAAGATACCACTATCATGACCGTGCAGCGCGAAGACAAAACCTGTTTTGCCTTGCAATTGCATACGAACTAAAAAAGGCTTCAATTTCTTGAAGCCTTGTTGTTATTTTTTTACCACCAATCGGAATCCTTCCCCGTGAATGTTCAGGATTTCCACATTAGGATCTTCTTTCAGGTACTTTCTTAGTTTGGCAATGTACACGTCCATACTACGTGACGTAAAGTAATTGTCCTCTCTCCATATTTTGGTAAGTGCCAATTCTCTCGGCATCAAATCATTTTCATAAAGTGCCATCATTTTAAGCAATTCTGATTCTTTAGGCGATAATTTGATAGGCTCCCCATCCCCTAGTTTTAGGAAACGCAATTTGGAGTTTAGGAGGAACTGCCCGATTTGGAATTCAAATTTGGCTGGCTCGTTTTTCGTCTCAGCCGATTTTCTTTGAATAATCGCTCTGATTTTCATCAACAACACATCCGAATCGAACGGTTTGTTTAGGTAATCGTCTGCGCCCACTTTGTACCCTTTCATCACATCCTCTTTCATGGATTTGGCTGTTAGGAAAATCAACGGCACATCCTTGTTTTTCTCGCGAATCTCTTTGGCAAGTGTATACCCATCTTTGTAGGGCATCATGACATCCAAGATGCATAAATCGTAGGTATCTTTTTTAAACTTTTCAAAACCTTCCATACCATTTTTAGCCAGCGTGACTTCAAAATCATTCAAGGTTAGGTACTCTCTCAGTACGGTACCGAAATTTTGGTCATCTTCAACTAATAGTATTTTTTTGTTTGCTTCCATATATGTTTAATTTATGAGTGGGACTTTAATAATAAATGTACTTCCTTTTCCTTTTTCGCTTTCCACGAAAATTTGGCAATTGTGATCTTGTATAATTCGTTTTACATAGGCCAATCCTAATCCGTGTCCTTTGACGTTATGCAAGTCGCCGGTGTGCTCGCGGTAGAACTTTTCAAAAATTCGTTTTTGGGCTGCTTTTGTCATACCCGCACCTTGATCTTTTATTTTAATGATGACAAATTCTTTTACATTCTCGGTGTATATATCAATAATTGGGGCTTCGGGCGAATACTTAATGGCATTATCCAGTATGTTTACGATGACATTGGTAAAATGAACATCATTCAAAAGCACATCGGTACGAGCCGCTTCCAAATGCGTTTCAATTTGGCCCCCTCTATCTTCTATAATCAAACTCACATGTTCGATAGCGTCCTCTATGATATCGTGGATATCGGTAGATTCTTTGGTGATATCGAGTTCTTTCTTATCCAGTTTCGAGATCCGCAATACGTTTTCCACTTGGGCGTGCATGCGTTTGTTCTCTTCTCGAATCATTTGCAAATAGCGCTGCACCTTTTCCTTATCGTCGATGACTTTCGGATTCTTGATAGCATCTAGCGCCAAATTGATGGTTGCTATAGGCGTTTTGAATTCGTGTGTCATATTATTAATGAAATCGGTTTTGATTTCCGAAATCTGACGTTGTTTGATTAACTGATTCAAAGCACTTGTATAGGCAATGATGATAATCAATGTAAAAACAATTGACAGTATACAAATCCCTATGAGCTCTGAAAACAAAAACTTCTTCTTTTGCGGAAACGTAAGCAACAGTTGGTATTTGTTATTGCCATCGTTGTCTATAAAGACTGGGATGGAATAGGTTGATTCTTTGTCATACACAAATTGGTCTGACTTAATCTTGGTAGCCAACCCGTTACTATAGATATTGTATTCGAATGGGGTTTTGACACCATACTCATTGAGTTCATCCGACAATAGTTTTTGCAACATCTCATTTGAAATCCGTTCTTGTATCGGCTTCAGCGAAGCGATGTCTTTGAAGAAGATTTCGAATTGGGCGATATCAAATAAATCCGAGTGACCGGTTTTTTTAATTTTCACATCGGGTGTAGCGGAATGTTTTTGAGACAGTCCGTCAATGGTCCCGTTGTTGTAAATTTCTGTTTTACGCGTAGCCGAATAGTTTTTTATGTTTTTTACACTATCTGCCTTTTTATCAAAGAGCGCCGATGACACACCATAGTCTTCGGAAAATATACTGTTGGAATAAATGATGGTTTCATTGGTTCGGGTATCGCGTTGGTATAAGCGAAGTTCTAAAAAGTCGCTTTTCTCAGGGGCTTTTCCCGTACTATCTTTCAAACGATTGTACCGTTCGTAATAGGTATACATTTCGTTTTTCTGCAATTTATCGGCCACATTACCCAATACTTGTTTAACGTGGAATTTAAATTGCTCTTCGTTATTTTCGAAAGACGTATCAAACCAATATACTTGAACTACAATGATACCTATCAAGGATAAGCTCATTAGCACAACCAGTAATCGGAAAAACAATTTATTCATCAAACAAATTTAGCTTTTTAACATTTATACAATAAATACATTAACCAAACATTAACATCTGTTAGATATATTATTGATTTTTTAATAAATTAAGAATTGTTTCAGTTTGCAGACGGGCATCTTCCAGGGATGTATTTTGGATGGTAAAATCACTTCTGGCCATTCGTTCTTCATCCGTCCATTGGTTCTGAATGCGTTGCAGGACCGCTTCTCGAGTTGTATTATCCCGTGCTATCACCCGTTCGATTCGGGTTTCTATAGGAGCAACTACTGTGATGATGCTATCACAATTTTTATAACTACCACTTTCAAATAGGATAGCGGCTTCTTTGAATACAAAAGGAGCGTTGGATTGTAGTTGCACCCACTGTTCGAAATGAGCTTGCACAGCAGGATGGACTATAGCATTCAATTGCTGTAATGCTTCGGGGTTTTGGAATACGTGTTGGGCTAACTTCTCCCGATTCACCTGTTGGTGGTTTACATAGTCGGCTCCAAATGTGGCTTCAATACGCGCTGCCATCTCAGGAGTCTCCATGAGTTTTTTGGCTTCCAAATCGGCTATGTATACTGGATACCCTAAAGATTGGATATAGTTAGCTATAGTGGATTTACCACTACCAATACCTCCTGTTAATCCAATTATTTTGGTCATGATTTTACTTTGAAGAATAGTTCTGGGAAAGCTTGTTGGGGGCTTTGTTTTAAGAGAATCACTATAATATAGGATTTCAAGAATCCTTGACCGTAGCCAAAGAACTGTTTCCACACCGCTATTAACGACAGAAAACCAATTTTGAGGCTTTTATTTTGGATGGAAGCGACTAGCAATATGCTGAAAAAATACACATCATAACATGCTATAGGCCATTTGATTCCAAATACCAGCAGCACGAGTGCCCCAAAAAATCCTAGTATAAAAAGCGTTGGGAAAAAGAAGGTCAGTTTGCTGTATTCGGGATACCAACTGTTAAGGATGGGACGCGCTTTCCCGAATTTGGTTACCTGAACGGTAAACTTATCCCAATCGATGCGGCGTTTGTGGTATACAAAAGCTTTAGAGAACAGTTTGGTTTCAAATCCGAGTTTCCACAAGCGAATGGACAAATCGGGGTCTTCTCCTGGGTGAATGTTACCAAACCCTTTAGACGCTTCAAAGGCTTTACGGGAAATCCCCATATTGAAACTACGGGGTTGGAATTTGTTGATGGTTTCAGAGCCACCGCGTATACCTCCAGTAGTTAAGAAAGACGTCATGGCAAAGTTGATGGCTTTTTGGACATCCGAAAACGAATCGAGTGCGGCATCCGAACCCCCAAAACAATCTACATACTGGGTGTTGAGTGCCTGTTCTACTTCGTTTAAATACTGTTTGGGGATAATGCAATCCGAATCAAAAATGATAAAGTAATCCCCTTGGGCTACTTTCATGCCATAGTTTCTGGAATCACCGGGTCCCGAATTTTCTTTGAAATAATAGGAGATATTCAATTGCGGCTGGAATTGGGCAATCACCCCTTCACAGGTTAGTGTGGAGCCATCTTCGATGATGACTACTTCATAGTCGGACGTATATTCAGAAAGCACCAAACTTTCTAAGAGTTCCGTAATTTCATCCGGTCGGTTGTAAACGGGTATTATTATTGAAAACTTCATAGGCTATTATTCCATATCAAAGATAAGGGTTATATCTTTTAGTTTTATCGCATCGTATGTGTTGAACCCGAAAAAAAGGCTTAAAAAAAAGCCCATAAATACATTATGAGCTTTTGTAGTATATAGAAAGTGTACTCTTATTTGATACTAGGCACCATTACCATTTCGTTGGTGTCTTTATCATAATCCACTCCATCGAAATCAAATCCGAATAAATTCAAGAAATCCAGTTTGTAGCCTGACAAATCTCCGATATGCGTTAAGTTATCCGACGTAGCCGTATCCCACAATTCTTTGATTTTGGCTTGAACATCTTCTCTCATTTCCCAATCGTCAATACGGATTCTACCTTTTTCATCGGTTGGGATGGGTTGACCCGTGTACAAACGTTGTTCGAATAAGCGTTGGATTTGCTCGATACATCCTTCGTGGATTCCTTTTTCTTTCATGATTTTGTACAATAACGAAATGTACAATGGAATTACTGGAATCGCTGAACTCGCTTGAGTTACCAAAGCTTTGTTTACCGATACATAGGCTTTACCTCCTAAAGAAGCTAAGCTGTCTGTAATTTCAAAAGCCGTAGCTTCCAAGTGATCTTTGGCTCTACCGATAGTTCCTTTGCGGTAAACCGCTTCAGTCACTTCAGGTCCGATATACGAATAGGCAATCGTAGTAGCGCCTTCTGCTAAAACTCCTGCATTTTTCAAAGCGTCCATCCACATAGCCCAATCTTCGCCGCCCATAACGACAACCGTATTGTCAATATCTTCTTGAACCGCTGGCTCTATCGATACTTGAGATACATTACCGGTATGGAAATCTACTGTTTTATTGCTAAAGGTTGTTCCAATTGGTTTTAGCGTTGAACGGTGCAATACTCCTGTAGCAGGGTGCAAACGAACAGGTGAAGCCAAACTGTAGATAACCAAATCGATTTGGCCCAAATCGGCTTTAATCATGGCAATAGCTTGTTCCTTTACTTCATTCGAAAAGGCATCCCCATTGATACTTTTGGCATACAAACCCGCTGCAGTTGCTTCTTTTTCAAAGGCTGCTGAGTTGTACCATCCTGGAGTAGCTGTTTTGCCTTCCGCAGGTTCTTTTTCAAAGAAAACACCAATAGTGGCAGCATCTGAACCAAAAGCACTCGTGATTCTAGAGGCCAATCCGAAACCGGTTGAAGCTCCTACTACTAATACTTTTTTAGGACCCTTAATAGCTCCTTTTGATTTTACATATGCTATTTGATTTTTAACACTTTGTGCACATCCTTCTGGGTGCGCTGTTAAACAAATAAATCCACGCATTCTTGGCTCTATAATCATATTCTTTCGAAATTAAGTTATCTATGTTCTTTACTTGAGTTGCAAAAATAATAAAATTAAACGGTTAGTTCAGTAATGCTTTGGCATGATTCAATGCCGAAGCCGAAATTTCCTTACCCGATAACATTTCTGCAATTTCTGTGATTCGTTCTTCTTTGTTTAATAGTTTCAATTCGGACACGGTGGTATCCCCTGTAACTGTTTTAAATACTTTGTAATGGGAGGCGCCTTTGGAGGCAATTTGAGGCAAATGCGTAATCGCAAATACCTGCATGTTTTGGCTCATTCCCTTCATAATCTCCCCCATTTTATTGGCTATTTCTCCCGAAACCCCGGTATCTATTTCGTCAAAGATAATGGTAGGTAGTTTGGAATACTGCGCTAATATGGATTTAACAGCCAACATAATACGAGACAATTCTCCTCCTGAGGCTACTTTCTTCAGCAAGCCAAAGTCGGTTCCTTTATTGGCGGAAAACAAAAACGCAATGCTGTCTTTTCCATTACTATAATAGGTATCCGTTGGGATAATATCAATTTTAAACTGCACGTTGGGCATACCCAGCAAGGATAAGATATCCACTAGTTGGGTACTTAGTGCCGGAATAACGGCGGTGCGTTGTTGGCTAATCGCTAGCGCGCAGGCATCTAAACTCGCTTTAAGAGTTTCCAACTCCTTTTCGATACGGTGGATATCATTCTCGAGTTGGTCAATGGAAACCACTTTGCCTTCTAGTTCGTTTTGTATGGCAATCAACTCCTCTACGGTTTGCACATTGTGTTTCTTTTGCAAGCTGTAAATGAGTTGTAATTTTTGGTTGAGTGCTTCTAGCTTTTCAGGGTCGTTGTAGACCAAATCGGATTCGCGTTGCAATTCTTTAACCACATCGTCAAACTCAAGGAAGAGCGACTGAGTGCGTTCGAAGAGCGCCGCATAGTTGGTAGAAAAGGCCGTGTTTTTTTGGAGGATGCTCTTAAACTCTTTGAGGTTTTTCAGCAGTCCGTATTCGTCCTCATTGGCCATGACCAAGAGTTTGTCTAAGTTCTCACTAATGAATTCTACGTTATTAAGCGCCTCGTAGGTTTGCTCGAGTTCTTCGAGTTCGCCAGTTTTTAATTGGGCCTGCTGCAACTCATTGAATAAGAATTCATGGTATTCCTTTTCCTTTAACTGAGTAGCCAACTGTTCTTTTAGCGTATCCCGTTTCGTGATTGTGGAACGGTAGTTTTTTAAACCCAATTGGTACTCTACTACCCTGTCGCTAGTTTGAGCCAGGGCATCGATTATTTTAAATTGGAATTCCTCATCCGATAAGGCTAAGGTTTGATGTTGCGAATGCACATCTATCAAATAATAACTTAAGTCTTGGAGTTGTTGCAGGTTGACTGGGCTGTCATTAATAAAAGCCCGAGACTTTCCTGAAGGAAGAATCTCTCTACGGATAATGGTTTCCTCTTCATAATCCAAATCATTGGATTCAAAGAAGGATTTTAAATCGTATTTACCGATGGAAAAGATGGCTTCTACGATGCATTTCTCTTCTTTATTCTTGAGGGATGTGAGGTCGGCTCGTTTTCCAAGCACCAATCCTAACGCCCCTAGTAATATGGATTTCCCTGCTCCTGTTTCCCCTGTAATAATTGAAAAACCATTGGAAAAATCAATGTGTAGTTTTTCGATTAAGGCAAAATTTTCAATGGAAAGAGATGAAATCATAAGGGAATAGTAAACACAAAATTAGAAAACCGTAAAGCCGAAATTACATTTTAATGTTCGCCCATTTGGACGCATTAAGAGGCGACAATTTATTCAACAAATCGATAGTGTCAGACAAGTTTACTTTGGGGCCTCCTGATAAAATAGAAACGATTTCGTCTACCTTAGCATCGAAGAACACACGCATTAAAAAGGCATTGGGGCGTACTTTGTATACTCCATTTAATGCATTTAAAGCTTCTATAATTTTGCTTTTAGACCCTTTCAAATCACTATTCATGGTATCAAGACCTCCTTTGTGGTATTGGTATAGGGCTTCTCTGAAATCATCATAGGTACCCGAAATAATATCGTTGATTAAGAAATAGCGGTTTTGGTTTCCGTCCCCTTGGCTCCAGCCTTTGTAACCGCCTTGTTGGGCCACAGAAAGGATTTGTTGGGCTGTATCAAAAGAGGTCTTCCCTCCTTTTAAGGCATAAGTATCTCCGTCAAAACCAAGTATCATATAACTGAAATAGGATAATATCGACACCAAGTTGGAATCAAAACTAGAAGGATTGAAGTTCAAATTCTCAAACTCCACATATTTAAAGCTTAAATCTTTATCGTTGTAATTGAATACTGGTGTAGAATAGGTCGAATTAAAAACAGGACGAGTCGACTGTACTTGTATGGTCCCCGAAAATTGATTTGAATCGTAGCTATCTATGATTAACACCATAGAACAATTGATTTTCTCATATTGTTTATAAGACTCTCCTGTCCAATCTGTTTTATTGACAAACTCACTAATTGCGTTTTCAAGTGTTTTAAATACTTGATTGTTGGTACTAGCCAATTTAGTCGCATTGACTTGCACGGTACAATTTAATTGTTGGGCTTGAACACAACCCATTACAAACAAGAAGAGAATACTAACTATTTTTTTCATAATGAACGATTACCTTATTAATAATATCCGCTGCAACTAATTCTTTCGATTTTAGAGGCATAGACTCCACGGTATAATTACGATCGATGAACGTAATTTTATTGGTTGCCGTAGCAAAGCCTGCTCCTTCATCTTGAAGCGAATTTAAAACAATCAAATCTAAGTTTTTTTTCTGAATTTTCTGCTTTGCATTTTCAATTTCATTTTCTGTTTCTAGGGCAAAACCAATTAGAAATTGATTTTTCTTGGCTGCTCCTAAAGAAGCCAATATATCGGTTGTTTTTTCCAAAGCGATTACCATATCGGTATCGGCCTTTTTAATTTTTTGGGTTGCCACTTCTTTGGGACGGTAGTCGGCTACTGCTGCCGCACAAATAGCGACATCCACGGTTTCGAAATACTGATGGCAGGCTTCATACATTTCTTGGGCCGAGGTCACACGTACTAGTGTAATGGCAGCATCCTGAACGGTATAATGTGTAGGTCCCGATATCAAGATAACACGAGCCCCTTGCTTAGCGGCTTCATGAGCAATATCAAAGCCCATTTTGCCCGAAGAATGATTCCCGATAAAACGAACAGGATCTATAGCTTCATAGGTAGGACCTGCAGTTATGAGTATGGTTTTGTTGCGTAATGGCAGTTTGGCGCTTAAGTCCCGTTCGATAAAGGCTAGTATATTTTCGGGTTCGGCCATGCGTCCTTCACCCGATAATCCACTCGCTAATTCCCCTGATTCTGCTGGAATCATGATGTTTCCAAAAGACGTAAGGGCTTCGAAACTCGCTACTGTAGTAGGATGTTTGTACATATCTAAATCCATGGCAGGTGCAAAATACACCGGACACTTGGCTGATAAATAGGTAGCAATTAAAAGGTTGTCGCAATTCCCCGTAGCCATTTTAGACATGGTATTGGCTGTGGCGGGAGCAATAAGGATTAAATCGGCCCAAAGACCAAGTTCCACGTGATTGTTCCATTGAGCATTCTGGCTCGATTCCTCCTCTTCATTGAAGAAGGAAGAGTACACGGGATTTTTGGACAGTGTGGATAAAGTTAACGGCGTTATAAAATCCTTAGAAGCAGGTGTCATGATCACTTGGACATGTGCACCTGCTTTTATAAATAATCGAACTAAAGAAGCTGTCTTGTATGCGGCAATTCCACCAGATATGCCTAGTACTATTTTTTTACCGCTTACTACAGACATGGCGTATTAGTCTTTAGTAGTATCTCTGTAGTAAATTTTGTCATCAAGCCATTCTTGAACAGCTAATGCATGAGGTTTAGGCAATTTCTCGTAGTATTTAGAAACTTCGATTTGTTCTTTGTTTTCAAAGATTTCTTCAAGACTATCGTTGTAAGTAGCAAACTCTTCCAATTTCTCAGTCAATTCTTTTTTAATTTCTGAATTAATTTGATTTGCACGTTTAGCCATTATGGTAATTGCTTCATAAACATTGCCAGTACGCTCTTCAATTACCGTTTTATTGTATGTAATTGTGTTTACTGGTGCATTCGTCTTTTTTAAATCCATGACTTTTATTTATTTAGAATATTGTTTTAAATCTTTTTCAATACGCGCCAACATTTCGTCAGCTTTTGTTTTAAATTCAGTATCGCTTTTGAATTTAATTAGACTCGTATAGGCTGCCTTAGCCGATTTTAATCGGTCTTCCATTTTGGCAGGCACACTGTTGATAGCCAAATTATAGGCTGAATCTAATTTATAATATAACGCTTTCTCTTTATAAGGTGTCCCAGGATAATTAATAATAAAATTATCAAAAGCGACCATAGCTGCTTTATAATCGGAGATGTTATTGTATATTTTAGCATTCTCAAATGCCTTTTTCTCTAATTTTTCACGCAAGGTTTTTACCAACACATTCGCTTCAGCCAATTGCTCTGACTTAGGGAATTCATCAATAAACGCTTGTAGTTTATCAATAGCTTTATAGGTATCTACTTGGTCTAAACTGTACACAGGTGAAAGCTTGGTAAAACACTTCGCTCCTAAAAAGGAAGCTTCTTCTATCTTTTCACTTCTAGGGTAACTGGATGCAAAACTTTCAAATTGGTAACCTGCTAAATAGAATTGCTCCGTTTTATATAAAGCTTGCGCATACATATAGAACATTTTTTCTGCTTGAGGTTTCCCTTTATAGGCTGAAGCTATTTGGTCAAAAAGACGAATGGCTTTGTTGTATTTTTTAGCCTCATACATTTTAGTAGCCGATGCAAATTTTACAGCAACATCTTCAGACTTTAAAGCTTTTTGATATTCGCTGCATGACGAAACTATAACGATAAGCGCAAAAAGGGCAACTATTTTTTTCATATTTGTTTTAAGTTCTGCTTGATTTTAAAGACATTCCGTACTTTTAAAAGCAATTGCAAATTTAGTTATTAATTGTAGATATCAAAATATTTTTTCATCCTTTGAAAAAACTACATATTCGCTATTTTATTGGTGAATTGATGGATACGAGAAGCTAGGTTTTCATCCACATTTACTAAAGGCAAACGCACTGTATTTTCACACAAGCCCAGAGATTTAAAGACTTCTTTAATTCCCGCCGGATTTCCTTGCTCAAAAATCATATCAATAGAATCGGCTAACACATAATGCAATTGGTACGCTTCGGTCACTTTGCGATTCAACCCTAGGTGCACCATTTCAGAGAATTGTTTTGGAAAACCTTCTCCAATCACCGAAATCACACCGGCACCACCAGCCAATATCATAGGTAGTGTAATCATATCGTCTCCCGAAATCACTAAGAAATCAGCAGGTTTGTTTTGGATTAAACGCATGGCTTGTACAATATCCCCAGCAGCTTCTTTTACCGCCACAATATTTTTAAAATCGTTGGCCAATCGGATTACAGTTGCTGGTAGCATATTGCTTGACGTTCTTCCCGGTACGTTGTATAAAATAACAGGCACAGGAGAGGCTTCAGCAATGGCTTTGAAATGTTGGTAGATCCCCTCTTGAGTTGGCTTATTATAATAAGGCGAAACCGATAATACGGCTACAAAATCAGAGAAGTTTCTAGATTTTAATTCGGCCACAACTTCCTGAGTATTATTACTTCCCACACCCAATACTAAAGGTAACCTTGAATTGTTAGTTTCCACTACCGTTTTGATGACAAGCTCTTTTTCTTCTTTAGATAAAGTGGCTGTTTCTGCTGTAGTTCCCAGTACCACTAAATAATCAATACCATTATCGATTTGAAAATTTACTATGGCTTTTAAGGCGTCAATATCTACCGAAAAATCTTTTTTAAATGGGGTAACAAGCGCAACTCCAGTTCCAATTAATGATTGCATGTTATATTTTGTTTAGAATTTTTAAATATTTAAATAGTTCGTCTATGAAGACTTTGTAATTCTCTGCAGCGGTGGTAATCATAAAATGATTTAATCGCTTATCAACAGACGAAAAGCCTACTTTGAAACTGGCCTTAGACAAATGTGAAACCAAGACGAGTGACACTTTTTCCACATCATAATAATTGAGTAGCAAATCAAAAGGCTCCTTGACAAAGGAAATTACTTCATGTTTCTCAAACGTGGCATTCCAACTTAAATCATTATGACAAAAAACGGGATAATCAAACACCTCGTTCTTTTTAATCTTATCGCGATATACTAAAATTGAAATATCTGCTTCAGCGATACCGTTTTGGATTAACTCGTTTACCAAAGCTTCTCTTTCGTAAAAATAGCTTTCGTCTAAAATAATTCCAACTGTTTTAATGGTCGATGTTGAGGCAACAAGTTTAACATTTGATAAACTTTTATTAACTATTTTTTTTGTTGAAAAATCCTTGAAGTAATTTAAAAACATACTATTTTTACTTGATTTACAAATTTAATTAATTTACTACCAAATGCGATGGTAAAACTAAAAAACTATAACGTTGTATTAAAACATTTTGTTTTATTATTAACATTTGCGGCGGTTCTATCCTGTGCCGAAAAGAAATATACCTTACATAAAATTGAAGGTAAGGAAATCGGAATCACCAACAAGAATGGTGAAGTTGCTGAAATTGAAAACTTTATCAAACCCTATCGCGCCAAAATTGATGCTGACTTAAGTACGGTATTGGCAAATGCCCCAGAAACCATTGATAAAAGTGGTGAATGGCAAACACCTATGGGTAATTTTCTAGCCGATATTACATTTGATAAATCCAATATTATATTCCAACTTAAGGAAAACAAATCGGTAGATATTTGCTTATTGAATCATGGCGGTATTAGAACCATCATCCCCAAAGGAGATGTAACGGCTCGAAATGCCTACGAAATTATGCCTTTTGAAAACAGCGCTGTCGTTTTAGAGCTTAAGGGTGCCCAAATCCTAGAAATTGTCAACTATATTATAACCGATAAAAAACCGCATCCACTAACGGGCTTGACCTTTACAATAGATAGCAACAACCAACCCCAATCTATATTAGTGAAAGGCGAACCTTTGGATGCAGCTAAAACCTATTATGTAGCGACCTCTGATTACTTATCGTATGGCAATGACAATATGCTCTTCTTTAAAAAGAGTACTAAGAAATATGATTTAGAGTATAAGCTTCGTAATATAATCATTGATTATTTTAAAGAGAACAAAACCATAGTGGCTCATAAAGACATTAGAATTACTAAAGAATAAACCCAAACCCATGAAAAGAAGAGATTTTATCCATAAAACCGCTATTAGTTCTGCTTTCCTAGGATTGGGAGGATTGTCTTTGAGTAGTTTTAAATCGGCATCAACCAAGCAATTGACTATTTTGCACACGAATGATGTACACAGTTATATAGACCCCTTCCCTCCTAACCATCCCAAAAATCCTAATATGGGAGGTGTAGCTCGAAGAGCCGCTATCATTGAGGCAATCCGTAAAGAGAGTCCCAACGTATTGTTGTTGGATGCTGGAGATATTTTCCAAGGCACTCCTTATTTTAATTACTATGGGGGCGAATTGGAATTCAAACTGATGAGCATGATGCGGTATGACTTGGCTACCATAGGAAACCATGATTTTGACAATGGCATTGAAGGATTCTATAAGCAATTCCCCAATGCTACGTTTGACTTTGTGTCGGCCAATTATGATTTTAAAAACACCGTATTAGACGGACATGTGCTACCCTATAAGATATTCGACAAAAACGGAATTAAAGTAGGTGTGTTTGGACTAGGTGTCGCCTTAGAAGGTTTGGTTGATAAAAAAAACAGTAAGGAAACGGTCTATAATGATCCTTTAGGAATTACTCAAGACATGGCGCGTATACTAAAGCATGAGAAAAAATGTGATTTGGTTATCTGTTTATCCCACTTGGGGTATAAATACAAAGACGAACCCAATAAAATCTGTGATGTGAAGTTGGCCGAATTAACAAAAGACATTGACTTAATCATTGGAGGTCACACGCATACCTTTTTGGACAAACCTACTGTGATAAAAAACAGTGATAACAAGGAAGTCTTGGTCAACCAAGTAGGTTGTTATGGGGTAAATTTAGGACGTGTTGATTTCTATTTTGATACCGACAATACCAAAATTGCAGACGGTAAATCTATAATTGTGGTGTAGCCTTCTCAGCCACTACTACATAACTATAAAAGGAATAGAATGCCAAGGCGTTTAAAGTCATGGCTAATGGTCTAAACAATCCCTGAAACTCATTGGTGAGGTAGTATTTCTCTATAAAAATGGAAAACTGCAGCATCACAAAAAGCAAGGCGCTGATAAGTAGTATGGAATTTTGCTTGTTGTCGAGCATAACATAACTTGACAAGGAAATACCTGCTAATAAGGATATCAATATATTTTGAAGAATGAGCAATCCATATATTGAATCGGGGATTTCAGTGGTTTCCATAAACATATAGAAAAAGACCAACAAGAAAGGAGCCGTTGCTAAGGCAAGCGGAATATAGTCGGTTATTTTTTGGAGGGAAAACATCGCATACAAGACCACTATCCTATGAATGGTAAATACGATAACGGCATAAAACAAATAGATAGGGTTCGCTGGGATAAACAAAAGATTGGTAACCATGGAAAGCACGAAGGCTGCTATTATAACCCAATTCTTTTGGGTGGAAACCGTATAATACAGGACAGCTAATACTAAAGGAATTAAAGGCTTTAAGGCAAATATTAGGGGTTTGTATGCAAAGTGTTCGGAAACAATTTCTACAAAAGCGACTAGCACATAAACTAGGGTTAAACCCTTCATCCAACTAAACTTTGCTATCATACTTATCCATTTTAGTAATCTAAAGTTACTATATAAATAGATACCACAATCCAGAAAGCCCCAATATTTTTAATTCAACATCTCTTTAAAGTCGGTTTCCGTGATGATAGGCACCTTCAATTGGTTGGCTTTTTCCAATTTGGCTGGCCCCATATTAGCCCCAGCAATGACATAATCAGTCTTGGCCGAGATAGAACTTCCCACCTTTCCTCCGTTGTCTTCAATGGCTTTTTTCAAATCATCACGAGAGAACAACTCAAATACACCCGACACTACAAAGATTTTCCCTTCTAATTTGGTCGTGGCATTCGGATTGAATTTTTCGACCAACTCCAACTTTACGCCTTGTTGTTGCAATCGCTCTATGACAATTCCGTTTTCCGGATTCTCAAAAAACTCCAGTACAGATTGGGCAATTTTATCTCCAATTTCATCCACAAGCACTAAATCCATTAGAGTCGCATTTCTCAGGGCCGTAATTGATTTATAATGTTTGGCCAGTTTCTTAGCTACCGTTTCCCCTACATAGCGGATTCCGATAGCATAGAGTACGCGTTCAAAAGGAACTTCTTTAGATTTGAGAACCCCGTTCACCAAATTCTCTGCCGATTTCTGAGCCATTCGCTCTAAAGGCAACAATTGGTCCACGGTGAGTTCATACAAGTCGGCATAGTCTTTTACCAAATCGTTAGCATACAATAAGGCAACTGTTTCACCTCCCAAGCCTTCTATATCCATGGCTTTCCGAGAAATATAATGTTGAATGCGTCCAATAATCTGAGGAGGACATCCATAAAAATTTGGGCAATAATGATTGGCTTCCCCTTCGGTACGAACCAATTCGGTATGGCATTCCGGGCAGTGTGATATGTAGACTGTAGGCAAATTGTTTTCGGTACGTTTGGCTAAATCGACTCCAATAATTTTGGGGATAATCTCTCCTCCTTTTTCAACAAATACGGTATCTCCTATTCGAATGTCTAGTTTTTCGATTTGATCGGCATTGTGCAAAGAAGCGCGTTTCACTATGGTTCCTGCCAATTGCACCGGTTCTAAGTTGGCTACTGGTGTTATAGACCCTGTGCGCCCCACTTGATACGAAATCGAGTTGAGTTGGGTAGACACCTGCTCAGCTTTGAATTTATAGGCCATGGCCCAACGAGGGGATTTGGCTGTGTAGCCCAATTCGTCTTGGTATTGAAAGCGATTGACTTTGACCACCACCCCATCGGTTTCATAGGGTAAGTCATGACGGTGTACATCCCAATAGGCAATAAATTCAAACACTTCCTCAATGGATTGTGCCAAACGTGTTTCCTTTGGTGCTTTGAATCCCCATGCTCTAGCGCGTTCTAAGCCTTCCATTTGGGTCGCAATAGGCAAATTGTTACCTACGACAAAGTAGAGCAAACACTCTAGGGGGCGTTTGGCTACTTCGCTGCTATCTTGGAGTTTCAAACTTCCAGAAGCTGTATTTCTCGGATTGGAATAGGGTGTTTCCCCTATTTCAATCAATTCCTGATTCATGCGTTCAAAACCTTCATAGGGCAAAATGATTTCCCCACGGATATCAAAGCGGTCAGGATAGTCTCCTTTTAATTGGAGTGGTATTGATTTAATCGTCTTGATATTATTGGTCACATCATCCCCTTGAATACCATCTCCACGAGTTACTGCCCGCAAGAGTTTTCCCTTTTCGTACGTAATACTTATAGAGGCTCCGTCGTATTTTAATTCACAGGTATATTCCAAGGGTACATTTCCCAATACTTTTTGGATGCGGTTTTCCCAATCCAACAAATCCTCTTTGGAATACGAATTGTCCAACGAATACATACGGTAGTCATGAACCACCGTGTTAAAATTCTTGGTAATCGTACCCCCAACCCGTTGGGTAGGCGAATTGGCATCAAACCATTCCGGGTGTTGTTGCTCTAAATCCTGTAATTGTTTTAGCTTTTGGTCAAATTCATAATCCGAGATGGTTGGTGTATCCAACACATAATAGTTGTGATTGTGTTGGTTGAGTTCCTCTCGTAAATCCAGAATATATTTTGGGATATCCATAAAAGAAATTGGCTAGTCTAGTTGCAAAATGTGTGCACTAAAATAGCCAATATTTTTGAAAAAAAGGAATTCTTTACGACTGAATAATTCCGTTGATTTGCAAGTATAATTGTCCGTCACTCAATATGGCTCCTTCTTTGATTAAATCAAAAATAGCTGTATTGCGTTCGCCTTGGTATTCTTTCTTTCCAAGGTGAATCTCAACGGTATCGGTAAACATATTTTCGCTCAACCATTGTAGACCTTCTTTTTGCATAAGATCCACTTGAGGTTCTAGCGCTTTTAAGACAATCGATTGAATATGCGTTTCTTGGCAATGGAATAAGAAAATATGACTTTTCGAAAAGTGCTCTAAATAGTTGGCTTTAGTCAAAACCCCTTCCCATATTAAATCAGAGAAGACGTCTAATTCTTGTTCGGCCACTTCTGGCTTTTCAGCTTTAAGGGTATCCCATTCTTTTTTGTCAATAGATTGCGTTGCAAGGAAAGTACTAAACTCCTGGTGCAAGGCCTCAAATTGTTCTTTGGTTAATCTTTTGTATTTCATTGAATGCTGCAATTGATTCGGCTACTCCTATATATATAAGTAGCAGAAGTTAAAATTGATTTGGGGTAACTGAAAAGATACGATTAAAAAAAAGTCCCGATTTGCATCGGGACTTTAGATTGAGTATGTCGAAATATTATTTCTCAGCTACAATTTCGTATGGTAATTCAACTACTACCTCTCTGTGTAATCTCACAGAAGCAGTATATTTACCTGTACGTTTTACTACACCACTAGTAATGAATTTTCTTTCGATTGGTTGACCTGCAGTTTCTAATGCTGCTGCGATATCAATATTTGTGATAGAACCAAACAATTTTTCACCACCTGCTTTTGCAGTAATTTTAATTTCTAATGCTTTTAAAGCTTCTGCAATTTTCTTAGCATCATCCACAATTTTAGCTTCTTTATAAGCTCTTTGTTTCAAATTTTCAGCTAATACTTTTTTAGCAGATGGAGTTGCTAATTGAGCAAATCCTTGTGGGATTAAAAAATTACGACCGTAACCGTTTTTAACTGTTACTACATCATCTTTAAAACCCAAATTCTGAACGTCTTGTTTTAAGATCAATTCCATGTTGTTGTCCTTTAATATAGAAGTTAGGTTCCGTTGAACGAGAAACCAACAACTGTTAGTTTATATTATTTTAATAAATCGGCCACGTATGGCATTAAAGCTAAGTGACGAGCTCTTTTCACAGCTACTGATACTTTTCTTTGGTATTTCAATGAAGTTCCAGTTAAACGACGTGGTAAAATTTTACCTTGCTCGTTAACGAATTTCAATAAAAAGTCAGGATCTTTATAATCTACATATTTGATACCTGATTTTTTGAAACGACAATACTTTTTAGTTTTGTTGGTTTCAATGTTTAAAGGAGTAAGATATCTGATATCTCCGTCTTTTTTTCCTGAAGCTGATTGTTGCAAATTTGCCATAATGATTAAGCTTTAGATGATTCTTTTAATTTAGTTCTTCTTCTTTCTGCCCAAGAAATAGCATGTTTGTCTAAACTTACAGTTAAGAAACGCATAACTCTTTCGTCACGTCTAAATTCAGTTTCAAATGCAATTAGAGCATCTCCTGATACTTTAAATTCGAATAAATGGTAAAAACCACTTTTCTTGTTTTGGATTTCGTAAGCTAGTTTTTTCAAGCCCCAATCCTCTTTAGATACCATCTCTGCCCCTTTTGCCGTAAGAAAATCTTCAAATTTGCTTACTGTTTCCTTTACCTGAACTTCAGATAAAACGGGATTTAAGATGAAAACAGTTTCGTAATGATTCATAATAAATTATTTATAAATTTTTAATTGGGCGCGAAGATATAAAATCTTTTTCGATATTCCCTACTAAATGGGGCCAAATCGTCAAAAAGTAAAAAATACCGTTTAAAAGCAAAAAAAAACGACGAAACGTTAGGTGGATTAAAAAAAACTATATACTTTTACATCACCAAATCTATAATAAATAAAAATTATGAAACTAAATTGTGTAGTCGTTGATGACAGTTCGATACAACGAATGATCATTGCAAAGCTAGTAAACAATCACCCTAATCTACATTTAGTAGGTGATTTTTCTAATGCAATTGAAGCTAAAAATTGCATGTCGGTACATACTGTTGACCTAATCTTTCTCGATATCGAGATGCCAGTCATCAGTGGATTTGATTTTCTAGACGGATTAAAAGTAAAACCCCAAATTATTTTTATCACGTCTAAAGCGGAATATGCCATGAAGGCATTTGATTATGATGCAACGGACTACCTACAGAAACCAATTGCACTAGATCGATTTAATGCTTCAGTTCGCAGAGCTATGGATTTCCATTTGTTGAAAAAAGAAAATCAAGAAGAAGAAGGCGATCACATCTTCATTAAAAGTAATCTTAAAAAGTTAAAAGTATATACCAATAAGATTAAATGGATTGAAGCCTATGGTGATTATGTAAAAGTAGTTACTGAAGAAGATAGCAATCTAGTATTATCTACTATGAAATCTTTTGAGAAAGACCTTCCTACAGATAAATTCATTAGAGTACACAAGTCCTATATTATTAATATAGACAAAGTAGAACGTTTTAATAGCAAGTTTGCCGAAATTGGAATCACTAAGATCCCATTGAGTCGAAATAAAAAAGAAGACTTAATCAGAGCACTGGCTATCGCTTAATAAAAATCAACATTTACAGTAACTTTAATCGTTCTGTATTGCGAAACTAAATCAAAACTATTCAATATCTTTTGGATAGTTTTTTTTGTGCTCAATAGTCCCGTCTCACTAGGGATTTTAATCATGATGGTGCGGATGTACTCATTGCGAATACGACTAATAGCAGGTTCCTCAGGACCCAACACTGGCATATTCAGGTTTTGTTGCAGGACCTGGTATAACCACATCGAACCCTCCTTGAGCTTCTCAAAGTCGCGGTGTTTCAGGGTGAGCTTTATCAAACGAAAGAACGGGGGATAATGATAAATCTTTCGCTCGTATAGTTGTTCGGCATACATACCCTCATAATCGTTATGAGTTACTTGCTGTATTATAGCATGGAGTGGATTGTAGGTTTGGATAATCACCTTCCCTTGTTTTTCGGAACGGCCAGCCCTACCCGCAACCTGGGTCATCATTTGGTAACTCCGCTCAAAAGCTCTAAAATCGGGATGGTACAACATCGTATCCGCATTCAAGATACCTACCAGTGATACATTGTCAAAGTCGAGTCCCTTAGCTAGCATTTGGGTACCCACCATTATATCAATCTCTCGGTTCTTAAAGCCATCGATGATTTTCTCAAAGCTGTATTTTCCTCGTGTGGTGTCCTGGTCCATTCGCTTGATGTTGCGATTCGGAAACAACGACTCCAACTCCAATTCGATTTGTTCCGTACCAAATCCTTTGGTTTCCAAATCAATACTAGAACAACTATTACAGTTTGTAGGTTTAGGACGGTTATAGCCACAGTAGTGACAGCGCAATTGATTCTTATACTTGTGATAGGTCAAACTCACATCACATTGTGGACATTGAGGCACGTGCCCACAAGTCAAACATTCCAAGACCGGAGAGAATCCTCTTCGGTTTTGAAACAAAATAACTTGTTCTCCTTGTGCTAAAGCTTCCGTAATGGCTTCTATCAAAGTAAGACTAAAGTGCCCTTTCATTTTCTTGCGGAAATAAGCATCTTTAAGATCTACCAATTCTACAGTTGGCAATTGCACTTTTCCAAAACGTTCTTTTAACACTACCAATCCATACTTTCCTGAAGTCGCATTATAATAGGTCTCAATACTTGGCGTGGCTGAACCCAACAATACTTTGGATTGATGAGCTTGCGCTAATACAATGGCGGCATCTCGTGCATGATAGCGCGGCGCAGGGTCTTGTTGTTTGAAGGTTTGTTCGTGTTCTTCATCCACTATGATTAATCCCAAGTTAGAAAAAGGCAAAAACAAGGCGGAGCGTGCTCCTATAACTACTTGCGCTTTTTCGGATTGTTGCGCTACTTGATACCACACTTCCACGCGTTCATTGTTGCTGTACTTGGAATGAAATACTGCCACCTTATTGCCAAAATGTTTTGTCAATCGGGAAACCAATTGGGTCGTAAGCGCTATTTCTGGAAGCAAATACAACACTTGCTTGCCTTTCTCCAAGTAACCCTCTATGAGACGCGTGTATATTTCGGTTTTACCGCTAGAAGTAACTCCTTGTAGCAAAGTAATGTTCTTTTTTTGAAAGACTGCTTCTATACTTGAAAGCGCTTGTTGCTGGGCATCACTCAAGTGAAGTTCGTTGTCTTCTTTATTCGATTCAAAAGAGACGCGGTCTTCTTGGATGTAGTATTCCTCTAGTATTTGTTTCTCTATCAAAGCCTTAACAGCCGTGCCACTTGCCTGAGCAGCCTCTGTAAGTTGCTTGACTGATATAGGCTGACGGAATTGTGCTTGCAGTTGGAACAATTGTAAAATAACTTCCTTTTGTTTGTTGGCGTTCTTAGCAAAACCTTCCAAAAGAGCAATTAACTGACTCTCTTCTTGGTATTCCTTACTCAATCGAATATAACGAACCAACTTAGGTTTGTATTCTTCATGCATCTCCTCTTGTAGTGTAATGACTTTCTTATCCAATAGTTTTTGAATAATAGGAAATACATTCTTCTTATTGAGAATATCAATAATCGTTTGCAGTTTGAGAGCACTTTGGTGTTGGAGTGCCTCATAAATCAAAAACTCTTCATCGGTTAGTTCAGATTCCATTACCCCAGTTTGTGCATTGGGAGCAACGATAATTTCACTTTCTAAAAGCAAGGCTGAGGGCAATGCACCACGATAAACATCCCCAATTGCACACATATAATAGGAAGCCATCCAAAACCAATGATTGATTTGGAACTCATTGACTATAGGGATTTCATCTAAGATTTGACTGATTTCTTTGGCTTCGTAGAGTGTTGGTGGCACTTGATGCTTATCAACTGCAAGGGCTGTATACACCTTGTTTTTACCGAAGGGTACTGCAATACGCATTCCTTTTTGAATATAGGCATACTCGCTTTCTGAAACCCTGTACGTAAAGGTTTTAGGAAGAGAAAGCGGTAATAGTACTTCAATAAAGAAAGACATAGAAAATGGTTTAAAACAAGCGAGGACGATGGAATTCTAACCCTGATTGCAGCGGTTGCGCGCCAAGCCTGACTTGGGGACAATAGCGGAAAGCAGGAATAGCCTTTAAAAGACGCCTAAAGTTGGGTTTCTAATTCTTTTTGTTTCATTCGTTTGATATGCTGAATGGATGTATTTAAATCAAAGCCCAAGAGTAAAACCATACAGTTAATCCAGATATAAAACATCACCACCAATAAGGTCCCAATAGAACCATATAATTCATTGTACTTAGAAAACTTCAAGACCCATATCCCAAAGAAATAGGACGAAATTATAATGAGAATAGTAGTAAATACAGAGCCAATCGAAATAAAGGGCCGTTGCTTTTCTCGCTTGATGCCGTATTTGAATAATACAGAAGTCGATACTAATATCATTAAAATCACGAAGGCATATCGACCCATCTCAATAAGTGGGATATTCGATGATACCACGTCTTGAATCTTGGTTTTTTGAATAATAACCTCAAAGATAACGATGGCTGCGACTGTAACGAGTAGTATCAACGATAATATAATAGACAAGGCCAAGGCCACAAAATACTGCCGAAAGAACTTCCGTTTGAACGATTCGTTCATGTGGTGGGAGTTCTCAAAACCGCCTAGAATAGCGTTTACTCCATTGGTCATCAAGAGAATAGCCATAAAGAATCCAGTTGACAATAAGCCACTGTGACTATTGTGCAAGATATCGTTGATGATTTTATATATCGCATCATAGGTGGTTGGCGGTACACTTTGCTGCACAAATCCCATGAAGTCCTCTTGAAAACCCTTGATGGGTATGTAGGGAATCAAATTCAGGATAAACAGTGCAAAGGGAAATAAGGCCATAAAGAAACTAAAGGCAATGGCTGCAGCCCTATACGAAATAGCTCCTTCAATGATCCCAATGAAATACATATCGAGCAATTCAAATAATGAAAAGCCATGTAGCCAAGGTAATTTAATACTTTCAAGTAAGTACACTAACTGCTTTACTACCGGTATCTTATATATCAATCTGTTTTTCTTATCGGTGGCCATTTGTGGTTGGATTTAGAATGCTTTTAAACTTAGGTCCATATTGTAAACCGAGTGCGTTAAGGCTCCCGAGGAGATATAATCTACCCCACAAGCCGCATACTCGCGTATGGTATTCTCATTGATATTGCCCGATGATTCTGTGAGGCACGTATTTCCTATCATGGCTACTGCTTTGCGGGTATCATCAAAATTAAAATTATCAATTAAAATGCGGTATACGCCCTCGTTTTGAAGAATTTCTTCTATTTCTGCGAGATTACGGGCTTCCACTATGATTTTGAGATCCAATTGGTTTTGGCGCAAATAGTCCTTAGTTTTGGTTATAGCCGCCGTAATTCCACCTGCGAAATCATTGTGATTATCTTTTAACATAATCATATCATAGAGTGCAAAACGATGGTTCTCACCACCTCCTATTTTTACGGCCCACTTCTCACAAGCTCGGAAACCAGGAGTTGTTTTGCGGGTATCTAGAATTTTTGTTTTGGTGCCTTCTAGCAATTGTACATATTGATTGGTTTTGGTCGCTACAGCCGACATGCGTTGCATTGAATTCAACAACAAACGTTCGGCTTTTAGAATAGACTGAGAAGGACCCGAAACATGAAACACTACATCTCCAGGCTTTACAGGAGTTCCGTCTGGAATAAATACTTCTGTAGTTAGACTCGAATCCACTTGCTGTATCACTTGTTGGGCAAAAGCCACACCCGCAATAATTCCTGTATCTTTTACTAAGAGTTGGGCACGCCCCATAGCCGTAGCCGGTATGCAAGCCAAAGAACTGTAATCTCCAGGCCCAATATCTTCTCGAATTCCGTTTTGTATAATTAGTTCCAATTCGTGTTGGAACTGTGCTTCTGTAATCATAATACTGCGTAAAGGTTTGGCTAAAATACTATTTAATTTATCAATTTGAAAGGAGGGCAAAGTGAAAATACGAATTTTATTTGGGCACCAAAATTAAAGTCCGTGTGCTTTTGATAATTAGCCCGAATCCTTACCTTTGTGGCACAACACTACTCACATGTACAAACTCCTTATTCGTCCGATATTCTTCTGGTTTGATCCTGAAGCTATACATTATTTCACCTTTCGTTGCATCAAGACCCTATGTCGTATTCCCTTTATGGGCAAGCTTATCCAGTCCTTTTATGAGGTACACGATCCTCGATTGGAACGTCAAGTCTTTGGGCTCACTTTTAAAAACCCGGTTGGTTTAGCTGCAGGGTTTGACAAGGATGCTAAACTCTATCAAGAACTTTCTTATTTTGGATTTGGCTTTATAGAAATTGGCACGCTGACACCTAAAGCACAAGATGGCAATCCAAAAAAGCGCTTGTTTCGCTTGAAAGCCGACCAAGGGATCATCAACCGTATGGGCTTCAACAATGGCGGTGTCGATGAAGCCGTACTCCGATTGATGCGCAATAAAGGGGTACTTATTGGGGGTAACATTGGCAAGAACAAAGTAACCGAAAACGAAAAAGCCACCGACGATTATGTGTATTGTTTTGAGGCATTGTTTAATCATGTTTCCTATTTTGTAGTTAATGTAAGCTCACCCAACACTCCAGGATTGAGAGCCTTGCAGGAAAAAGAACCGTTGAAACAACTCTTGCAAACCCTACAAGATTTGAATGTAAAAAAAACTGCACCAAAACCTATACTCCTGAAGATAGCACCCGATTTGACCAATGAGCAATTACTGGATATTATTGAAATCGTAACCGAAACCCAAATCGCAGGGGTTATTGCTACCAATACGACTTTATCCCGAGAAGGATTACAATCGGAGGCACGAATAGAAACAGGAGGATTATCGGGCAAACCGCTAACCGATCGCGCCACAGAAGTGATTCGGTTCTTAGCAGAAAACAGTGGCCACTCCTTCCCTATTATTGGTGTGGGAGGCATTCACAGTGCGGAAGATGCGTTGGCCAAATTAGAGGCTGGTGCGAGTTTGGTGCAATTATACACTGGATTCATTTATGAGGGGCCCCAATTGATAAAAGACATCAATACGGCCATTCTCAAAAAAAGTTCCTAAATTAGACCCGTTGAAACTAACCTATTGAATCCAACCGTTAAAATTATTGAATGTCCACGAGATGCCATGCAAGGCATCAAAACCTTCATTCCTACTGCCCAAAAAGTAGATTATATCCAAGCACTATTGCGGGTAGGCTTTGACACCTTGGACTTTGGAAGTTTTGTTTCTCCCAAGGCCATTCCTCAGATGCAGGATACTGCCGAAGTATTGGCCCAATTGGATTTAAGCGAAACCCGAAGCAAATTGTTGGCTATCATTGCCAATACACAAGGTGCCCAAATGGCAGCCCAACACGAAGCTATTCGCTATTTGGGATTCCCTTTTTCGATCTCGGAAAATTTCCAAATGCGAAATACCCATAAAACCATAGCAGAAAGTTTGGTTACTTTAGAAGAGATTTTAACCATAGCCGATGGCAGCGGAAAAGAAGTAGTTGCCTATTTGTCAATGGGATTTGGAAACCCTTATGGTGATCCATGGAATGTCGATATAGTTGGTACATGGACGGAACGCTTAGCTGGAATGGGAGTTACTATATTATCCTTATCCGATACTATTGGAAGTTCAACACCCGAAGTAATTGATTATTTGTTTTCCCACTTAATACCTAAGTATCCAAACGTAGAGTTTGGCGCCCATTTGCACACCACTCCAGATAAGTGGCACGAAAAAGTAGATGCGGCCTACAAAGCAGGCTGTAGACGTTTTGATGGTGCCATACAAGGCTTTGGTGGTTGTCCGATGGCGACAGACACCCTTACAGGCAACATGCCTACTGAGAAACTGTTGTCGTACTTTACCGTACAACAAGCTGAAACCCATACCCGCCCGATGAGTTTTGAGAGTGCCTACAACGAGGCATCCAAAATTTTCAAGGCCTTTCATTAAAGTTCTATTCCCTTAGTATTCACAGTGTGGTATTTCCAAATAATTAGTTATATTTGCCTGCAATTTAACTACAATGCCAAGCCAATTGGCCGAAACAACAAATTGCACCATGAAAGCACACACTACTAAAATCGTTGGTGAGGGTTTAACCTATGACGATGTACTGCTCATCCCTAATTATTCTGAAGTTTTACCGCGTGAAGTCAGCATACAGTCGAAGTTCTCTAAGAACATCAGCTTAAATGTTCCTATCGTATCTGCGGCTATGGACACTGTTACCGAAAGTTCTATGGCAATTGCCATGGCACAAGAAGGTGGCATAGGTGTTTTACACAAAAACATGAGTATTGAACAACAAGCGGCAAAAGTTCGCAAGGTTAAACGAGCAGAAGCGGGTATGATCTTGGATCCCGTTACCTTACCCCTAACGGCTACTGTGGGCGATGCCAAACAAGCCATGAAAGAATTTGGCATAGGTGGAATACCTGTGGTGGACGAAAATGGAATTTTAAAAGGAATTGCCACCAACCGTGATTTGCGCTTTGAGAAAATCAATTCCCGTTCCATCGTAGAAGTAATGACTTCCGAGCGTTTGGTTACTGCAGCTGTAGGCACCACTTTGCAAGAAGCTGAAGGAATATTGCAACAAAACAAAATTGAGAAATTACCGGTAGTTGATGCCGATTATAAGTTAGTGGGATTAATCACGTTTAGAGATATCACCAAATTAACTCAAAAACCGATTGCCAACAAAGACCAATATGGCCGTTTGCGTGTGGCAGCAGCTTTAGGAGTAACTGCCGATGTACTAGAACGGGCTACGGCTTTGGTACATGCTGGTGTTGATGCGGTTATTATAGATACCGCTCACGGTCATACCCAAGGTGTGGTTACCGTATTGAAACAAGTCAAAGAAAAGTTCCCTCATTTGGATGTGGTTGTAGGTAATATCGCAACGCCTGAGGCAGCCTTATACTTGGTATCTCACGGAGCCGATGCGGTTAAAGTAGGTATCGGACCGGGGTCTATTTGCACAACTCGTGTTGTTGCAGGAGTAGGTTTTCCTCAGTTCTCTGCTGTATTGGAAGTAGCCGCTGCGCTACGAGGTACAGGTGTTCCCGTAATTGCCGATGGCGGAATCCGATATACTGGCGACATTCCTAAAGCCATTGCGGCAGGAGCCGATTGTGTTATGCTAGGTTCCCTTTTAGCCGGTACCAAAGAATCACCCGGAGAAACCATCATCTTTGAAGGTCGTAAGTTTAAATCCTATCGCGGTATGGGTTCGGTAGAAGCCATGCAAGAAGGATCCAAAGACCGATATTTCCAAGATGTGGAAGACGACATCAAGAAATTGGTTCCCGAAGGTATCGTTGGTCGCGTACCCTATAAAGGAGAGCTAAACGAAAGCATGCAACAGTTTGTTGGTGGATTACGTGCTGGTATGGGGTATTGTGGGGCCAAAGACATCCCTACACTACAAGATAACGGACGCTTTGTGCGCATTACAGCTAGTGGTATTGGCGAAAGTCACCCGCATAATGTAACCATTACAAAAGAGGCGCCGAATTATTCAAGATAAATTTAGGTATTGGTTAGTAAATGGTACTAGTTCGCTGTGATTCCAACTAAGGAGTCTACATACAAAACGAACTGGCATAGCTATTCATGCCTTTTCTTTGGTGAAAAACACACTTGTATAGCAAAACGTCTGTTTCATTATCTTTATAAAATAAGTATCTTTGAAAGAAATGTGCTACTCATTAGTGCCTATAACTATGATTTTGCAGATTTTAAAGAGCACCATAACAACCCATTTTCATGAAGCATCTCAATACATTTTTCTCTCTTTATTTTATTTTACTAACATCCCATTTGGTAGGCCAAAATCTAATCACGAATCCGAGTTTTGAAAACTACTCTGATTGTCCAACCACAAGTAGTCAATTAAACGCCTTCGATTGGCAGGTTACAGCCAATTGTGGTGCATCGAGTCCCGATTACTATAACTCATGTGCTTCAGATACACAAGGAGTGCCCTATAATGTCGTAGGAAACCAAAATGCCTTTGATGGGAATGCCTATGTGGGTATTTATTGCTATTATACCTTTTTACCGCAAAGAGAATACGTTCAATCCCAATTAAGCGAAACCTTAGTTGCTGGACAAACCTATTATGTTTCCTTCCGAGTTTCGCTTGCAGATGATTATGGAATTGCCATAGGTTCTCTTGGCGCCTATTTTTCGAATAATCCCATTACAGGTGTTGGAACAACGGCTCCTATTTCAGTCGTACCCCAAATAAGTAGTAGCTCAATAATTTCTAACACAACCAACTGGGTTCAGATTACAGGAAGTTTTATCGCCAATGGTGGGGAACGATTCATCACAATAGGTAATTTTTCTACAGACGCTGCGACACCACTCACCATTAATTCTAGCGCATTTATTTCTGATATGTCCTATTATTACATAGACATGGTGGAAGTAACCACTACGCCACTTAGTACTAACACATTTTACAACACTAACGTAGCTATTACCCCAAATCCATGTAAAGAAAACATAACCATAGACTATAAAGGGAAAAATAGTACCGATAATTTTGAAGTGTATACCTTGGAAGGAAAATTGGTAAAAAAATCTTTAATTGGACTCGATAGTATCGATTTGAATGAATTACCAGCTGGCGCATATTTTGTTACTATTACCACTCAAAACTCAGGCAAAATAGCAACCAAGATTTTAAAAATATAAAGGATGAGAACTAACAGCTGTTATAGTTCGATTTTCAGTAGTAAACTATTCAAAATATAACTCCAGAAACACATACAATCCACCTCACAATTATTCCCAATGAAAAAAATATATTTTCTATTACTTATTGCATTTGGATTTCAAATAGGCTCTTTGCAGGCACAAAACTATTTCAAATACCATTCTTTTTCGATTGAAGAAGCATGGACTATTGAAAAAGCCATGGGTGGCGTTGAGAATCTGAATCCAGCGCCGGTGATTCAAACCAATTTAAAAAGTGAACAACCCATACCATTCAACCGCCCTAAAATAGGCAACATTGAACCCGCATCAATTCACTATTTTTATACCAAAGAAGACTCTAAAGTTCAAATGGTAAGTTTTAGTTGGCCAACGATACAACTAGAATCCAAAGAAGTGTTTTTTACTACTTATAAGCCCCAAATGGATGCTATTGTAGCAGAAGTATCTAAAGAATTGGGCTCCCCACAAACAGACCCTTCTCTATTCTCTAAAATGAAGAAAGATCCTTTTAGAGGCTGTTATGAAAAATACTATAAATGGGAAAACCAACATTGTACCGTGTTTGCTTCTTTGGTGTGGTCAAAAGACAAACGATTCGTATCATTATCTACAAGTATTCATTATAAGAATTAACGAGTTACTATATACGAAATACGATTTTTGGAATTTGTTATTTGGAATTTTCACATCATATCTTCTCCCTTCTACTCGCCTTACCTTCAGTTCATTTAGCTTCTTATTTAGAGTAAATACAAATTTCTTAACAACTGTTTAATAAGCCTTATTTTTAAGTAAATTTATGCCTTATTTGATAGCCTTTTGTTATGAACAAATTTTACATTACAATTTGTTTATTCCTTGTTTTTTTGCCCGGAACTGCACAAGTAGGAATAAACACCACTACCCCAAAAGCCTCATTAGACATACAAGCATCAAATCCTACTTCACCCTCGAACACCGAAGGAATTTTAATTCCCAAAGTGGATGCTTTGCCGAGCACTAATCCCACGGCAGCCCAACACGGAATGATGTTGTTTCTGACGACAACTTCAGGAAGTTACACGCCAGGATTTTACTATTGGGATTCCAATGCCACCACATGGAAAGGCATAGGAACAGATACGGGTTGGGCCCTAAAAGGAAATACAGGCACAACGGCTTCCACTAATTTCTTAGGAACCACAGATGACATTGATCTTGTTATAAAACGCAACAGCACCCGAACTGGGTTATTTGGAACAGCCCGAACCTTTTTGGGACTCAATGCGGGTTTACTGAATACGGGTGTCGAAAATGTAGCTGTAGGCAATGGAGCCTTAGCATCCAATTTGGGGTCTAACGGCCAAACGGCTTTGGGAAGTTACGCCTTAAATCATCATACTACAGGTGATGGCAATACCAGTATTGGTTACGAAAGTTTATTGACACTGACTTCAGGTTCTAACAATACTGCCATGGGATATCATACCTTATTTGCTTTAACAAGTGGTGATTCCAATTCCGCATTCGGAAATCATGCACTTTCAGCAGGAGCTTTGGGAAATTACAACAGTGCTTTTGGTTCCCATGCCATGGAAAATACCACAGGCAGCTATAATTCGGCTTTTGGAAACTATGCATTAAATACCAATACTAGTGGAACATATAATACAGCTATTGGAAATTACGCCTCCTATTTTAGTCAAACGGCTGATTATTGTACGGCAGTTGGCCAAGGAGCCTTATTTAATAATGATGCTACAGGAAGTACTGCCGTGGGGTATTCTGCCCTTAACAGCAATACCACTGGAGTTGGGAATACTGCTGTAGGATATCAAGTTTTAAAAAATAGTGCTGGAGACTCCAATACAGGTATGGGATATCAAGCCCTATGGAATTTGAATACAGGGGATAACAATTCCGCTTTTGGTACTAGCGCCTTAGAAGCCGGTTCTCATAACAGCAACAACACAGCCATGGGATATCAAGCTCTAAAATTAAGTCAAACCGATGGAAATACGGCGGTAGGATCTAATGCGTTAAATCGGAGCATGCTAGGTGGCTTCAATACAGCTATAGGTAACAATTCTCAGTTTTATTGTCTTCAGGGTTTTAATAATATTTCCATAGGAAGTGACTCGATGTTTACCAACCAATCGGGTAGTAATTTAATCGCTATAGGCACCCGTTCCTTATACCAATTTGATGGTGGTGAAGGTATTACTGCTATAGGACATGAAAGCATGAAAAACCATCAGATAGGAAATCATAATACGGCTTTAGGATATCAATCTATGTACAATCACAGTAATGGGGAAGGCAATGCTGCTTTTGGTAGTGCAGCTCTTGGAGCCTCTTCTATTAGTAATTACAATACGGCTATCGGTACAGGAGCCTTGTATTTTATAAATGGTGATAGTAATACCGCTATTGGATACAATTCAATGTACAATACGGGAAGTGGATATGGAAATACCGCTGTAGGTCAACATTCCTTGTTTTCTACTTACACGGGGTATCTAAATACAGCTATTGGATTTCAAGCGTTGAACTTTGGTAGTTATTTAACTGGAGTTACTGCCTTAGGGGCCAATGCCTTATATTACAACAATGCTAGTGATGGAAATACAGCATTGGGTACAGAATCCATGCGCAACAACGATACAGGGAATTACAATACCGCTGCAGGATATCAAAGTTTGAACTTCCAAACAACAGGAATGGCCAATTCCGGTTTTGGATATAAAACCTTGTATAGTGGTAATGGTTCCAACAACAGTGCTATAGGGTATTTAGCGCTAACTCAAAACAATTCCAATAACAATTCAGCCATGGGTAGTAATGCCCTACACTACAATATAGCAGGCTATTCCAATTCGGCTTTTGGAGTAAATTCCTTATACCTGAATTCCAGTGGTTATGGCAATGATGGGTTTGGATTTGAAACTTTAAAAAACAATGATACCGGAAATTACAATACAGCTATAGGAAATTCGTCCTTAATCAACTCCATATCGGGCTCATCGAATTTAGCATTGGGGCATAATGCATTGAGCGGTGTCACTTCGGGTTCCAATAATATCGGAATTGGAGCCAACAGCGAAGTAGCTGATGGCAATACCGACAACCAATTGGCTATAGGCTCCTTCATCTTTGGCTCTGATATTAATTCCTTTTTCGGTGGAACTCTAGGAATAGGAACCACTACCCCAACCGAACGATTGGAAGTTAATGGTCGCATTAAAATAACAGATGGTAATCAAGCATTAGGCTATGTATTAACAAGTGATACCAATGGTGTAGGCACTTGGCAAGCCCCTACTCTAAATAATAGTTGGAATTTATCTGGTAATTCTGGAACCAATTCGAATTCCGATTTTATTGGAACAACAGACAATACCGATTTAATTTTTAAACGCAACTCAATCTTTTCGGGAATGTTGGGTGCTACTAATACTGCTTTTGGAAATTATGCTTTTAATGCTACTTCTACTGGAACTAACAATGTTGCCTTAGGCACATATTCCTTACTTAATAATACTACAGGATTTAATAATATCGCAAATGGTTTAAGTGCTTTGTATTCCAACACTAGTGGATATGCCAATATTGCTCTAGGAGGATATTCTTTATATTCAAATACTAGTGGTAATAATAATACTTCTATCGGTAATAGCAGTATGCTTAATAATTCTTTAGGATTTTATAATGTATCTATTGGGAATAATGCTATGTATAACAATACTATTGGTAATAATAATGTGGGTATTGGGGAAAGCGCTTTGTATGCCAACACTAGTGGGGTACAAAATACAGCAGTAGGCCGAAGTGCATTATACTTTAATACAACAGGTCGATTTAATACAATAATGGGTCATTATGCTGCTATTCAAAATACGGTTGGTGAATACAATACCGCAATTGGAGAAAATGCATTATATTCTAATGTAAGTGGATCTTTTGCTACAGCTATAGGTTCTCAATCTATGTATTACGCCAACTCAAGTGCTACTCCATTTACTAATACAAACGTAGCCGTAGGCTTTCAATCCTTATATGGTTCAACTATACCATCAAATAATATTGGTAATAATAATTTGGCTTTAGGATATAGAACTATGTATAGTAACTCCTCTGGAAGCAATAACAATGCTATTGGAAGTCTCGCTTTATTTTCGAATACTTCCGGATTTGAAAATACAGCAATTGGATATGACAGTTTGTATAATAACACTACAGGATATTACAATACAGCCGTAGGAAATTATACCCTATCATCAAATACAACCGGTTATTATAATGCGGCATTAGGAACGAATAGTTTATTACAAAATACTATTGGAATAAACAATACAGCTATAGGTTTTAATGCTCAACGAAATAATACATCAGGATCAAATAATTCTTCTCTAGGATCCAATTCTCTTTATTCAAATACGGTTGGTGCTTATAACGTAGCTCTTGGACAAAATGCTATGTCTACCAACAGTAGTGGAAATTTCAATAATGCTGTTGGATATGGCAGTCTGCTATCCAATACCAGCGGTAGTGCTAATACGGCAATTGGAACCTATGCCTTGTATTATAATACCACGGGGGGTAATAATCTTTCAAACGGGAATTATTCATTATATAATAATACAACAGGGGTTGGTAACAGTGCTTCAGGAAATATGGGTTTATTCTCGAATACATCGGGTATTTATAACACAGCTTCAGGGTTTGAATCATTACGAGGCAACACTACTGGGAATTTCAACTCTGCTCAGGGGGTTGATGCTTTATACAGCAATACCACTGGAAGTTACAATACCGCTTCAGGTTCAAGTGCATTACTTTACAATACCATTGGAAATTACAATACCGCAATAGGACATCAAGCCCTAGTATTTAATTCGTCAGGATCTGATAATACAGCAATTGGAAAAGATGTAATGTATAATGTCTCTACAGGAAGTATGAATTCCGGAATTGGACGTGGTGCCTTATCCGGGGTTTCATCAGGCTCTAATAATACCGGACTTGGTTATAATGCACAAGTGCCCATTGGTACGGGTAGTAACCAAGTGCGCGTGGGGGATGCATTGGTGACCTATGCGGGTGTGCAAGTAGCCTGGACCATAACCTCAGACAAACGCTGGAAATCTCAAATCCAACCTTTATCATTAGGAGTAGACTTTATCAAGCAATTGAAACCGGTATCGTATTTCCGGAATAACGATAGCAGCAAAAAGATTGAGATGGGATTGATTGCGCAAGACCTAGAAGAGGTATTACAGAAAACAGGCATCCCCAATTCAGGCATGATCACGAAAGACGATAACGGCATGTACAGTGTGCGCTATAACGACTTGTTTGCGCCTATGATTAAGGCCATACAAGAGCAACAAACGGAAATCAGCAGCCAAAAGGATGCGGTACAGAAATTAGAAATCGAAAACCAACAATTAAAAGCGCATCAGAAGGACTTAGAAACGCGATTGCGCGCGATTGAACAAAAATTGGGGTACTAGTGCGTGTTAATATTCTTTTAAGCCGTTAGGGAGTCCGCTAAATTTATGTAGTTTTGGGACTTCTAAAAAAAAATGCTATGGCTTCTGATTATATACTGGACCAAGAATTCAGTACTCAGGTTTTTGACGATTCCAATACTTCCTACAAGGAGTTTGAAAACTGCACCTTTATAGATTGTGATTTTAGGACCTGTACTTTTAAAACAGTCACTTTTGTAGATTGCATCTTTACCAATTGTAATTTTAAAGCTACGGCCATCAATTATGTATCCTTACGTGGGGTTCAGTTTAATGGGTGTGATTTCACTGCCGTCAATTTTGCCATGACCGATCAGGTAATTTATGAATTCCACTTCAAGGATTGCTTATTGGATTATGCCAAGTTTTATGCCTTGAAATTGCGCAAGATGCAATTCATCAATTGCAGTTTAATCGCCGTAGATTTTATGGGAAGTGATTTGAGTGAGGCCCTATTTGACAATTGCAATATGAGACATGCCGTTTTTATTGATACTATTGCGCATAAAGCCGATTTCTCAACTAGTTATGACTTTGTCATTGACCCAGAAAAAAACAAACTTAAAAGAGCTATCTTTTCAACAGAAGGATTAAAAGGATTGTTAACCAAATACGATTTGGTGATACGCTAACTATACCCACAAAAAAAAAGGATGTTGAAAACCAACATCCTTTTTTCTATATACAATAAACAACTAGTTGTTTACCCATTCTGTTACAGTGTCTGGATCTGTAGTGAAATCAGTCCATGTACCACCTGTAGCCGTCCACTCAATATAATCTGTTGGAACTAATGGATTACCATACGATATAGATATATTACCTGCATAGTTTTCAAAAGTATTCATAACATAGTGGTATCCAAAATCACCCATATCAAAAGACATATCGAAATGGTAGCCTCCTTGATCATTAGTGTTCCAGTCAAAACTTACATTGTAATTTCCTCCATCTGGATTTCCTAATACACTTGTATTGATTGAATAATCCCAAGAACCCGCAGAACCATCCATGTTTTCCCATCCTGAAATATTGAAACATTCTTGCCCTTGAGGATTAGTTCCAATATAACTAAACGTATATTGTGTTCCATCATCACCATAGGTGTAAGTGATAGTATAATCACCACTAGTCCAAGTACCCGATGTTGTACCCGTTTTACTATTTGGATTATGCATATAAGCCGATGGCATAGCCATAAAACCGCTCATTTGCGTTAACAAACTGTACGCTTCAGGATTTGAAGTTTCCATTGCAGCTGGAGCGATTTTAGAAACATCAATAGAAGCCATTTTTGGCGTAAATGATGATTTGCTATCATCTTTACTACAACTTACAGTAGCTAGTACTAAACACAATAGAGAGAATCGAATAAGTAAATTTTTCATAAATAAATTTTTAAGTTAGTTGCACAAAAAAAACAAATATTTAAATACTAAACAATAAACAATTGTTATTTTTTTGAGTTTAAATTAGTAATTTACAGGCACTTTACGTCTCAAACTGACAATTCTGTACTATTTTATGAAATTATTTTGCCGTCTTGCATCGTAATGGTGCGATGGGTTCGTTCCGCAAAATCGGAATCATGCGTAACGATAAGTAGGGTTTGCTTTTGCTCCTGTGTCAGTTCGTTAAAGATATCAAATACCAAGTCGCTATTTTTCTTGTCTAAGTTACCTGTAGGCTCATCACCCATAATAATCAACGGATTATTAATCAAAGCTCTGGCTATGGCTACACGTTGCTTTTGTCCCCCACTCAATTGATTGGGCATCTTAAGGGCTTGCTCTTGCATATCCAACGTTTTCAAATGCTGCATCGCATGATGCTCGACTTCTTCTTCCGATAGCTTATTGAGTTTTAATCCGGGTAACATCACATTCCGTAGCACATTGTATTCCGAAAGCAAATAGTGGAACTGAAAAACGAAGCCTATCTTTTCATTTCGGATTTGAGCCAATTCCTTGTCGGTTTTCCCAGTGATAAGTTCGTTGTTCATAAACAATTGCCCTTCATAATCGGTATCCATAGTAGATAGCAAATACAAAAGCGTCGATTTCCCACAACCCGATTTTCCTACTATAGAAACAAATTCACCCGACTCAATAGCCATATCAATAGCTTTCAACACTTGAAATTTGACAGGGTCATAGAAATATTTGGTTAGGCCTTTAGTGGCTAATACGGGCGTGCTCATCTTATTTTCCTCTAATGATTTCAACAGGGTCTATCTTACTGGCTTTAAGCGCTGGAAAGAGTCCGGCTATAGTTGTGGTTATCAAAGCAAAGGTGATGCCTATGCCATAAAACAGGGGGTTGTAATTGATTGGAAAGGTCTTTATCGTAGGCAAAGCCGCCGTATTAAACGGAATCACATCAATAATATTGGAAAAAATGTAGCCAAAAAGCAATCCGAATAACCCTCCAGTTAAACCAATAATCAAGGACAGTGAAATGAAAATCCACTTCACATCATTCCCAGAAAATCCTGTAGCTTTCAATATGGCAATGCTATCCATCTTCTCAAAGATCATCATGTTCAAAATGTTGTAAATACCAAATCCCGCTACAATAAGCAACACTATACCCACAGCATACGAAATGATACTTCGAATAGAACTCCCCGTTTCAAACTGCGAATTGGTGGTTTGGTAATCAATCGTATCCAAATTGAATTTCTCTTTAAACTCTTTCGCTAAGGCTGGTGCCAAAGTAATATCATAGGTTTTCACTTGGATATCGGTAATGTAATTGGTAGGCTCACCCAATAGCTTTTGGGCCGTAGTCAACGAAGTATAACTCATCGAATTGTCAATATCGGCAATCCCCACTTGGGATATCCCCACGACTTTGAGCGAAGCCAAGTTTCCCTTTGAAGTGGTTACTTTGATAATGTCACCTATAGAAAGTAGCATTTTCTCAGCCAACCCCTTCCCGATGATAATACTATTATTTTGAAGCAAGTCGGGGACCTTTCCGCCTATCATATACTCACTAATGGCAAATAGCTTTTCTTCTGCCAGCACATCAATACCATTGATAACTCCAGCAATTTCGATAGTGCCCGAATTAAAAAAAACGGGTGTGGTCACCTTGGGAGCCACATCAATTATGCGCGGATCTAGTTTTAAAGTATGTATAATCGACTTGCAATTGTAGATGGCTTTCCCCCTATCTTTTGGTTTGACAGACGAGATAAAATTGGTATTATGTTTGTAGTTTTTAGAAAATGAAATCGGTTGATTTTCAGAAGGTTTTATCTCGTTATATAAACGAACATGTGGAGTACGATTCAACATCAAACCATCCAACAAATCGTTCATTCCATTCATAAAACTCACCAAGGTAATGAACATGGCAATACCAAAAGTCACCCCTACCGCCGCAACAACCGATTGTTTGAGTCGGGCACGCAGCAAGTGTGTGGCAATGTTAAGGATGAGTTTGTAATTCATTATTTGGGCTTATAAATAGTTTCGGTAGCTTGAAGCCCGTTTAGGATTTCAACATTTTGGTAATCACTCAACCCAACCCTTACTTTACGCTTTTCATTTTCATGGACCAACACATAGGTTCCGTCAACCAAATAGGCTTTGGGAATCGTAATCACATCTTTCTTGGTCTGAATAATAATATTCGCTTCTGCGGTAAGATTTGGATACAATTGTGCCGGAGGTGTGACAAAATGGGCTTCTATTTTGAAGGTTCTGGAACGTACATCCATAATAGGATAGATTTTATCCACCGTCGCTTCAAATACTTTGCCTTTATAACTATCCATGGTTACTTCTAGAGTTTGGCCAACCTGCACCTGTACCATATCATTTTCATCCACATCAAGTTCGAGTACATACGCATTCTTTTTTCCTATAATAGCCAATGGGGTTTGAGGGGAAATAAGCGCACCTTCTTTAACCAATACATCAAACAATTCTCCCGAAAAGGCGCTTTTAACGACATAATCGCCTTGGGCTTTTTCAGTAATTTTTAAGTTGATTTGATTCCTACTTTGTTCGGTACGAAGCTGGGTTTTTAATTGGGCCAACTGTTTCAAAGCGGCTTCATAATTGGATTTAGAATTCTTATACGCCAATTCCACACGCTCGTATTCTACTTCCGAAATCACATTGTATTGCTTGATGTTTTTATTGCGATTGTAAACCGATTGGTCAAGAGCCAATTTATCTTTGGCCGCTTGTACTTTGGTTTCCATTTCGGCCAACTTATCTCGGATATACTGATTGCTTTCTTGGCTCAATTGATAGGTTAGTCGCGCGTTTTCCGTATTCAAGGCTGCCTTTTCACTCTCTATCGAAAACAAGGCTTGTCCCGAAGTAATGGCTTGTCCCGCACTGACTTTGACCGTTTGCAACACGCCGCTCACAGTAGAAAATACCGTATATTGATTTTCTGATTTCACAACGCCAGAGGCATACACGCTTTCGGTAATAGTGCCTTTAGTAGGAAGGATTTCTCCTTTGTCTTTTTTGGCACAAGACAATAAGAAAAGGAACAAAGTACAGCTTATAAGTGGGAACCATTTCATGGTAGAATGTGATTAGTGCTAATAGTAGTTCAAATTTACAACAATGTACCCATTAAAGGGTATCGAATAGACAAAAAAATAACCTCTAAATCAAATCGTTTAGAGGTTATTCTTAGCATTGTATTGTATCGTTTAGAAAACAAAAATAGGGCGTTCGCTCATCATTTCGTTTACTTCATCAGCCACGGCTTCAATTGTAGCTTCATCGGTGTGATTCATCAACACACGATCAATTAATGCTACTATAGTTTCCATATCGCTTTCTACCAAACCACGTGTTGTTATAGCTGGTGTCCCAATACGTATACCCGATGTAACAAAAGGTGATTTATCATCAAAAGGAACCATGTTTTTATTCACCGTAATCTCAGCTTTCACTAAGGCATTTTCGGCTTCTTTTCCTGTAATATTCTTGTTGCGCAAATCAATCAACATCATGTGATTGTCTGTACCTCCTGAAATCAAATCATACCCTCTTTTCATAAACGCCTCTGCCATAGCCTTAGCATTTTTCTGTACTTGCATCGAGTAATGGAAAAACTCATCAGTCAAACACTCACCAAAGGCTACTGCTTTTGCCGCAATAATATGCATCAAAGGACCACCTTGATTCCCAGGAAATACAGCCAAATCTAAAAGCGCCGACATCATACGAATTTCACCTTTTGGAGTTGTTAATCCCCATGGATTTTCAAAATCTTTCCCCATCAATATCATTCCGCCACGAGGCCCACGAAGGGTTTTGTGTGTGGTAGTCGTTACGATATGACAATGTGGAATTGGATCATTCATCAATCCTTTAGCAATTAAGCCTGCTGGGTGTGAGATATCAGCCAATAATATAGCACCAACGGAATCCGCAATTTCACGGAATCGTTTAAAATCCATGTCACGGCAATAGGCCGAAGCGCCCGCAATGATTAATTTAGGTTGCTCTTTTGTAGCAATAGCTTGTATTTTATCATAATCAAAACGTCCTGTTTCTTTTTCAACCCCATAAAAAACAGGATTGTACAAACGTCCCGAAAAGTTAACCGGAGACCCGTGTGTTAAATGTCCTCCATGAGACAAATCAAATCCAAGAATTGTATCACCTGGTTTTAAACACGCATGGTATACAGCCGTATTGGCTTGTGAACCCGAATGGGGTTGCACATTGGCATAAGCCGCCCCAAATAAAGCTTTGGCTCTATCAATGGCAATTTGTTCCACGACATCAACCACTTCACAACCGCCATAATAGCGTTTGCCAGGGTATCCTTCAGCATATTTATTGGTTAGCACAGAACCTGCTGCTTCCATCACTTGGTCACTCACAAAGTTCTCAGAGGCAATTAGTTCAATTCCGTGAATCTGTCTATCTTGTTCGTCAAGAATAAGGTCAAAAATTTGTTCGTCGCGTTGCATTTGAAATTATTTCGTTAAATTGGGTCAAAATTACGAAAATCGTTTGTTAAATTAATAGTAAATGATATATTTGATTTCGAATTTTTCAACAACTAAATCAACAAACCCATGCCCATTACTGCTAACGATCCTACTCGAAAATCATGGCTTACCATACACGATAACAGTCACTTCCCCATCCAAAATATCCCCTTTGGCGTTTTCTTAACCAAGGAAGATGTGATTACAATTGGAACACGAATTGGAGACTACGCGATTGATTTAGGTGCTTTACAACAACTGAATTATTTTGAAGGTATCGAATTGACCGATGATATGTTCATGCAAGACACCTTGAATGACTTTATATCAGACGGAAAAAAAACATGGCGCTTGGTGCGAAATCGCATAGCCGATCTTTTCGACATAACCAATTCAGAACTGAGAGATAACACTGAACACCGCGATATTGTCATTTTCGCCATTGAAGATGTAGAAATGCAATTGCCAGTACTTATTGGAGATTATACCGATTTTTATTCCAGCAAAGAACACGCTACCAATGTAGGAATGATGTTCCGAGACCCTGAGAATGCTTTGTTACCCAACTGGCTTCACATACCCGTAGGATACCACGGTAGGAGTTCTACGATAGTGCCTTCAGGCATACCCGTACACCGTCCTATGGGCCAAACTTTACCGCAAGGGGAAAGCACACCTGTTTTTGGACCTTCTCGTTTGGTAGATTTCGAATTGGAAACCGCTTTCATCACTACCGATGCCAACATCATGGGAGAAAACATTCCCATTAATGAAGCAGAAGATTATATCTTCGGTATGGTGTTACTAAATGACTGGAGTGCGCGTGATATTCAAAAATGGGAATATGTGCCGCTCGGACCCTTTTTAGCTAAAAACTTTGCCTCTTCTATATCACCTTGGATTGTAACCATGGATGCCTTGGAACCTTTTAAAACAAAAGGACCCAACCAAGAGCCTATGCCACTTCCCTACCTACAACAAAAAGGAAAACACGCCTATGACATCAATCTAGAAGTGTATATAGAGCCTGAGAACGTACCCGCTTCTCTTGTATCTAAATCCAATTTCAAATACATGTATTGGTCAATGTCGCAACAATTGGCACACCACACATCTAACGGTTGTCGTGTGAATTCGGGAGATATGATGGGTTCAGGAACCATTTCGGGCTCAACACCTGATAGCTATGGCTCTATGCTCGAATTGACTTGGGGCGGTAATAACCCAATTACCATGCAAGATGGTAGCGAACGTAAATTCATCAACGATTATGATACGGTAATCATGACAGGCTATTGCCAAAACAGTTCGGTGCGAATTGGCTTTGGTGAAGTATCCTCTAAATTATTACCCCCATTCGTTAGAAAATAGAAACAAACAACAAACAAATTAATATAATACCACACAAACTTCAATGAAAAATACAGCTTTAACACACATCCACGAGGCCTTAGGCGCTAAAATGGTTCCTTTTGCAGGCTATAACATGCCCGTGCAATACGAAGGAGTCAACGCAGAACACGAAACCGTTAGAAATGACGTAGGTGTTTTTGACGTGTCTCACATGGGTGAATTTTTACTTCAAGGTGAAAATGCCTTAGCCTTAATCCAAAAAGTAACATCCAATGATGCCTCGGTACTCGAAATCGGGCGCGCACAATATTCGTGTTTACCCAATGCCGATGGCGGAATCGTAGATGATTTGATTGTGTACCGCATGGGCGACAACGAATACATGTTGGTCGTAAATGCCTCTAACATTGATAAAGACTGGAATTGGATATCCGCTCACAATGATTTAGGAGTTACCATGAAAAACCTATCCGATGGGTATTCGTTATTGGCTATCCAAGGTCCTAAAGCCGTAGAAGCCATGCAATCGCTATCATCAATCGACTTAGCCACTATACCTTATTATCATTTTAAAGTAGCTGACTTTGCCGGTATTGATGGTATTATCATTTCAGCCACAGGATACACAGGTTCAGGTGGATTTGAAATCTATTGCAAAAATGAAGATGCTGAACAGGTGTGGAATAAAGTATTTGAAGCCGGTGCAGCATTTGGTATCAAACCAATTGGATTGGCTGCTCGCGATACCCTACGATTAGAAATGGGATTCTGCTTGTATGGCAATGACATTAACGACACCACCTCTCCTCTTGAAGCAGGTTTGGGTTGGATTACGAAATTCACCAAAGAATTCACGAATTCAACGGCCCTAAAAGCGCAAAAAGAAGCGGGTGTAACCAAGAAACTAGTCGGATTCGAATTGATAGAACGCGGTATTCCAAGACACGATTACGAAATTGTAGATGCCAACGGCAAAGCAATAGGAATCGTAACTTCAGGAACTATGGCGCCTTCTTTAGGAAAAGGAATCGGTATGGGGTATGTAGCCACTGAACATGCGGCACTAGATAGCGAAATCTACATCCAAATACGTAACAATCAAGTAAAAGCAAAAGTGGTTAAATTGCCCTTTTATAAAAAATAAAACCTTTTGAAAAAAAACCTCATTGTAGCGCTACTATTCCCTGTCTTCCTTTATAGCCAATCGGATAACATACCGTGTGAAACAATATCACGGCTAGCTACAATGATTCAGGACAACCATTATAGACCTAAGCCGATAGACGACAGTTTATCGGTTTTTGTTTTTAAAACTTTTATAGATCGACTCGACGAAGATCACCGCTTGTTCATAGCTCCAGAGATTGATGCATTAAAGAAGCACCAATATAAAATAGACGACTACATCAAAGAAAAGAATTGTGGTTTTTTACACGAATTCTATGTGAGTTATACCAAAACGGTGAGCCGCTATAGCGCAATAATTACTGCGCTACGAAAAGGACCTTTTGCCATGTCAAGCCCAGAGAAGATTGTGTTTTCTAAAAAAACCTTTCCCTTTACTAAAAATGAAGCCGACCTAAAACACATTTACCAAAAACGCGTCCTATTCCATATCCTTCAAGAAATATCGGAATTGAGCAAAAACCAAGATTCTTTATCACAGCACTTGAGTACCTTATTTCCGGTATATAAAAACAAAATCTTTGATAAATACCAATGCAAAGCCGACTCGTACCAATTGAGCGAAACCGAATTCAACAGCTTATTCTACAACTCTTTTTGCAATTACTTTGACCCGCATAGTGAGTATTTTAGCGACAACGAAAAATCTAGTTTTTATTCGGGGGTAAGTTCTGATAACCTTACGTTCGGAATGTACATCACCTTATCTGAAAAAGACGAAATGACCATTTCAGACATTTTACCAGGTAGTTCGGCCTATTTTACGGGTAAAATGGACAAAGGTGACCAACTGCTAAAAATCAAACACGATACCGAAACCTTGGAGATTGAATGTGCATCTATGAAAAAAATAGATGAAATCATTACATCCAAAGAATACAAAACAGCCGATTTTACCTTTAGAAAAAAGAGTGGTGAAATTTACACCGTTACGCTAGTCAAAAAAATAATGAAAGACTATCAAAACAATGTATTCAGTTTCAAAATAAAAAAAGGCGATTTAACCTTTGGCTATATACGGATTCCTAGTTTTTATTCCACCTTCGAGAATGGAAAATCCAACGTGAGTAATGACGTAGCCAAAGAAGTCTACAAATTGCAAGAATCGGCCCTAGACGGTATTATAATTGACCTTCAAAACAATGGCGGGGGCTCGTTAGAAGAAGCCATTCGCTTATCGGGCATGTTTATTGACATAGGTCCAGTAGCCGTGATGAACGACCACCAAAACAAAAAAGAAATCATCAAAGACCAAGCGCGAGGCCTATTATACAATGGTCCGCTTGCCATTTTAATCAATGGATTTTCGGCTAGTGCCAGTGAGTTTTTTACCAATGCCATGCAAGACTATAAAAGAGCGGTAGTCATAGGAAATCATTCCTTGGGTAAAGCCAGTATGCAACAAATTTTCCCTCTAACCGATAAGAATGATGAATTCTTAAAACTGACCTTAGAGAAATTTTATAGAATCACAGGTAAGAGCAATCAATACATAGGTATACAACCGGATATTGAGGTACCTTCCCTATTTGACCACCAATTCCCAAGAGAAGACAAAAACGAAACGGCACTTAAAAATGATGGTATTGACATCGCTTTGAAATACCCTATTTGGCAAGGTGCCAATTACACTTCAAGCATTACCAAAGCCCAAGAACGCATCAAAACAAGTCCCGATGCTCAAAGCATCCAACAAATCAACATAAAGATTGATGCTTTGTATGACAATGATCTTCCTCCTGTTGTCTTACAATTGGATATTGTATATGCCGAAATCAACCATATAAACACCTTGTGGAAAGAAATTCACCAAGCCAAAGAAAAACAATACCCACTCGAACTTACTATGAATACGCTAGATTTAGATGCTCAGAAATACGATGAGTTTTTAAAGAGTTGCAATAGCGAACGCATGAAAGATATTCGCCAAAACTACACCCTAGTAGAAGCTCTAAACACCCTGACCGATTTAAAAACCAAATAACAACAACCCTATGAAATTCAAATCATTATCTCTCATTATGTTTTTGATGTGTTTAACATCGTTTGCACAACAATTCAAAACCCCTGTTGACTATTTAAATTACATTAGTAAGGAACAAGTAACCATCTCTAAGAGCTCCTGGAATTATACCAAAGCACAGGCGCATTCCAAAAGTGATAGACGCGTAAATGCAACTCAAAAAACACTTATCAAAAGCATACAAACGGCTTCTAAAAAAATAAGCGCCCTTCAAGAGGGATACAATGGCGATGTAGAATATCGGGACCAAATCGTACAATACTTTAGCTTTCTCGAAAATTATATGAATAATGATATCGGGAAAATGATCGACCTTCAGGCCGCTGCAGAAAAGTCGTATGACGATATGGAACTCTATATCACGGCAAACGAAATGGTGGAAGCCAAAATGAATGTAGAGAATGATAAAATTAGTTTAGCACAAAAACAGTTTTGTGCCAAATACCACATCACTTTATCAAGTGAAATGGATGAATTGGGCAAAAAAATGGCGTTGTCCAGTGACGTTTTTAAATACCAATCAGCTCTATACCTCATTTATTTCAAATGTTCGATTACGGCCAACAAATTATCGGCCGCTATCAACGCAAATGACTTGAGTATGATCCAACAGTTTGGCAATTCGCTAATCTCCTACTCCAATGAGGGCTTGGAAAAATTAAAAACCATTAAACCCTATAACGGAGATAGCACACTATTGATTACTACTCGTAAAACTCTAGAAGCCTTCCAAAAATCAGGAACGCAATTCGTACCCAAGATTGTGGATTTTTTAATGTTCAACGAAAAGTTTGAAGCAGCCAAAAAAACATTGGATTCCAAAAGCGATAAAGACCGCACCCAAGAAGAAGTAGACAATTACAATTCGCTAGTCAAAGAAGCCAACAAACAAATTGACAATTACAACAAAAATAACGCATCCAATACGCAAGAAATTAATGGGGTATTTGCCAATTGGGATGCCGCTTCTGAAAACTTTATTAATTCTCACGTACCCAACGATTAATTTGGGCTTTATATCATTTGCATTAATCGAATAATCCTTTATTTTTGCAGCACAATTAAAACTAAAATATTTCTTAGAAATGGGAAGAGCATTCGAATTTAGAAAAGGAAGAAAAATGAAACGTTGGTCTGCTATGGCCAAAGCGTTTACTCGTATAGGAAAAGATATCGTAATGGCGGTTAAAGAAGGTGGTCCAAATCCGGAAGCCAACTCACGTTTGAGAGCCGTTATTCAAAATGCGAAGTCGGCCAACATGCCGAAAGAAAACGTAGAACGCGCTATTAAGAAAGCAACCGATAAAGATACTGCCAATTATAAAGAACAACTTTTTGAAGGCTATGCACCACACGGAATTGCACTTTTAATCGAAACGGCTACCGACAACAACAACAGAACGGTGGCCAACATTCGTAGCTACTTCAACAAATGCAATGGTACTATGGGAACTCAAGGCTCAGTAGAGTTTATGTTTGACCATACCTGCAACTTCCGAATTCCAAACGTAAACGTTGATATTGAAGAAATGGAATTGGAATTCATCGATTTCGGTGCCGAAGAAATCTTCGCAGACGAAGATGGCATCCTAATCTATGCGCCTTTTGGTAGCTTTGGTTCTATCCAAAAAGAATTGGAGTCAAGAGGTATCGAAATACTATCGTCTGGATTTGAGCGTATTCCTCAAATCACCAAAAAACTAACAGAAGCCGAAATGGCCGATGTGGAAAAACTAATCGAAAAAATCGAAGAGGATGATGACGTGATGAACGTATACCATACTATGGATGAATCGGAATAGATTTATCTAACCCAAACTTAAAGCCCTTTCCATCGAAAGGGCTTTTTTTATGGTAGTATTTCGGTTAGTGTATGGCCTTTAGTGTATACCTATGTTGAGGACTCGTCGTAACCTGAATAAGATATACATTGTCTTTACTATCAAGTGTAAGCAGGTATTCCAAATTAGAGATATTCTCTTTTTCAACTAGCAATTGCCCAGTTACGTCGAATACCTTTAGTGCCGTTATTAATTCCTTACGGGATTGAATTAGGAAGTTGGAACCCTGATTGCAGATTACAATAGGAGCTACCTCTTCTACCTCGGGACTCGAAAGCGGAACTTGATAGCGCAATTCAAAACGGGTGTTAAATACCCCTGCCAAACTGGTAAAGGTGTAATTGGATTGGGATAAATTGGTTAGCACCCCATTAGTATTATCTAATAAATACACCTCTTGACCCGCAGCAAATAAGCCATCAGAATAAGGCAACGCAATCGTAAATGTATTACTCATATCACATTGAAAACTCAATGGAACGATATCGTCAGTAGTAAAAGGCAAAGGCCTACCTTGTATAGTAAACAATTCATTGCCTACGATTGACGTTAGCGCCGTACTGGAATCATTAAAAAACCGGCCCTCTATAGCCGCATCAACACCCAAAGTAGCATTGGGCATATACGCAATCAATATTTGAGAGAAATAGCCATCCAAACTCGATAAATCCAACCAGAGTCTACTGGCATCCATATCCGACTTCAACAAGGGAACAGCTACTGCAGCTGTTCGCATCGCATTGGTAAACAAAATAGTAGAGGTCGTTGTTTTTGCAATAAACCCTTGACCTATAGACAGAATACTTCCAGGTGCCAAATGCAACGGATCGCCTTGGATGTTAGAAGTCCCTCCTGCTGTCGTATATACCGCATAAGAAGTATTGTACTGATTGTTGGTCTTTCTCCAAAAATACAAGGCCTCGGTGATACCATTAGCTGCTATAAAGGCATTGGTATTGATTCCAGAGGGATACGGGTTCCCAAGTCCAGTATAGGTGCCATTGGTTACTGCTATAGATTGCAAACCATTGTTAGGTACTCCTGTAAAAGTACCATGCCACACAGTAGGCAAAGTTGGATGATTATTGGGCATACGAATTAAAACAGGCTGACTCGCCTCAAAATATGTGGTGGCTGGAGTAAATATAGGATCATAAAAATTAGTAGCCGAATTGTAATTGTAAAATCGATCAGGCAAGGTTAACGGTGAATAAGGCAACAACAATTGTCCCGCAACGGGTGATGACCAAAATACATAGTCCAATCGTTTTAACAAGGCTGTATCTTTTTGGACCGAAATCACACCACCATTCGCCCTATCGGAAATTTGAATTAAATTGGCTTGATCCGAAACCGTAAAAAAGCTTCCGGCATCAACTGTTAATGAATTTACTACGGTAAGGGTATCGCCCGCACTAAGCAACACATGAGCCCCATCCTGAACCATAACACACAAAGCAGTTACACTGCCCGTCGAGGTATAATCATGAGGTATAATAACGGCCTTGAGTTCAGAAGGCAATCCATTGTCCCAACTCATACCATTCCAACTCGTAGCCAAAAAGGTTTGGGTACTAGGAACCGAATAGGCCAACGTAGTGTCACATCCTATTTTTTGGATAACGGCTCTAAAATAGGTGGTCTCTGTTAAGTCTCCTAAACTAGTACTACTCAAGGTAGTCGATGTATTAGCGATATCTATGGGTACACTAAAAGCATAATCATTGGCTTTTTGCCATTTTACGACACTCCCTGAACTTCCCGCTACTGTGAGATCCAACAGGTCGTATATACATGAAATATTTTGGTCGGGGGATATGCTCCCTCCTATTGCTTTGGAATCGACATCGATATTAGACACGCTGGACCCGTATATCGAAATGGCTCCTGCTGTAGAATAAAGCCGTCCTTGGATGCTGCATTGATCCCCCACCGACACGGTCGAATTATTTGAAATCAAAGTGCCACACATCGTACTGCCTGCCGCTAGTGCAATGGCCCCATCAACTATCCAAAACACATTTGAAAGTAAAGTACCATTGGTTACTACTACTGTGGCTCCCGCCCCTGTCGTTAAGGCGCCACCTATACTAAATATAAAGATGGCCTCAGGATTGCCTCCTCCATCAAGTGTTAGTGTATTGGCTACAGAAGCTGCGCCTCCAATAAAATAGACTCCTGGCATCAGCGATTCTCCATTACCAAATACCGGTGTATGCAAACTATTGGTGGGTGCAAATGCCGCTAAAAGTGTATAAGCCGAGAGCAAATCGGCTGCAGCAGCACTGGTTTGGGTATCAGCCGTATGAAAGGTTCCATTAAATACGGTGGGATAATCAAAGCCCGTAATGGCTCCGGCATCCGTTCCTATATCGCCTTGCACACTAGAGGTAGCCACATTACTCACCGCTCCAGCACTTGTGAAAAGAGCGAAATGGGAAGCCGCACCAAAATCGGGGGCGCATTGTGAAAAAGAAAATAGAGTGCCAAAAAGAAATAGCGGTGCAAAGCACCAAAAACTTGGGTAAAAAGATAAATTATTCATCAGTAGGTTTACTTTAGCAAATAATTTATTGATTGGGGGCTCAATGAATTAAATCATGGTTAAGTGAATTGTAGACTACAAAATTAGACCACAATAGCCCATATAAAATTTAATTAATCGGTTATTATTGGTTTTATTCCTCTCAGCCAACCAATTCCTTTTGAAAGTATATCAAATTGATACTGAATTACTTGAAATAGGTGTGAAATTATTTGTACTAAAAAGATGTAACATTTGAATTACTCTTCCGTATAATTACAGGTTTTTTTAATGTGATGCTGATTTATAATAGCACAAAGGTGTGGTACATTCAAACTGGTATTCAATCATGAACTTGAATTCCGACTATTTACAAAATGAGTTTACTGTATTGTAAAGACTTCATACTACTAAAATCAAACACATTTATAAATTTAATTATAATAACATGACATCAATTTTAGATTATTGGTGGATATTCTTGCTAGTATTATCCATAGTGCTTTACAAATTCGTTTTACGCGTATTCTTTGGTATGGTTATCGTTCCCGAAGACAAAATTGGTTTAGTAACCAAAAAATTTGTGCTTTTTGGCTCCGACAAGTCATTGCCCGACGGACGTATCATTGCCACCAAAGGGGAAGCCGGATATCAAGCCCAAACCCTAGCCCCCGGATTGTATTGGGGAAAATGGATCTGGCAATACGCCATCGACATGTCGCCTTTTACCATCATCCCAGAAGGTAAGATTGGGTTGGTACTAAGTAAAGATGGAAAAGAAATCCCTACGGGTCGAATTCTTGCCCGTAAAGTGGCCAGCGACAACTTCCAAGATGCTACAGCATTCTTAGACAATGGTGGCCAAAAAGGGCGTCAAACGGCTTTTATCACTACAGGTTCGTATCGTATTAATACCTTCTTGTTTGAAATCGTAATGGCGGACCAAATCAAAATATTTGAAAACATGGTGGGTATCGTAACAGCTCTCGATGGTGAACCCATCCCACAAGGACAGATTGCGGGTAAATATGTAGAACAACACAACAACTTCCAAGACTTTGATAAGTTCCTGGATGAAGGCGGAAACCGTGGTTTGCAACCTCAAGTAATGTTGGCCGGGTCCTATTACATTAACTCATGGGCTATCCAAATTGAGCAAACCCCAATGACCGATGTGCCTATTGGATATGTGGGTGTTGTGATTTCCTATATTGGTGAAGACGGCCAAGACGTAACAGGCGAACACTTCAAACACGGAAATATCGTGTCCAAAGGCCAACGTGGAGTTTGGATGGAACCGCTAGGACCGGGTAAATATGCGTTGAATAAGTATACAACCAAACTAGAACCTGTACCGACAACCAACTTAGTACTGAACTGGGCCGATGCGCGCAGTGAGTCGCACAACCTAGACCACAACTTGTCTACGATTACCGTGCGTTCCCGAGACGGATTCCCATTCAACCTAGACGTGTCGCAAATCATACACGTGCCAGCCAACGAGGCACCAAAAGTAATCGCACGTTTTGGTAGCATGACCAACCTAGTGTCGCAAGTACTAGAACCAACCATCGGGAACTACTTCCGTAACTCGGCTCAAGAAAGCGATGTGATTTCGTTCTTAAGCACTCGTAAAGAACGTCAAGAATCAGCACGTAACCACATCAAAGTGGTACTAGACGAATACAACGTAAATGCGGTAGATACGCTTATCGGAGACATCGTACCACCCGATTCGCTTATGAAAACGTTGACCGATAGAAAGATAGCGGAAGAGGAACAAAAGACCTACCAAACCCAAAAAATGGCACAAGAACAACGCCAAGGGATGGAGAAAGAAACCGCTATTGCGGATATGCAGAAAGAAATCGTACGCGCATCTCAAAGTGTAGAGATTGCCCAACGTACCGCTGATGCGACTGTAAAGAAAGCCGAAGGAGACGCAACCAGCTTGAAATTGAATGTGAATGCCGAAGCCGAAGCTACTAAAGCTAGAGCCGGTGCTCAAGCCGAAGCGACTAAACTAAACGCCAGTGCCGAAGCGGAGAAAATCTCCAAAACCGGTTTGGCCGAAGCAGAGAAAATTATGGCCATCGGTAAATCAACAGCCGAAGCCTACCAATTACAAGTATCGGCTATGGGTGGAGACAACTTTACCAAATACAAAATCACCGAAGAAATTGGTAAAGGCAACATCAAAGTAATTCCAGACGTACTCATCTCAGGAACCAATGGCTCCGAAGGAGGCATCAGCGGATTACTAGGCATGAAACTCATGGAAATGATGGATGCCAAAAACGATTCCGAAACGCCTAAGAAAAAATAGACGTTTCCTATTCAAACAAAAACTCCGAGCACCACTCGGAGTTTTTTATATAAATCAATTCCTTCTTTTGTCATGCCGACGAAGGAGGTATCACATCAACCTGAGTACGCATAAGTGATAACCTCAAAAGAAAACAAATTACGATCCCCAACTACTGTAAATTGCGACTGACAACTGAATACTGCAAACTGCGACTTCTCCCCAATCCTTGTCATGCCGACGAAGGAGGGATCACATCAAACTTAGCACGCATAAGTGATAACCCCAAAAGAAAACAAATTTCTATCCCCAACTACTGTCTACTGAGACTGCGACTAAAAGCTGAGACTTCTTTCCCCCGCAACCGCGCGAAATGCAATTCGACGGAGTCAATCCTTTCGCGTGGTTTCTAAACATCAAAGATTCTAAAAACAACAACATCATCAAGAATTCCTTTTTCTCCTGAATAATCTCTTGCACTACTTTATACATAGTCCTCGGGATTGAATACCAAACCAGCCTGCACAGGATTGTCGTGAATATAATCGATTTTTTGTTTGATTACTTTATTGCTCCAAACTTAAATGGGTTTATTATCATGTCTCCAAACCTTTTTTCTTTTGACAATAAGCTAAGCTCTTCTGTAATAAATCTTTATACTCGTTTCGTATAAATACATCTAACCAGCCAACAACGGCAAAGCTTATACAATATAGACCCTTTGGATTATGGAATTTATAATTTCTGCTCATAAATCATATTTACTGACTATGTAAAAGTAAGAATTTATTTCAATAGTACCATACGAAAGGATTGACTCCGTCGAATTGCATTTCGTTCGGGAGCGGGGATGCTTCGACCCGGAAAATTTAGAAATAGAAATAAAATAATTAATATTGCAAACAATTTAGAGTAAACACCTAAAAATCAATTATAAAGCCTACCTTTGCCTTTTAATAATTTATTTTTATGAACGAAGGAACAATTAAATTTTTCAATGAAGCCAAAGGCTTCGGATTTATTACGCCAAGTAATGGTGGAGCAGACATATTTGTACATGCAACAGGCCTAAATGGCCAAGTACGTGAAAACGACAAAGTGTCTTATGATGTATCAAATGGTCAAAAAGGGCCAACTGCAACAAATGTAAACGTTATCTAAGATATATAGTTACAAGTGTTTATCAAAAGCCAATCCTTAGGATTGGTTTTTTTTTGTTTAGTACTTGAACAGTATGTCCAAGTTCATGCAAAACTATATGCAGAGCAGGCAATAAAACTGTAGAATAAATCATTGGAAAAACTCAAAACAACAATCTTAAACCATCAATTCGAAAACAAACCCGATCGCGCGGATTTGTACACGAGCTTGCTACTGCCAAAGGAAATCCGTGCCCGCAAACTACTTCCCTGCTACTTTATGCACTGCCCCGCTAACGCTCGAAATGCAATTCGACGGAGTCAATCCTTTCGCGTGGTTCTATTTTATACTCCTGTAAACTGCGACTGACAACTGAATACTGAATACTGCAAACTGCGACTTCTTTCCCAAACCTTGTCATGCCAACGAAGGAGGTATCACATCAACCTGAGTACGCAAAAGTGATAACCCCAAAAGATAACAAATTTCTATCCCCAACTACTGTCCACTGCGACTGAGACTAAAAACTGCGACTGCTCCCCATGCTACTAGTATTTCGGAGTCTTACTCTGAATGGCATGAATCAAACTATCTTCACTGTGTATGGTAGTCTCAAATTCCTTTTTGTCTGGTAAATTATCCTTTTGATATTGAACCATTACGGGCAAAGTCAACACTATTTTTAATACGGTATGACAATCTTCTATAGACAGTTTTTTGTCATTTATAGTTGTATACAGACCTTTTAACTCCTTACTTTTTTCAAAATACTGTTGGTTGCTTTTCTCTAGTAAGGCAAGGATTCTTTTTCTAGTAACACTGTCTTTGATTACTTGTGCCTGATGGGTTGCAGTAGCATAATAATTTTCAGACTTACTAGTATAGTTGTAGTATTTCTTGTGAATCTCACCCGTATCAAAATTTTCGATTTCAGTTTCGATTTTCTGCAATTCAGCCGACTTTGAAACTAAATCTTGGTAAACCTCTTCGACTAGATTTCCATTTGCACTCCCTCTAGAATACGATTTGTCTTTTAATGCTTCTGGAATTTCTTTAGTATTCTCTATAGGTGCCGTTTCTTTTTTACAAGAAATTATTGTGATAACAAGCAGTAATACAAGGGTTTTATTCATTATTCTTGAAGTTATAAATTAAGTTAATATCCGCATTATTAAGCATCAAATTAGTAGTGAAATTCTTCCAAATATACTAATTTTTTCTCAAATACCAATCCGTTTTTGGGACTCTCAAAGTGACTTTTTCACCCCAAAAGGAACATCTTTCCAATTCCCTAGGACGACTTTTTAGCTCCGTCAAGGTGGAGTTACATGTAGGTCAGGACGGAGGGAAATCTCTGTCAGCACGTTCTGGCGAAAAGTTTCGTAAAAAAAGCCCCAAGAAGACAGGCTCCTCGGGGCTTTTATATACATAAAATTTTAAATTGGATAGAATAGAGAGGGCGTTAACTAACACAAGGGACCCAACACGCATTCCTGCACCTTGAAACATACACAGTAACTTTCGTGGCTACACGTTGCGTTACAGTCATAGCATCACATACTACTTCCACTCTACTCGCTTGGTGGTATACTCCACCCAAAACAAGACCACCCAAGTCTGCCACAGCCAACATTACATACTCTAGTATTCCAATCCAAAGTTCCATAGGTTTCGTTTTAGGTTTAGCTATTAGACTCTTAAAAAGGGAAAAGGTTTAATTAGAGGGAAAAAAAGGTGGTTGATTGTAGGTGGTTGGTGGTAGGTTTTAGGTGGTTGGCAGTAGGCAGAATACACTCATAATCTCTTATTACTTCCAATTTCAAATTTCACAATTCGTAAATCGAATATCATAAATCGTATATAGGATCTCTATTATTTCCGTAAATTTACAATTCACCACTAAGGCAATACTTTAGACAATCTTTAGAATCCACTAAGTAATTTTAAATAGTAAACGTATAATCTTTGCTAAAACTAAAATAATATGATAGCCTCAACACACCTTCATGCGATGGTAATTCATTTTCCCATTGCATTACTTATAATCGGGTTTTTAAGTGAATTACTCAGTCTTTTACTAAAGAAACCTTTTTTTAATCAAGCGGCTTTTTACTTATTAATAGTAGGTACTTTTGGAACTATTGTAGCCTATCTATCAGGTGATGCTGCAGGCGAAGGTATGGAAGAAGGAACTTTAGGAAAAGCCATAGGGATGCATGAAGAAGCTGCATTGATAACCTTGTGGTTAACCATACTTACATGCTTAGTATATAGCGCAATACTGATTTTTAAATACCAAAACAAATGGTCAAAATTAATTAGTGTATTACTATTTGCTATGGTAATTGGAGCAGTTACTCGTACAGCCTATTTAGGCGGACAATTGGTTTACAAACATGGAGCTGGTGTAGAGTTGGGATTACCTACTTTTAACGAAGCTGACAGTAATTCAAATCCGTAAAAGAGTTCTTAAATAAAAAAACAAATGAGAATTTTAATAGTAGAAGACGAATCGGCTATTTCAGGTTTCTTAAAGGAAGGACTGGAAGAAGAAGGTTTTGCCGTAGATGTAGCAGATAATGGAAGAAAAGGTCTTGAGCTAGCATTAGATTATATAGATGAATATGATGTAATGCTATTGGATTGGATGTTGCCCGGTGTCAGTGGCATCGAAATTTGTCGCAGCGTTCGGAAAGTAAACCAAGTGGTTCCAATTATTTTCTTAACCGCTAAAAACACCGTTGACGATACCGTTTTTGGATTAGAAACAGGTGCCAACGACTATTTAAAAAAACCTTTTGCTTTCGAAGAATTAGTAGCCCGCATTAGAGTATTAATGCGTAAAAATACTGGCGAACAAAACGTTTTTACAACTGGGGATATTCAGTTGAATATTGAAGTACATGAAGTTACCAAAGCAGGAAAACAAATCATATTAACCCAAAAAGAATTTGCGCTATTAGAGTTATTACTTCGCAACAAAGGTAAAGTGTGCCGGCGTACCCGAATCATGGAAAAAATATGGGATGTGCATTTTGACAAAGACACCGCAGTAATTGACGTTTTCATCAATGGCTTGCGCAAAAAACTAGATGATAAAGACTCCGAATCTTTTATCCAAACCATAAGGGGTGTCGGATATCGAATTACTATTGAAGAATGAAATTAAGCTTTAAAAAAAGAATAGCTACTTATAACTTGATTGCAATTGCAACATTAACTGCAATTGCATTTATTGGTATTTATGCCGTTGTATACTATACTTCATACAAGCACTTAGACGACGATATCTTTACCGAAAAATCAGAAGTGTTCTCCAATTTGGATTGGGATGATGATGCCATTATCATGAACAAAATGCCCGAATGGGAAGAAGCAGAACACAAGCAAATAGAAGTCAACCCAACCTTTATACAGATTGTTGATATAAATGGTGAAACTATTTTTAAATCGGCTAACCTTCAGAAAAATCACTTTCTCTTTAATCCCAAAAATAAAACAACCGTTTTCTATAACGCAACAATCAACAAACAAAAAATAAGACAAGGACAGTTTCCTATATTCAATGACGATAGAAAAATAATTGGACAACTTACCATTGGTGTATCACAACAAGAATCCTATAACGTATTACACAATCTACTAATTGTGCTGCTCACCACTTATATTGTAATCATTTCGATTTTATATTTCATTATGATCTTTGTGGCTTCCAAAGCCATCGCTCCTATAAATCAATTGATTCAATCAGCTTCTCAAATTAATTATGCCAACATCAATTCTCGCTTACCATTACCTGAAAACGCGGATGAAATCCATCAATTAGCAACAACTATTAATGAATTATTGAGTCGATTGGAAAACAGCTTTTACCAACAAAAACAATTTACTTCCGATGCTTCACATGAAATGCAAACACCTTTAGCAGGAATCAAGGGTATCATTGAAGTACTTCTGCGAAAACCAAGAACCCCAGAGCGGTATGAGGAAAAAATGAGAGAAGTGTTAGTGCAAACCAATCGTTTATCCCAATTACATGACCAATTATTGCAATTGGCACGTTTAGAATCATCAGTTCTTGTAGCAAAGAAGGAACAAATCTATTTGGCTGAGACCGTTGAAAAAACTATAAAAAATCATAAAGAACATAGCAATAGCAATGCAATACAAATTCAGAACAATATCCCCACAGCAACAATAGTATGGTCTGACAACCTATTGTTAGAAATGATACTAGATAACTTAATCTCCAATGCTATTAAATATAATAAAACAAGGGGAAACATCTTCATCAATTGGGACCAACCAAAAAGAACCTTAAGTATTACAGATGAAGGCATAGGCATTGATTCTGACCAACTACCATTCCTGTTTAACCGCTTCTTTAGAGCCGATGATTCCCGAAGTTCTAAAATCCCTGGAAACGGTTTAGGCCTTTCTATTGCAAAGCGTTTGTGTGATACTCAAAATATCCAACTATCAGTAAGTAGCATAAAAAGCAAAGGCACTACTTTTCTACTACAATTTCCTGCCTAAAACTTTAGCTGATTTTAAGATTACACTTAGAAAAGGTAAAGACGACCCGTCTGACCTTTACACTATTATAAATCTTTAATCAGTTATCTCATGAAAACGAAAATCATCACCTTAGGCGTACTTCTTGTAGCACTCCACTTTACTTCTTGTAAAAACAACGAAGCACCAGCACCAGAAACTCCAACAACCACAGTGGCACCAACTCAAGTTGATACAACAAATCAAACTGCTGCTACTCCTAAAGATTCTATTGTACCAACAGAAAAAGGAGAAAAAGAAGCCAACGAAAAAAATGAAAAAGAGTAATTAATCACTGAAATAAAAATTGATATCATGAAAAAAACCGGAATTCTATTTTGCCTTTTGGCAACCGTCAGCCTTTCTTTAAATTCTTGTAAAAACGCTGAGGAAAATAAATCAGAAATGAAAACTCCAGTAGATGCTATGGCCTCTGCAGAAAAATCGGCTATGCCTACAATGAACACCGCAGAAGCTAAAGTAAAGACCATAACCGACTTGCAAGAAGCTTTTAATGGTGAATCTAATGCTACAGCTCGATACGCAGCCTTTTCTAAAAAAGCAGCCGAGGAAGGACATAAGGAAATTGCTTTATTATTTAAAGCAGCCTCACTAGCAGAGAAAGTACATGCAGGGAATCACAAAGCGGTACTAGAAGAAATGGGTGTTGCAGTAACGCCAGCAACTATTGATATTAAAGTACTATCAACTAAAGAAAACTTAGAGTTTGCCATTAAGGGTGAAACCTATGAAGCCACAACTATGTATCCCAACTTTCTTAAAGATGCCAATACAGCTGGAAATCAGTTAGCTTTAATAAGCTTAAACTATGCCTATAAAACCGAGAAAAAACACAAAGAATTCTACGAACAAGCTTTAGCGGCATTAAATAGCAACAAGGCAAATACCTTACCATCTACTTATTTTGTATGCCCAACTTGTGGTAATACCTATGAGACTACAGCACCAAAACGTTGTGGAATATCTATGACCAGCGGCGAAAAATTTGTAACAATCAATTCACTTTAAAGTTTAGAAATCATGGATCAAACCCATATACATTTATTAATTACACACCTACCCATTTTTGGCTCACTTTTAGGAACTTTAGTATTGGGCTATGGTATGTGGAAAAAAAGTGATTCCACTCAGTTGGCATCCTATTATGTCCTTATAATATCAGCTTTAGGGGCTGTAATAGCTTACGTAACAGGTGAAGGAGCAGAAGAAACAGTAGAGAACATCCAAGGGGTTTCAGAAAATGCAATAGAACAACATGCTGATTTTGCAGTATATGCTTTAATAGCACTAATAGCGGTAGGAATTGTTTCATTACTAGGTGTTTATTTTAAGATAATTAAAAGCTCTTTTGCAAAACCAGTAGCTACAGTAACCCTAGTAGTAGCTTTACTAAGTTTTGGTTTGGTAGCTCGTACCGGTTATTTGGGGGGCCAAATCAGACATACTGAAATTGCATCAGGCACCTCACAGACTTCTGTCGAACAAGGTGGTGAACAAGGCGGTGAACAAGGTGGAGATGATGACTAGTATCCTAAATTTGTATACTAATCCAAAAAAAGCGATTCCTTTCGGATTCGCTTTTTTATAAGCCTACATTTGTGTTAAATTTAAATTCATAAAACATCAAGATGATTACAATCGACAACTATTTAGACAATCATTATATCCATAGAAGTAATTGGTTAAGAGCTGCAGTACTTGGAGCCAATGATGGAATAATCTCAATTTCCAGTTTGGCAATTGGTGTAGCAACAGCAAGTTCATCAAGAGAGCCTATAGTTTTAGCAACCGTTGCTGGCTTAGTAGCAGGGGCTTTATCTATGGCTGCAGGCGAGTATGTTTCAGTAAGTTCTCAAACCGACACCGAAAAAGCAGATATCGAACGAGAAATTCAAGAACTACGCGAAATGCCTGAAGAAGAGTTACAAATATTAGCCCATATCTACGAAAAAAGAGGATTAAAGAAAGAAACCGCAATGCAAGTAGCCATCGAATTGACGGAGAAAGACGCACTGGGGGCTCATATACGCGATGAATTGGGTATAAACGAGATAAGCCAAGCAAATCCAATTCAGGCAGCCGGAGCTTCAGGGGCAGCATTTACAGTGGGTGGTGTTTTACCACTTGTAGTAATTCTTTTCGCTCCTATAAAAAATATGGAATATTGGATGTATGGTTTTACAATAGTATTTCTAATTATTCTAGGGACAATTGCCGCAAAAACAGGAGGATCAAGTATTAAAAAAGCAATCTTTAGAATTACAGTTTGGGGTACAATTGCTATGGGACTATCTGCAATGGTGGGATACCTTTTTGGCGTTAAAGTATAAGACAACTATATTTCTAGTAACTATTCCGCAAAGGCTCTAGCCTTTGTGGAATACAAATGTATTTGTAATATTACCGACTCTGCAAACTGCGACTCAAAACTAGCCACTTACTCCTCAAACTCAATCCATTTTTTCTCAAAATATACATCCGTACATTCTTTTCCATTGAGAATAAGCTTGGTTTTAATAAAACCTTGTTCTGATTTTTGATACTTTAGTTTATGATGATCATCCAAAGTATAATAAGCTCCCAAGGGTAAAGCAAAGGGATTGTTTTCAACATCACCCGTAAAACACGAAATCAAAACCAATTTTCTAGAGGCCGTACTTGGCTTTTCATAACCAAATATCCGATGTTCCAAATGCTTATCTTCTGGTATCCAAAGTAAACTATCTGAAGTTGAAACTAATAGTTTATTGACATCAGCTCCTGCCGCTTCTATTTTATCCGAATTGGTCTTTTGAATACTGTCAAGATTAACAAACCGACTTCCCACCACCGTATTTACTGTTCCAACAGTAGGTGTCTTTTTGCAACTAAAAATGGCTATTAGAACAAAAAACAATATTTTTCTTTTCATGGTGAGATGTTACAAGTGTTGCTCATGATATCCAAACACTTGCAATTTTATTTTATTAGCTTAACTTATTCTTTATTAGAATTCAATTTGTGATAATATATATATGAAATGGATAAAATCCCCAATACAACTAATGGAAAAAAGGTTTGTCCATTTATGCCATCAACTGCACCGTGACTAATTGTTGCAAAAATAAAGTCAAAAGCAAAACCGGCATAGGCCCATTCTTTTAATCGCTTTGGAAGTTGTGGAAATAATAATACTAATACTCCTAAAACTTTAAAAACAACTAATGCGTTTCCAAAATATTCAGGATAACCTAAGTGACTAATTCCTTCTTTTGCTAATTTTGTTTGTGAGGTTAATACGGGCATTACTCCTTCAAATAAAGCGATTAGTATTGTCGTTGTCCAAAATATTATTTTTTCTTTCTTCATATTCTATATTATTTAATTATTTATACTGCTTTGTTGATTTTCAGACCTATTACGGATAACTAGTATCGTATAACACCGAAGTAGCCCGTTACTCTCAAAGATAGTATTTTTTTCAAAAAACACAACGGTCATTCGTACCCCAAAAACAAACCGCTCACCCAAACTCGCCATTCCATTCCCCACAAACAACTGTTAGGTTGTAATTACTATTCTACATTCTCTCGCATTTCCGTAAAAACCTGTTTAGGGTAAATCGTATATCGTATATCTTATATTTTATATCAACCGACAACTGGCAACCAACAACCAACACTCAACCCCAACAACCAATTCAACACATAATTCCTTACCTTTGCGCCAAATCAGACCCATAATGAACACATTTGAGCAATTCAATCTTCCTAAATCTCTTCAAAAAGCCGTTGACAATCTTGGGCTAACAACCCCTACACCCATACAAGAAAAGTCATTTTCGGTGATTATGTCAGGACGGGATATGATGGGTATTGCCCAAACCGGTACGGGTAAAACCTTCGCCTACCTACTCCCTATTCTAAAACAATGGAAATTCATCGCTACAGATACACCTCGTGTGATGATCATTGTGCCTACCCGTGAATTGGTAGTCCAAGTAGCAGCTGAAGTAGAAAAACTAACCGAATTCATGTCGGTGCGTACCGTAGGCGTTTATGGTGGTGTCAATATCAACACGCAGAAAAAAGCAGTATACCAAGGAATTGACGTGCTCGTAGGGACTCCCGGTCGTATCATGGACCTAGCCCTCGACAATGTGATTCGTTTTGATAGTTTACAGAAATTGGTTATTGACGAATTTGACGAAATCCTAAACTTAGGGTTTCGCTTCCAAGTGACGTCGATTCTGACTATGATTAAAACCAAACGCCAAAACATCTTGTTCTCAGCTACTATGACCGAGGAAGTGGACGAAATGTTAGAGGAATATTTTGAATTTCCAGAAGAGGTTTCTCTTGCCGCTAGTGGAACTCCCTTAGAACAAATCGAACAATTAGGCTATAAAGTACCCAACTTCTTGACTAAGGTCAACTTGATTTTGGAGTTGCTCAAAGACGAAAGTCTAGAACGCGTATTGCTTTTTGTGAACAACAAAAAAACAGCCGACTTACTAGCCGATAAATTAGAAGAAGTATATCCGGACCAATTTGGGACCATACACTCCAATAAATCGCAAAACTACCGTCTGCAAACGATGGCTACGTTTCAAGCCGGTGAAATCAGAGGTATCGTTACCACCGATGTAATGGCAAGAGGTCTTGATATCTCAGACATTACCCATGTTATCAATGTGGAATTCCCCGAAATCCCCGAACAATACATCCACCGTATCGGTAGAACGGGAAGGGCCGATAAATCGGGTATTGCCCTAAGTTTGATAAGCCCTCGGGAAGAAGAAATTAGGATTGAAGCCGAAGTCTTGATGGAAAAAGAAATCCAATTCAAACCGATGCCTTCCACTGTAGAGGTGGCCGTGAGACTATTGGAATTTGAAAAAGACAAGAAGAAACAAATGAAGTTCCTCTTGAAAAAACCAAAACTAGAAGGAGGCGCTTCCTTCCACGAAAAGGCAGAGAAGAATAAGAAAGTCAACCTAGGGGGACCTTCCAAAACCAAGAAGAAAACAGGCGTGTCAGTCAATCGAAATATTCTTAAAAACAGAGCGGCTAAACGCAAAAAGAAATAAGGACAACCCTAAAAGATGGAGCTACTGTTTTCAAAAAAATGTCGGTGACGAACAGCCAAACGTAAACAGTTTTTACTATTTTTGACAAACTTATTACATCATGCAATTCAAACACCCAGAAATTCTTTATTTCCTATTCGCATTGGTTATTCCAATTCTGGTTCACTTGTTTCAATTGCGACGTTTTAAAAAGGAATACTTTACCAATGTGCAGTTCCTAAAAGAACTATCCCAACAAACACGCAAGAGCTCCAAAATAAAGAAATGGCTTTTACTGGCCACACGCTTACTCCTACTCGCTTTTTTAATCATAGCCTTTGCCCAACCTTTTTTTGCGGCCAAAAATTCGAATAAAGCGACCAACGAAATGTACATTATCCTAGACAATTCCTATAGCATGCAAGCAAAAGGGAAAAAAGGAGAATTATTGAAACGCAGTGTACAAGAGTTATTAGAGCACATGCCCGTGAACCAAACATTCTCCTTACTAACGAACACTGAAAACTATTGGAATACCGATATCAAATCCATCCAAAAAGAATTACAAGAGTTAACGTATAGCGCCACTCCGTTCCAACTGGAGCAGCAAATCGCCAAAATCAACGCACACAAATCAGCCTTCAATAAAGACATTATTGTTATTACGGATGCGGTTGGCGTAACCCAAAAACAAACAGCAAACTTCAAAAAGGAAGATGTCGTTTATTTTAACATCCCCGAAGCCGAACAAAAAAACAATACCGCTATCGATAGCGTATTCATCCAACAAAGCTTAGATAATTTTTATGAAATTGGAGTAAAGGTTTCTACCAACGAACCATCCAATACAGAAGTGCCTATCGCCTTGTACAATGCCAACAAGCTTATTGCAAAAACCATTATCCAATTGGATTCTAAAACCAAAACGATTCGTTTTACCATTCCAAAAGAAGACTTTCATGGATACGTAAGTTTATCAGACCAAGGCTTATCCTATGACAACACCTATTACTTTAGCCTATCCAAACCAAGCAAAACCAATGTAATTAGTATTGGGGATGAAGCTAAAAGCGCCTTCCTAAGCAAAATATACACCGCTGACGAATTCAATTACACCAACTTCCCGCTAGCATCTTTAGATTATAACCAACTCGAAAAGCAAGATGCCATTATCATCAACGAACTGGCTGTAATTCCACAAGCGCTTCAAACGACTTTAAAAGACTTTGCCAACAAAGGAGGAAATGTAATTCTAATTCCGGCAGTAGACAGCCCTATACCCGCCTACAATAAATTCTTAAGCACGCTAGGTGCTATCGAATTTAAATCGGTTACGTCTGCCAAGAAGATTACCAAAATCAATTTTAACCACCCGCTCTACAGCACGGTTTTTGAGAAAAAGATAGACAACTTCCAATACCCTGCTACCACAGCTGGGTTTGATATAAAGGCTAACACTTCTGCTGCATTAACCTATGAAGACCAAAGTCCGTTCCTAGTTTCGCTAGACAATTCCGTTTCGGCTGTATATGTGTTTGCGGCACCATTGAACAAAACCAATAGTTCGTTCCAAAACTCACCCTTGATTGTGCCTACTTTTTACAATATGGCGCAAAACCAACAAAAAACGGGGGTTAATGCCATCACTATTGGAGATACCCAACCCTTTATAGTAGAAGCAAAGCTCTCTAAAGACGAGATACTTACGGTAAAGAATCAAGACGAACGATTTATCCCGATGCAACAAGTATTGAATACCAAAGTAAAATTGAGTTTCAATGAAAACCCCACTACTTCTGGTAATTTTTCAATTGTCAATGGAAATAATACTATTGAGAACCTAAGCTTTAACTACAACCGATCAGAAAGCAATTTGGAGTTAGCCAACCCCGATATTGCTTCAAATTATAAATCAACCAATGATTTGGAAACCGTGTTTAACCGTATCGTTTTTGATCGCACCGACACCCAAATATGGAAATGGTTTCTAATCCTAACCCTACTCTTTGTTATCCTTGAATTATTCATCCAAAAATTTGTGAAATGAATGTAATCTTTCGAAAAGCCACGATTATTGATCCGCAAAGTATGTTTCACCAACAAACGGTTGACGTACAAATACTAGACGGTACCATCACTCATATTGCTGAATCCCTTCCCGCTAATGAGGCGTGTAAGGAGATACAAATAGAAGGACTTCATATCTCACAAGGTTGGTTTGATACCAGTGTATCCCTAGGTGAACCGGGTTTTGAAGATCGAGAAACAATCACACACGGTTTAGAAGTAGCTGCCCGAAGTGGTTTTACGGGTGTAGCGTTACAACCCAATTCAGAACCGGTAATTGACAACCAATCCCAAATCCTATTTGTCCAACAAAAAGCAGCGCATGCCGCTACGGAACTCTATCCTATTGGTGCCTTTACCAAAGGAAGCGAAGGAAAAGACTTGGCCGAAATGTTTGATATGAAAAAGGCAGGCGCCATAGCTTTTGGAGATTATGGAAAGAATATAAACAATGCCAACTTACTAAAAATAGGACTGCAATACGTCCAAGATTTTGACGGACTACTCATTCCCTTTTGCCAAGACGAAACAATTAAAGGACACGGAGTGGCTAATGAAGGGATCGTTTCAACACGCTTGGGATTAAAAGGAATCCCTAATATGGCCGAAGAAATAATGGTGGCACGCAATCTATTCCTATTGGAATATACGGGTGGCAAACTACACATCCCAACGATTTCTACTGCTAAATCGGTAGCCTTAATCCAAGAAGCCAAAGCCAAAGGATTGCATGTAACGTGTAGTGTATCGGTACATCATCTCGTTTTAAACGATACCCAATTGGATTGTTTTGATACCCGCTATAAAGTGTCTCCTCCACTACGAGCAGAAGCCGATCGCTTGGCATTGATAGAAGGTGTATTGAATCATACCATAGATTGCATTACAAGCGACCATAATCCTATCGATATCGAACACAAAAAGATGGAATTTGATATGGCTAAAAACGGCACCATCGGATTAGAATCGGCCTTTAGTGCTTTGTCAACGGTGCTTCCAATGGAAGTTATCATTGCGAAACTTACAGCCGGTAGAGCTCTTTTTGGCATACAAACCCAACCAATTGCTGTAGGTAGTAAAGCCAATATCAGTTTGTTTACTCCAAACACAGAGTGGACGTTTGCTAAAGAGCATATCCAATCTAAATCAAAAAACTCGGCGTTTCTAGGCCAAACCATGAAAGGAAAAGCATTAGGAATTTACAACAACGGAAAACACATTACCCATGGATAAGAAAACAATTGACGAAGGAAAAAGCATTGCAATCACCAGTTATATTTTGATGGTAGGCGTCTTAATTGCTTTATCAATGAATTCTGAGAATAAAAATCCATTTGCTTCATTTCACATCCGTCAAGGATTAGGATTAACACTTACCTTTATTATTCTTGGGGTATCCATCAGTAGTTTTGAAAGCATTTATGTAGCAGCGCCTATGTGGGTGTTCATCTCGGTATTAACCATATACGGGATTTTCACAGCAGCAAGAGGAGAAACTACGCCTTTACCACTACTAGGTGGCCTATTTCAAAAATGGTTTAAATCAATATAACTATGTCTTTTTCATTACATCACTTAGTCCGCGAACCCAAAGTCAAACTGGATAAAAACCCATTGCTACTATTGCTACACGGATATGGTAGTAATGAAGAAGATTTATTTTCGTTTGCGCAAGAGCTACCGGACACCTATTATATTGTTGCAGCCCGTGCCCCCTATGATTTGATGTATGGAAGCTATGCCTGGTATGCCATTAACTTTGATGCGGATGAAAACAAATTCTCCGATATCCCACAAGCCCAAGAATCCAGAGATGTAGTGGTACGTTTTATAGATGAATTAGTCGCACACTATCCTATTGACGCACAAGAAGTAACGTTAATTGGTTTTAGCCAAGGCTCTATTTTAAGTTATGCTGTTGCCCTATCCTATCCAGAAAAAATAAAAGGAGTGGTGGCCATGAGTGGCTATTGGAATCCCGAAATTGCGGTGCCTAATTTTGCCCAAAAGGATGCCTCTAAATTGCACTTCTTTGTGTCCCATGGTACGTCAGACCAAGTAATACCCGTGGAATGGGCGCGCAAATCAGTGCCAGCATTAGAGCAATTTGGTATAACTATAGAATACAAAGAATACCCTGTAGGACATGGGGTTTCCCCACAAAACTTTTTTGATTTTAGAAACTGGTTGCAGAAGCACTAAACAAGTAGTGCCGCTCTAAGGTTTTTTATTCCTCTGAAGTACCCGATACTTTTTTACCCAATTCTCCATCGCCAGAGTATTGGATAACCGTATCTTGTTTGAGGATATATCCTGCTTTTTGGAGTTCCAATTGCCAATTTTGATACTGCCAAGGTAAGCCCTTAGTTTTTCGGGTTAGGACAATGGACGTACTTTCATTGGGAAGGAAAACTTCTGCTTGATTTGAATCTTCACTAAATAATAGAAACGCACTCAACGATTCATCTTCGTTTTCAGGTTGAGCAATAGGATTTAATTGAAGTCCGGTATAGCCCTTAATACACTCTTTATTGATTTTAGACCAAATATACCCAGCAGATGCCAAACAGCCATTTTCGTCTTTATCATTAACGCCTGTAGAATCTTTAACTGCAGAATTCAATTCAACATCTGTAGATTCCTTTTCATTTTTATCGGTCAATTTACAAGAAGCAATTCCAAGACAAATGACAATAAGGATACTAATTTTTTTCATGGTACTAAATACGATTAAGAGTCTAATTTAATTCTTTGGGATACAAATAAGTATCCATCGTTTGGAATGAAACGGTTTGATCTTCGTTGATGAAATATTTAATCAATACTTCACCCCATATTTGGCCATTGCTATAATTAGCAATTATCCACCGATGATTGAGTATTTTCATTGAATTGATAATATACTTTTGGTCCCCCATTTTAGGTTGATCGGTATATTTATTTCCTTCAGGATCATCGTTATAAGCCAAAAGGGCTTGCTTAACGCGCTCTTGAAATAATTTTAAATCATTTTGATTCAAATAATTTTGGGCTCTATCATTATTCTCTAGTGAGAATACATTGGCATCCATTAAATCATTCTTCAATACCGTAACACTATCTTTTAAACGAGTATTAGAATCTGTGGTTAACTGCATTTCCGTAGCATTTTTTACCGCAAAATATTTATAGGTAAACACATTCATCAATACCGCAATGATAAACAAATATAAAAACAAGGACTTTCTCATACTAGTATATAGTTATTTTTAAATTATCGTGAGCTAAATATACATTATCGGGCAACCGTTTAGAGACTTCTTCATGATATCCCATATGATGACTGATGTGGGTTAGATAGGCTTTTTCCGGTTGTATCAAATGTATAAAATCTAATGCTTCTTGCAAATTAAAATGTGAATGATGTGATTCTTCGTGTAAGGCATTAACAACCAATACCTTTACCCCTCTCATTTTTTCATATTCCTCAGGAGCCATAGTCTTTACATCAGTCAAATACACAAAATCCCGAATCCGGTATCCAAAAACTTGCAGATTGGCATGAGACGCATTAATGGGAATAATAGTCGTGGAACCAAGTTCAAAAGATTCATTATTGACTACCGCTATGGGGTGTACACTAGGGGCCCCTGGGTATTTGTTTTCTGTTTCAAAGATGTAATCGTATCGTTGGGCAAGATTATTCAATACCCGAGTATGAGCATACACCGGTATGGCTTTGCTTTGTCTAAAAAAGAACGGCCGTATATCGTCCAAGCCAGCGGTGTGATCAGAATGCTCATGGGTAAACAAGATTGCATCAAGTTTGGGACAACCCGACTCCAACATTTGTGCTCTAAAATCGGGGCCACAATCAATGACAATAGAATAATCATCCCATGTGATCCATACGGAAACTCGTAATCTTTTATCTTTTGAATCGGTACTGGTGCATACTCCATGGTGACATCCTATCACGGGAATACCTTGTGAAGTACCGGTTCCTAAAAAATATACTTGCATCATAGCACGGTTTTTGATACGAAATCAATAAAGTTATTAATTAAACTTAAATTTACACAAAAATAGACTTAATTATCCTTTAATAAAATAGCTATTTTACTAACTTTGCAATGTTTACACACATTTATGAATAATATAGTTTCACACATAAAATTAAAGGGCGATAAAGCTATCGAACAGATACCTCCTATCAAGGATAAAGCTTTACGTATTAACCTTAATGAAAACATTTACGGAACCTTTGCAGAGATTGGTGCAGGTCAAGAAACGGTAAGACATTTTTTTAGAGCGGGTGGTTCTTCAGGAACTATTGCCAAAGCTATGTCTGCCTATGACAAAGATTTTAGTGATGCGATATACGGCGTTGAAGATGATGGACGGTATGTAACAGAAAGTCGATTAAAAAAAATGCTTTCTCACGAAGTGCAATTAATTGAACAACGATTAAAGAGAGACAAGCATCCTAATAAAATATTCTTTAGTTATGCCAATACGGTAGCTACTATAGATTTTGCCAAACAATTCAAAGGACATGGCTGGGTAGGTATTAAATACCAAGTAGAACCGGATGAAGATTATAATGAAATTATACTACACATTCGTTTTAAAGAAACAGATGCCAAACTCCAACAAGAAACTTTAGGTATTCTAGGCGTAAATCTTATTTATGGTGCCTATTACAAGTATAATGATCCTAAAAAATTATTACGCTATTTGTATGACCATTTAGATAAAGACCAATTAGAGATTGATACCATCAACTTTTCTGGACCTCGTTTTGCCAATGTCGACAATCGATTAATGAGTTTACAATTGGTTAAGAATGGCATGACCGATGCCGTAATGTTTGGACCAGACGGGAAAAACATCTTACCGGCTGCTATTTTATACAAGAAAAACATTTTGGCCCTACGTGGAAGTTTCCGTCCCGTTACTCAGGTCAACATCGATATGTATGAGAAATCATTGAAGATGTTCTTAGAAGAAAGCAAAGTAGAAAAAGACAATGCTTTAGTTATTTTTGAAATCACCTTATCCAATTTACGTTCTGAAGGAGAGATTGACGAACGAGACTTTATGGATAGAGCCGAACTTTTATGTTCACTTGGCCAAACAGTAATGATTTCAAACTTCCAAGAATATTATAAAGTAGTGGAATACTTCTCTAGCTATACGAAAGCCCGTATGGGATTAGCTATGGGAGTTAATAATCTTGTAGACATATTTGATGAGAAATACTACCGTCATTTGAGTGGAGGTATTTTAGAAGCATTTGGTAAACTATTCTATAGAGATTTAAAAGTATTTTTATATCCTATGGAAGAAGAAAATGGAGATGTTATCACTTCCCAAAATCTTAAGGTTCATCCACGAATGAAAGAGTTGTATAAATTCTTTGCTTACAATGGTAAAGTAGTTGATATCACCGATTTTGATAAAAATCACCTTAAAATATTCTCTCGTGAAGTATTAAAAATGATTAATAATGGTACTCCTGGTTGGGAAACAATGCTTCCAAAAGGTATAGCCGAAATCATAAAGCAACACCAGTTATTTGGATATGACCCGAATAAAGTTTTAGAAAACGTATAAATATAAAAAGCCAAGATAAACATCTTGGCTTTTTTGTTTATTTCAACAATTGTGCGGTATGGTCTTTTGTTTTTACTTCCCGAATCACTTCTTCAATGATACCTTGTTCATCAATCACAAAAGTAACTCGATGGATTCCATCATAAGTACGACCTAAGAATTTTTTAGGCCCCCAAACCCCAAAGGCTTCTATAACCGATTTATCATCATCGGCCAACAATGGAAAAGGGAATTTGTATTTGTTTTTAAAATTAGACTGGGATTTGGCATTATCTGCACTCACACCTAAAATCGCATAATTCTGAGATTGAAAACGCTCAAAATTATCTCTTAGATTACACGCTTCTGCTGTACAACCCGGAGTATTTGCTTTTGGATAAAAGAAAACTACTAACTTCTTTCCTTTATAATCTGCTAATGAATGTACAATGCCATCTTGATCTTTTGCCGAAAACTGAGGAGCATTATCCCCTTTTTGTAAATGTATCATATTTTTTAAATTAGAATATTTATCTAGTAACTTTGTAAAGGTAAACGAGTACTTACTACTACTCTATAAAAATACGAAAATGACCAAACAAGAGCGTGCAACATTTGTTATAAATACGTTAAAAGAATACTACCCCGAAATTCCCATACCATTAAACCATAAAGACCCTTACACTTTATTAATTGCCGTTTTATTGTCAGCCCAATGTACAGACGTTCGCGTGAATCAAATTACACCACTTTTATTTGCCAAAGCAGATAATCCGTATGACATGGTAAAATTAAGTATCGAAGAAATTAAAGCTATTATTCGTCCGTGTGGATTATCACCTATGAAGTCCAAAGGTATATATGGCTTATCTCAAATCTTACTAGACAAACACAACGGAGAAGTGCCTCAAAGTTTTGAAGCCCTAGAAGAATTACCTGCTGTAGGTCATAAAACTGCTAGTGTAGTGATGTCACAAGCTTTTGGAGTACCAGCATTTCCTGTAGACACTCATATTCACCGATTATTATACCGATGGAATTTGAGCTCCGGAAAGAATGTGGTCCAAACAGAAAAGGATGCTAAAGCCATTTTTCCAAAACACCTATGGAATGAACTCCATTTACAAATTATTTGGTATGGTAGAGAATATTCTCAAGCTCGTGGATGGGACATAGAAAAAGACATTATAACTAAAACTATAGGTAGAAAGAGTGTTTTAAATGAATACCATCTTTCTAAAAACAAAAAAAGCTTATCCAAATAAGGATAAGCTTTTTGTATAATTTTAATATAAATTATAAAGATGCAGTAGCTGTAGATTGCATACTATTATAAACTACTTGAGATATTTCACCAATTACTTGTGATAACTTTTTGTTTTCTTTACCACGTGTCATAATGGTTAATAAATAAGGCTTATTATCTAGATAAACAATCCCAGATTCATGCAATTGTTTGTCAATATTAGTTCCTGATTCACCAAATTTATGTGCAATACGAGTATGAGCAGGTAATCCTTTAACAATACCATCTTTAAATTCACATTGGGACAATAATTCTCCAGCAAATTCAGAATCCTCTACATTCAAATAACCTGCATTATAGATAGCTCTCATAAAATAGGAATACTCTTTGGTTGTAAATTGATATTGAGTTGCGTAAATATTAGGAACAGCCAATCCTACATCTGAAAATAGTTTTTGGAGAATTTTAGGATTCATATTGCTTTCTAATAATATAGTAGCGTTATTATCGGAATACTTAATCATATAAGTAAGTAACTCTCTAACCGTATAGCTTTGACCTAATTGAATTGTTTTATTCGTATACGCTACATTTTTACCATCATCAACTTTCTTATTGTATACAATTGTTTTATTTAAATACCCTGGATTAATCTCATTCATTTTTAAGATGGCAATAAGTACAGGAACTTTAAACAAGGAACCTGGATCAAACTTATCATTTTCATTGATACACATCCATTCGTTGTGCTGATATTCTCTTAAATAAACTGAAGCATTAGTTAAGTCACCTGTAGCTTTATATTTATCAATAACACTAATTACTTGTTGCTTAACACCTATTAATTGTTCCGATTCACATTCTTCATCTACAAACATCAATGGCCTAATAAATTTAAAACCATTCATTCTTTTAATATTGTAATTACAAGAATATGAAGAAGTTGAACTGTTTTTTTGCTCTTCCATTTGATATGACTTCCATAAATTGGTTATAGTGAAAGTTATTGCAATAGTAAGAGTAGAAAAAAACAAGGCGTGTAATAGAGAAAATCTCTTGTTTTTAAATGAAATCATAGGCTTAGAATTTTAGGTAATACTTTGGGTTTTTAATCACATCACAAAAATAACGAATAATTTATATCATATCCTCAAAACACCCTTATATTTTTAAGGCTATTCATAGAATTTCACAATTACATAATGTATAGTCAATACAAGTACACATTACTATTTGAATACCAATTTATTAATTTGAATATCGATTTAATTGAAATGAAACAAAATAGTAATTAAGGCATTTTTATAATTTTACTTTCATCGATATGCAACGCTTTAATCACGGCCTTGTAATCGGAAAGATTTACTTTGCTTTGTTTTCCGAAATATCCTGGCACAATAACGACACGGATTACTTGATTCAATCGATAATCTGGTGAAATAGAAGCTAAATCATAACCACTCATTGTAACTTGTGTGTCATATCGGGTAAAATCAAAATCATATTTAAAATCAAGAGTTCCATCATCAAAGAAGTAGGTTTCTGGTAGTGGTTTCCATATATCTTCACCTTGTGTAACCCCTGATAAGCGATAGGCCAATACCATATCTGAAGAGTAGATGGTGTGTGGGTAGGATAGTAATACACTAAAATTATTATTAGTTGTGAAATTTACATTGGTATTGTATTCAAAAACTTCACTGATAGTATCATTATCTACTGGGACAGTGGTTGTATCTCTTGAACAACTTTGAAGCATTGCTATGCTGCCAAAAGCGATAAAAAGGATTAATTTTTTCATGATTATAATTTTTTATGGGTTCCTAATGTAAAGGTCTATCCAATATTAATGCCAAAAATTAAATTTAACAAAATTTTGTACTTTTGAACCATGGGAAGAAATAACGAAAAAAACATCAAGGCTCATAATGACAAGCTTCATAAAGCCCAAGATAAAGCAAAAAGCAAAAAAGTGGCTAGAGCTGAACAATTAAAAGCAATTGTAAAAAAATTCAAAGAGAGTAACTCTAATCAATAATATGAAATCGTGTTACTGTGGTTCATCCCTATCCTTTGATAATTGTTGCCAAAAATACATCAAGGGTTCTCTAAAAGCTCCGACGGCAGAAGCTCTCATGCGATCTCGTTATAGCGCTTTTGCCTCAACAGCTATCGATTACTTAATTGAAACCACATATCACTCAACTCGGAAATCACTAAAGAAACAAGAGCTTTCACTTTGGAGCACATCTAACCATTGGATTAAACTAGAAGTTCTTGAAACTACAGAATCAACAGTACGATTCAAAGCGTATTATTTAGATAAGCAACTTGTACCCCATATCCATCATGAGTTTTCCACTTTTATTTATGAAGAAGGAATATGGTATTATGAAAATGGGGCTTTTATGGATTAATATAGTTTCAGAAAAGAAATACATAAAAAAAGCCCTTAGTTAAGGGCTTTTAATTTTATATTAAATATTACATATTCCGTCTATACTGACCTCCTACTTCAAATAATGAAGCTGTAATTTGTCCTAACGAACAATACTTGGTTGCTTCCATCAACTTGTCAAAAATATTTTCATTTTTAATAGCTGCCTCTTGCAATATATTTAATTGGGCTGCCACTTTATCCGAATGGAAAGTGTGTAAATTATCTAATGTGTGTATTTGACTTTGTTTTTCTTCTTCAGTAGCACGGATAACTTCCATCGGAATAACTGTTGGAGAACCTTTTGAACTCAAGAAAGTATTTACCCCTATGATAGGGAATTCACCTGTATGTTTTAAGGTTTCATAATACAAACTTTCTTCTTGGATTTTACTGCGTTGGTACATGGTTTCCATGGCACCTAAAACACCTCCACGTTCGGTAATACGATCAAATTCTTGCAATACCGCATCTTCTACTAAATCTGTTAACTCTTCAATGATAAACGAACCTTGAATTGGATTCTCATTTTTAGCCAATCCTAATTCTTTATTAATGATTAACTGAATAGCCATAGCTCTACGTACACTCTCTTCTGTAGGTGTCGTAATTGCCTCATCATATGCATTAGTATGAAGCGAATTACAATTATCATAAATGGCATACAAGGCTTGTAGCGTAGTACGAATGTCATTGAAATCAATTTCTTGCGCATGTAATGAACGCCCTGAAGTTTGAATATGATATTTCAACATTTGCGCTCTTTCATTGGCACCATACTTATTTTTCAATGCTTTAGCCCATATTTTTCGGGCTACACGTCCTATCACAGCATATTCAGGATCAATACCATTGGAGAAGAAGAACGATAAGTTAGGACCAAAATCATTGATGTTCATCCCTCTACTTAAATAATACTCCACATACGTAAATCCATTGGCAAGAGTAAAAGCCAATTGAGTAATTGGATTGGCACCCGCCTCAGCTATATGATATCCAGAAATGGAAACCGAATAGAAATTACGCACATTCTTTTGGATGAAATATTCCTGTACATCACCCATCAAACGCAAAGCAAATTCAGTGGAAAAAATACAAGTGTTTTGGGCTTGATCTTCTTTTAATATATCCGCCTGAACTGTACCTCTAACTTGCGCTAACGTTTTAACTTTAATTTCTTGATATATATCTTTAGGCAATACTTGATCTCCAGTAACACCCAAAAGCATCAATCCCAACCCATTATTCCCTTGAGGTAATTCTCCGTGATATATAGGACGAACTAATCCTTTCTTTTTATAAATCTCATTTATCTTTTCATTGACTTCATCTTGTAAGTTGTTTTCCAAAATGTATTTTTCACAACTTTGATCAATGGCAGCATTCATAAAGAATCCAAGCATCATTGGCGCCGGGCCATTAATAGTCATGGAAACTGAAGTTAAGGGATGTGTTAAATCAAATCCAGAATATAACTTTTTAGCATCATCCAAACAACAAATGGAAACACCTGCATTACCTATTTTACCGTAAATATCGGGTCTCAAATGAGGATCATTTCCATATAAGGTTACACTATCAAAAGCTGTAGACAAACGTTTTGCTGGCAATCCCGCACTCACATAATGAAAACGCTTATTGGTACGCTCTGGACCACCTTCTCCAGCAAACATACGAGATGGATCTTCTCCCTCTCTTTTAAAAGGATATAATCCCGATGCAAATGGAAATTCACCTGGTACATTTTCCTGTAAATTCCATTTCAGTATATCACCCCAAGCTTGATATTTTGGTAAAGCAACTTTAGGAATCTGACTATGAGATAAACTCTCTGTATGCGTTGCTATTTTTATTTCCTTATCTCTAACTTTAAAGCTATAAATTGGGTTTTTATATAAATTTACTTTGTCATTCCAAGTGACAATTATTTCCCAATTGAATGGATCTAAGTTCATTTTTACCCGATCAAACTCTTTAACCAATAGATTTAAGAAATCGGTAGTATCCTCATTGTAATTCAATTCATTAACATCTATTCCAATTCTATTGTAAGTCACAACTTTTCGACTAACCGATTCTATGGTTTTATAGATTCCGTATAGTTTTTGAGCTACTTCTATTTGGCTTAAAACCTTCTCATCATAACTGCGATTATTCTCCGCAATTTCAGATAAATATCGAGTACGATGTGGTGGAATAACAAACACTTTCTCACTCATTTCTCTTGAGATTTCAAAAGTAGATTTTAAATCTGATCCTGTTTTCTCCACTACTTTATCCATGATTTTTTTGTACAATGAATTCATTCCTGGATCATTGAATTGAGAAGCAATAGTACCAATTACTGGCATATCATCTGGATTTACATCCCACAGATTATGATTGCGTTGGTATTGTTTTTTCACATCACGAATAGCGTCTAAAGCTCCTCGTTTATCAAACTTATTTAAGGCTACTAAATCCGCAAAATCCAACATGTCAATTTTCTCTAGTTGGGTCGCTGCACCAAATTCAGGTGTCATCACATATAAAGACACATCCGAATGTTCTATTATTTCCGTATCACTTTGACCAATACCCGAAGTTTCTAATATAATAAGATCGTATCGAGCAGCCTTTAATACTTGAATGGCTTCAGCAACATATTTTGACAATGCCAAATTGGATTGACGTGTCGCCAAAGAACGCATATAAACCCGAGGGTTATTTATTGCATTCATTCGGATACGGTCCCCTAATAAAGCTCCGCCTGTCTTACGTTTTGATGGGTCAACCGAAATTAATCCAATTGTTTTTTCTGGAAAATCGATTAAAAAACGACGAACCAATTCATCAACTAATGATGATTTACCAGCTCCTCCAGTACCTGTTATTCCTAAAACCGGAATAACAGTATTTTCATTTTTTTTATGAATAGCTTCTAAAGCCGGTTTGGCTATTTCTGGAAAATTTTCAGCAGATGAAATAATACGAGCTATTGTAGTTGGATTTTTTGCTTCTATTTCATTCATATCAGTAGGCAACACATCCCCCACGGCAAAATCAGACAAACGTACTAAATCATTTATCATCCCTTGTAACCCCATAGCACGTCCATCATCTGGCGAATAAATACGTGTCACACCATAGGCTTGCAATTCTGCAATTTCACTTGGAAGAATTACTCCACCACCACCTCCAAATATCTTAATATGACCAGCTCCTTTTTCATGTAGCAAATCAAACATATATTTGAAGTATTCATTATGTCCTCCTTGATAAGAAGTCAATGCTATGGCATTTGCATCTTCTTGAATTGCGGTATTCACTACTTCTTCCACACTGCGATCATGTCCGAGATGAATCACTTCTACTCCAGTGGCTTGAATAATTCTTCTCATAATATTAATGGAAGCATCATGACCATCAAAAAGAGACGCAGCAGTAACAATTCGTACTTTATTTTTTGGGATATAAGGTTGTTCTTGAATCATTGTTAATTATATAACTAATTTGAGGGTGCAATTTACAGAATTATTAAAAAAATACCATTTAAAATCTGAAAAATAAAGCCAAATATACCTTTTAAGAAGAATGATGAAATAAACCAACAATTCCTGATTTCGGCATGAAGATTGTATATATTTGAAAGACAAAATATAATCCCATGAAAAAAATAATAGCCATACTTATATTGATACCAACCCTAGGTTTTTCTCAAATAAAAATTTTAGATGAGATAAAGAAAGCTTTTCCCATAAAGCTCCCAACGCCTGTTTCAGCCGTAAGCGCATTAGATATTTCGAACGGATTAAAAGAAGCTTTACAAAATGGTATTACGAAACAAGTAACTAAGCTTACTTCAGTAGATGGATTTTACAAAAATAATATGGTAAAAATACTGTTGCCTGATGAATTGCAAAAAGTAGATAAAACGTTGCGCAAAATAGGATTAAGTTCACTTGCTGATAAAGGAATCTTATTGATGAACCGCGCGGCAGAGGATGCTGTAAAAGAATCTACACCAATATTTGTAGATGCTGTTAAAAACATGAGTTTTACTGATGCCAAAAGTATTTTAATGGGAAATGACAATTCGGCAACTACCTACCTTCAAACTGCAACCACTACTCCCCTATACGCTAAATTTAATCCTGTAATTAAAAACTCATTTGCCAAAGTTGGCGCTGATAAAGTTTGGGCTTCAATCATCAAAAAATACAATACGCTTCCATTAGTAAAAAAAGTCAATCCCGATTTGACCGATTACACCACCAATAAAGCCTTAGAAGGAGTATTTAAAATGATAGCGGTGGAAGAAATTGACATCCGAACTAATCTCAAGGCCAGAACATCCTCTTTGTTGCAAAAAGTATTTGGTATTCAAGACAAAAAATAATCCGAAATATTTTAGAAATCAATAACATAAGTATAACATAACCTTAACACTCACAGAGGTTTAGTTCGTCTATATTTGTACTGTAATAAATAAATTGGTTTTTTATTATTTTGGTTAGTTTAAAAAAATGCTGTTATCCTTAAGTGTGTAACAGCCTTTTTTTTTAGTTCTGATTACCAATAAAATGAAGGACTTGCTCATTAAACACAAGTGGCTGTTCCACATTAACAACATGACCACATTGGACTATTACATACAACTGAGCTGATTTAATATGAGCCTCTACTACTTTTTTTACTGCGGGTAAAAACATATAGTCTTCATCACCCATAATATATAATGTAGGTATATTTAGCTCTACTTGGCGAAACCATTTCAAAAGTGGATTAATTTCTGCCGTAAGTTTAAACCACCTAATAAATTCTTTTTGATAGAGTTTTTTTGCTTCATTGATAAACAATACACGAGACTGCTTATGGTTTTTATTGGGCATAATTACAAAAGCAAAAAAGCGATACAACACCAAATAGGGCAATATATATTTACCAATATTACCTACTTTCATAAGCAACTGTGACCGAAAGTTCATTTTGAGAATTGCTCCTCCTAATATCATACTTTCAACTCGTTCAGGATGGGTTTCAGCTAATTGTCGAATTAATATAGTACCCAATGATATCCCAACAAAATGTGATTTTTGAATGGAAAGATAATCTAAAACCTCTAAGATATCATCTGCTATTGCAGAAAAGGTATAATGGGTCTGATGTTGCACATACTGTACTTTAGAAGTATCTCCATGACCTCTCAAATCTAACAATAATACATTGTATTGCTTTTGAAAATCTCGAATTTGCTTATACCAAATAGCAGAACTACCTCCTGCTCCATGCACAAAAGTAACCCACGAAGTACTTGATTGATTTCGGTATACAGTATAATGAATCAAAACAGATTTAGTTTAAAGCATGTAAAAATAGGTGCAAAACTATAAATATCACCAGTTAGACAAAAGTAATTTACAATTTAGCATGCATTTGTTTGAAATAGGCAAAAGAGTGGAGCAATCGACTTCCATACCACGAAAAAAAAGTACCATCCACAAAAACAGTAATTGCATGATGACTGTATCTACCTATCTCAAAAGCATGAGAATCATCAAAAGGAAAGGGTTCAGAAGATAAAAACACATATTCAGGATCACCTTCCAAACGCATTTTTTTTAGTTCCACTTCAGGATAACGACCTTCTTTAAAAGCATATACATTTTCAAAATGATTGAGTTGTAACATTTCATGTATGTATGTATTCTGTCCTACAACCATATAGGGATTCGCCCAAATAAAATATGCAATTCTCTTAATAGGCTTGTCTTTGATAAATTGATTGAATTCATCATGGGCAAAATGCAATTTATTTATCCATTTCTGAGCTTCAACCCGCTTGTTAAATATGTTACCAAAATCAGTAATCATTTGGTAATTATCTTCTATGGACTTAATATCAGTAACCCATACAGTATACCATTTAGCCAATGCATCCACAATTTCTTTAGTATTCTCTTCCTTGTTGGCAATGACAATATCGGGGAATAACGATTGGATTCGATCTAGATTAACCTTTTTTGTCCCCCCTATTATTGTCTTAGTAGATTTAAAATGATAAGGATGTACACAAAACTTGGTAATACCCACAATTTGAGCTTCCAAACCCAAATCATATAAGAGTTCAGTAATTGAAGGCACTAATGAAATTATACGAACAGGTGCCTGATTAAAAAAATGATGATTACCTAATTGATCGGTTAGTGAGTTCAAAGCACTACAATGGTAAGGAATTCATGATTTGACTCATCTCTTGTTGCATTTTCACAGCCTCTTCTTTAGCTTTTTCAGCAAAATCTGCGCCATTTGAAGCATATAAAATAGCACGGGAAGAATTTACTAGCAAGCCAACAGTAACATTCATCCCATAGCGGCATACCTCTTGTAAACTACCACCTTGTGCTCCAACACCAGGAACTAACAAGAAACTATCTGGAACAATTTTACGAATGTCAGCAAAATATTCTGCTTTGGTAGCTCCAACTACATACATCAAATTCTGACTATTTTTCCAAGTCTTAGAAGTTTCCAAGACCGTTTTATACAACTCTTGACCATTTTCTTTTAGCGTTTGAAAATCATATGCTCCTTCATTGGATGTCAATGCCAATAGAATTGTATGCTTATTTTCAAAAGCTAAAAAAGGTTCCACTGAATCCTTACCCATATAAGGTGCTACAGTAACACTATCAAATTGTAAATCATCAAAAAATGCTTTGGCATACATCGTAGATGTATTTCCTATATCCCCTCGTTTAGCATCCGCAATTGTAAATTGACTAGGATATTTTTCGTTTAAGTATTGAATTGTTTTCGCTAAAGATTGCCATCCTTTTATGCCATAGGCTTCATAAAAAGCCGTATTGGGTTTATAAGCCACACAAACATCATGGGTAGCATCTATTATAGCTTTGTTGAATTCAAAAATAGGATCCTCTAATTTAAGTAGATGTGTTGGAATTTTAGATACATCTACATCGAGACCGATGCATAAAAAAGAGCGTTTCTGTTGTATTTGTTCTACGAGTTGTGTGGTTGTCATATTGTGTTGTTGTGTGACAAAGTTACTAATTTCATAACATAAAAAAAGCCTCATTAAATGAGGCTATTAATTAAAAGACTTCGCTTTCTTTTAGTTTTTCCATATTGTTGACCAATTGTAACTCGTCAACAAATTTTTGAATTTTTCCATTCATAACACCATCCATATCAAAAACATCTAATCCAATTCGGTGATCCGTTACACGACCTTGTGCATAATTATAGGTTCTGATTTTAGCCGAACGATCTCCAGAACTTACTTGAGATGTACGCTTGGTGGCATCTTCAGCTTGCTTTTTAGCTAATTCTTGTTCGTACAAACGTGAACGTAATACTTCTAATGCTTTATCTTTATTTTTATGTTGTGATTTCTGATCTTGACATTGTGCTACTAATCCAGAAGGAATATGTGTCAAACGAACTGCCGATTTAGTAGTATTTACCGATTGTCCACCAGGTCCAGATGAACAAAAGAAATCTACTCGTACATCATTCATATCGATATGTACATCAAATTCTTCCGCTTCAGGTAATACCATTACGGTAGCTGCAGAAGTATGAACACGTCCTTGTGTTTCTGTTTGAGGCACACGTTGTACACGGTGTACACCTGCTTCGAATTTTAATGTTCCATATACATCTTCACCAGTCACTTCAAAAATAACCTCTTTAAAACCTCCTGATGTTCCCTCATTCATATCCACCACAGAAGTCCTCCATCCACGGCTTTCACAATATTTAGTGTACATGCGGAATAAATCACCCGCAAATATAGAAGCTTCATCACCACCTGTACCGGCACGAATCTCTACCATCACGTTTTTAGCATCTTCGGGATCTTTAGGAATCAACATAAATTTAATTTCCTCTTCCAATTGGGGTAAGCGGTCTTTTGCTTCGTCCATTTGCATTTTGGCCATCTCCACCATTTCGGCATCAGAACCGTCAGCTAATATTTCATTGGCCTCTTTGATATTCGCATCAAGAGTAACATACTCATCACGCTTTTCCATCAAGGCTTTTAATCCTTTATACTCTTGATTTAATTGTACATAACGCTTTTGGTCTGAAATCACATCGGGTTGAATAATCAAATCGGAAATTTCATCAAATCGTTGTTTTACATATTGTAACCTGTCTAACATGGTAGTAATCTTTATTGGAGTGCAAAAATAGTAAAAAAAGTGTATTATAATCAGTGTAGGGTAGGTAGATTTTTTATAGTATTGTAGGAACTTAAAATTGATGTCACAAATGAAAATATTTATCGCTTTCGCTTCTATACTACTCTTGGTTTCTTGCCAAAATAAATCTGCTAAAAATTTCGAACAATTGGATAAAGCAGCTTGGCTTATTGGCAATTGGACTTCCAAAATGCCTGAAGGCACCCTAACGGAGTCTTGGAAAAAATTAAATGACAGCACCTATATAGGTTCGAGTTATTTCATTCTTAACAATGCAAAAGATACCCTTCACAATGAAACTATAACACTTACTCAAAAAGAAGAAGAATTAATTTATTGTGCCACCGTACAAGGACAAAACAATGATGAACCTGTTACTTTTAAATACAATCCTGCAATTGAAAATGAACTTGTTTTTGAAAACCCCTCCCATGATTATCCTCAAAAAATAAGCTACAAAAAAACAGCAAGTACAAAATTAATAGCAACTATTTCGGGTAACCAACAAGGAAAATTGAGCCAAGAAAGTTACCCTATGACTAAAGATTAAATTCTATTTAACACATATTCCCATAGTAACCTCACTCCTAGTGAGGTTTTTTTATTTGTAAATACAGGCAAATCAATCTATTATAATTTTATTTAAAATTATTCTAAATAAAACTTTTTTATTTAAATCACACAGAGTACATTTGCCTTATGTTTATTCAATCTAAATAACAATACTATGAAAAATGCACTACCAATATTGCTAATGCTATTAAGTCTTACTGCTCTAGGACAAGACCGAATCTTTACCTACACCTACCAATCCAATGTATTAAACAAAGGTCAAAAAGAACTTGAAGTATGGACAACCGTACTATCTGGCAAAGAAAATTACTATCGAGAAATTCAAAATCGAGTTGAATATGAAGTGGGTTTAGGTTCAAATTTACAAGTTGCTTTCTATTTGAATTCGAAACAAAAAGCAAGTTTTGATACTACTTCAGGTGAAATCGTAATGGAACCAACTGAAATATATGTATCCAATGAATGGAAATACAAATTAGCCGATCCCGTTGCAGATGCTTTTGGATTTGCAGCCTATGGAGAAATCACCGTGGCAACCGATGAATTGGAACTAGAACTAAAAGCCATCTTTGATAAAAGAATAGGCAATTCACTTCATGCTGTGAATTTAATTTTTGAACCCGAATGGGCAGCTACAACTGTAGACGGAAAAGTAAAAACCGCAACTGAGCTTGCCTATGACTTTAATTATGCCTATTCCTATAAGCTAAATAACCGATGGAATATTGGTACAGAGATTATCAACAGAAACAAATATATTAATACCGACAAATCAACACATGCTGCATTGTTTGCAGGTCCTACAATTGCCTACAATAGTTCAAACTTTTGGCTAAACCTTACTGCGTTACCTCAAATTGCTGGTATCCGAAATCCTGATCAAAGTAAGGGCTTAAATGTAGCAGAATATACCAAAATGGAAATTCGATTGTTGTTCTCTTATTCGTTTTAACTCATGAAAAAAATTGTTTTCTTAGGCATAGCCATACTAGGGGTATCTTGTTCAAGTCAATTATATGTTCCTACAACACCTAGTGATTCACAATCGCTACTTGATTTAAAAAAAGGGAGAGGACTATATGTCAAAAACTGTGCTAATTGTCACGATTTGCATTTGCCAAATCAATACAAAGCACCGGTTTGGAAAATCAATCTTGACAAAATGCAAGAACGCTCCAAAATAACAGACCTTGAAAAGCAATTAATTTATGAGTATATTGTTAATGCTCCTAAATAATATTACGTATTCTATTAAAAAAGCCCCAACAATGAATCACTAGTTGGGGCTTTTTTTATCTTCTTGCATTAAAGTACTCTTCTAAATGATCGCAGTTTGATAAATCCGATAAGTAATTGGGATATGCCGCATTTACTTTTGGAAAATCATCAGGGTAGCCCTTCTCAACAAAATCAATCATTCGCAAACATAAGGCTTTAAACTTAGCTGTTTTGGCTTGTTGCAAAGCACATTCATAATACTTCTTGGCCAAAATTTTAGTTCGGTATTCTTTTTCATCGACATAAGACACATCATAATATCCCTCGTTATAGCCTGATGAACTACTTTGATACCGTCGCATCATCCACGAATTCCCTGATTCACTCATATTAAAGAAACAATTGGCCACTAAAAAATAATAATAATCTCTATCGGGCTCATTACTAGTAGTAGCCTTTTTCAAATAAGCTATCAAATGAGAGGTAACGGATAGTTTTGTTACTCTAAATTTTTCTTTATGAGGGATGAAATCGGCTGTATACTTGAAGGAATAAAAAGGATTCTCATCAAAAATCATCTCTTCACTAAAATGATTTCGCTCCCACGGATTGTAATTATCATCCCAATAGTCTTGAGAAAGGGAACAAAATACTCGATTCGCATTTTCCAATTGACTCTCTCTTAAATATTTAGTACCCAACAAATCGATTAAATAATTCTTATCCTTTAGTAAGTATTGATACAACACTTTATCAAAATCACTCACTATAGGGGTATTTAATTTATTCACTATGACTTGCAACTCGCTAGCAGAGTATACAAAATCAACATAATCAAAATATTCATAAAAATAGCTAAGATTATCTGTTGTTTTCAATCGGTTCCCTTGCCATTCAACACCATAAGATTCATAATAATAATTGGCATATTCAGATTCCCTATTGTTAATTGAACTAATTAATGCCATGGCATCTGGCAAATTGCCCAAAAACTCCAACTCCCTACCTAATGCAAAAACAAATCTACTGTCTTCTCTATTTCTTAAAAAGATGGGCTTTACAACATCTTTCAGAATTGCTTTTCCATACGATTGGTTTGCAGTACAACACAATGCCTTGATTTGCTCAATCTGAACGAATACCTTTTCTTTAGAATACTTTGTACCAAATGAATCAATTGCACTCAAACACGCATCATACTTTCGTGTCATAAATAACAATTGGATTTGGGCCGCTTTCCACAAAACTGGGTTATTTACTTTGGTAAAGTCAACGGAATTAACAAAATCAAGCAATTGTTGTGCATACAATCTATCATGTTCTGAACGGCTTCTCAACAATTCTGTTGATATTTTATCATGTGTATCATCCCAATAGTAATTGGAATTCTCTATGGAGGGTAAATAATTAGAATAGTAAGGCGTATATATCCAATCTTCAACCTTATTGATTTCTCGCAATAGCATAAAATCCAAAATCCTCATATTGGATGTATTAGCATACATAATTTTCAAATAGTCTAGGTTTTTGTCAACCTTTTGGCAGGAGGCATACGCATAAACTGCTGCAATATCCTCAGCTGTATGAGCTTGATTTAAAGCTGATTTAAAATTAAAATCATGGTGAAAATAATAAAATGCCGCTTTGGCTTTTTCAGGAGATTGTGCAAACAAATTTGCCACTTTAACAGCATTGTCAGTACCCGATGTAAAACAAGTAAAATACATACTCCAATAATAGATATAGTCTTTTTTGGAATGTGCAAAGGCCTCGTTAAATAAAGCTGTAACCGATTTCATATCGCCAGAATAATAACTAAACCGTATGCATTGAAAGGCATATTTTCGCTTTAAATAATTACTCGTTTCTTTTTGATATTGAGCGTACAATTGACTGTAAAATTTGTTCCTTTTAAAATTATTCGCGACTCTATTACGCTCCCAAACATCTTCGTTTTGTTGGGCATTAAAATCTTCACATTTTTTAGAAAACAACAAGTACTGTAGTACCGCTCTCTTCTTATTATGATACAAATAATCCAAAAATGCATTCCCACTTTTTGGATGAATATCGGTAAGTTTGAATTGATAATTAAACGTTTCTATAGCAGAAAGTGCTACTTTCTTTTGGGTATAATTATACCAATCCAATATATTGCTTTCATAGAACTCAGGGATACTTTTTTCTTCGTCATACCCATTTAGACCCCACTGATTGGCATTGTAATAAAACAATTTGTAGGCCTCAAATTGAAAATACTCAGGTCGCAATAAACAATAGCGAATATCCTCCCCATAAGGGGTATACCCACAACTAAAAATCGGAATACTACTTAGTAAAAGCAGTATAGAAACCGTTAATTTCTTCATGGGTAAATTGGTTTAAAATGGATTGGTCTAAATGAAATAATGCTATGGTACACTCGTCATGCAATACAACTTTCTTTTTAATAAGATTAATAGCTTCAAGTAGCAACTTCGTATCTACTTCTTCACATTTAAGCTGATCTCCTTTGCGGAAATAAGTCTCATAATTCATTGAAGTATCTTTGGTTACTTCATACCACATAGGCTTTACAGGTTTGGCAAAAGATTGAATCTCCTTAGAACCCATAGTCAACAATCCCGAAAAATGATTGTTTTGATACCACTGTGTCCAACTGTACATTGGCAATGCTATATCCATTGGTATTGGGTATTCCTTTTTAACCGTCAAATACGATTCCAACTCTTTCAAATCTAATATCGAATTCTTGTTGCCATCGGTCAATGGTTTAACCAAATTGTAGCACATCAACATCACACGATCTACAGGTGGAGTTCCCATAATTTCGGGATATTTATAAGGATACAATCGAAGAGTACAACTTATATTACGTTTAGATAGTTCTTTTATCTTTTGAAGCAAATAAAAATAATTTTCCTTAGTACTTTTAGTCCAATCGCAATCAACCTGAATTTCAGAAGCTATCGTCGTGTTTTTAAACTTCTCCTTATTGTATTTATCTATTAAATAAACAATATTATCAGCCAGTTTGACCAAATCATGCTTTTTGTTAAATTTAAAAATTTCATTTTTAATATATATAGTAGGCACTATACTCACACTATCCAATTGTTGATTGTCATATCTACCTACTTGGGTTTTATCAAGAGGATAATTCCCCATAGCTTCCGAATAGTCTATTTCAAAATATTTTACATACAAAGTGTGGGTCTGGTATTTTTGCAATGCCGCCACCTCACTAGTTTCCGTATAATCACTCTTCCAATAATAAAATGCCCGATTGATGTGAGCCAATTTATCCGACTGGTTGCACGAAAACAATAGAATCGAAATCAACCCTAAAAACCCTGCTTTTTTCATAATGAGACCTATTTGTGATATAACGTAAAATTTGTATTAAATGTATATAAAAAATTCAATTCATTTTGCAACAAAAAAACCCGTGCCTTTCGGAACGGGTTTTAGTAATATAGGTAATGCAATCCTTTTCAAAACTGCAATATACTTTTATGAAAATAACATAAAACGCTATTGTTTTACAGGTATATTTTTCAAAATTTCTAATAAAAACTTCCAGAATTTTTGGGAAGACGAAATTGAAGCTCTTTCATCAGGGCTATGCGCTCCATGAATAGTTGGACCAAAAGAAATCATATCCATCCCAGGATAGTTTGTTCCTAAAATTCCACATTCTAATCCAGCATGACAAGCCACAACACTAGGTTTAGTACCATTTTGCTTTTCATATAAAGAAACTAACACATCCAATATTTCAGATTTAACATTCGGTGTCCATCCTGGATAACTTCCAGCAAATTCAACTTCACATCCAAATAATTCATAAGCTGAACGCAACGAATTAGCCAAATCCATTTTGGAACTTTCTACCGAAGAACGGGTTAAGTTTTGAATAGAAATTGTACCATCTTTTACAATAACACGAGCAATATTATTTGAAGTTTCAACCAAGTCTGCCATATCTGCACTCATGCGGTAAACCCCATTATGAGCGGCATACAACGCACGCAACAAGCCTTCTTGAACACCTAAATCCATAACCTTACTAGGTAAATCGCTTTTTACAATATCAATCGTAAGATTAGGCTCCATAGTCTTGAACTCTGCTTTTATATCATTGATGATTTCTTGCATATCAAACACAAAAGCTTCATCATACATCCCTGCAACAATAACCTTAGCTTGACTTTCACGTGGTATTGCATTGCGCAAACTACCTCCACTTATTTCAGCTATTTGCATACCAAAATTCTCAAAGCCATCAAATAACAAGCGGTTCATAATCTTATTGGCATTACCCAATCCTTTATGAATATCCATACCTGAATGCCCTCCATTTAGTCCTTTTACTGTAATCGCATACCCCACAGATCCTTCTGGAGTTTCTTCTTCAGCATAAGTTCGTGTAGCCGTTACATCAATACCTCCTGCACAACCAATATCAATCTCATCGTCTTCTTCGGTATCTAAATTTAATAGAATTTCTCCTTGCAAAACTCCGCCTTTTAAATTCAAGGCTCCTGTCATTCCAGTTTCTTCATCTATAGTAAATAAAGCATCTATTGCTGGATGTGGAATATCTTTACTCTCTAAAATAGCCATAATAGCTGCTACTCCAAGACCATTATCTGCTCCTAATGTAGTGCCTTTTGCTCGTACCCAATCCCCGTCTACATACATATCAATACCTTGAGTTAAAAAGTCAAACTGGGTATCGTTATTTTTTTGGTGTACCATATCCAAGTGTCCTTGTAACACTATCGTTTTACGGTTCTCCATACCAGGAGTAGCTGGTTTGCGTATAATTACATTGCGTATTTCATCTTCAAATGTTTCCAATCCCAAACTCGTTCCGAAGTTTTTCATGAATTCAATAACACGCTCCTCTTTTTTAGACGGTCGAGGCACCGCATTTAAATCGGCGAACTTGTTCCAAAGTACTTTGGGTTCAAGGTTTCTAATTTCTTGGCTCATTATAATGTTAAGTTTGTAAGTTTCAAAGTGGCAAAGTTACAAAGTTTAGTTTCTTAGCGAATTGATATTGTGATTATATTTACATTTTAAATACTGAGTTTGAAACGCAAATACCTACTTCCTCTATTTCTCCTTTTTCAAATCGTTTTTTTACGATTCTTAGCCTTGTTTCCCAAAACAGTAGAACGGTGGTATAGCAACGGCTGGTTCGTATACAGTTCTCGTTTCATGAGAACCTTATGGGGAAGAGTTCCATTTTCTATAGGCGATGTATTGTATGGCACATTGATACTCTATTCAATGTATTGGCTCTATCAAAACCGAAAATCAAATTGGAAAGATAAACTATGGTCCGCTCTAAGTATCCTTTCTGTTGTCTATTTTATGTTTCATGTTCTCTGGGCTTTCAACTATTACAGAGAACCCTTATTTGAAAAGATGAATATCCAACGGGATTATTCCGATAAAGACTTGTTGGAATTTACTCAAAAACTAATCGTGAAAACCAATGCCATTCAATTTCAAATAACACATAATACTCAACAAAAAGTAACTGTCCCCTATTCCCAAGACCAACTCTTTGAAATGACACAAGACGGGTATACAACCTTAGCCCAACAATATCCGATTTTCAAATACGAAATCCCAAGTCGCAAAAAATCGCTTTTTAGTTTACCCTTGACCTATATGGGCTTTGGAGGGTATTTAAATCCGTTCACCAATGAATCTCAAGTAAACGATAAACTTCCTAAGTATGGATTTCCTAACGTAATTTGCCATGAAATGGCACACCAAATTGGGTACGCTAGTGAAAGTGAATGTAATTTCATAGGCTTTTTGGCTTGCATCAAAAACAAAGATGCCTATGTTCAATATTCTGCTTATACTACCGCTTTGCGCTACTGCTTAGAAAATATTATCCTAAAAGATGAAGCCCAATTTAATATTCTAAAACCAACTATTAATAAAGGTATACTCGAAAACTACAAAGAAAGTGAAACCTTTTGGGCAGCCTATGACACTTTTATAGATAAAGGATTCCAAATCTTCTACGATAATTTTCTCAAAAGCAACCAACAAAAAGAAGGGATTGAAAGTTATAGTAAATATGTTAATCTCCTTATCAACTACTATAAAGATAAGGAATTGGAATAATTAGAAACTCTATAAATTAGTGTTCTAAAATCGATAAGGAGCAGCTGTGAAAAGTATACGGACGAGCCAATCAATTCGTCAGGACGAATCTTCAACTTGGTCCTGACCAACTGAAATATTCGTCAGGTCAAATTGGTCTTAGACCAATGTGCAAAAATGACAGAAAACACACAATAAATAATACAGGACAGGTTAATTACGGTTACAAACAAAAAAAGCCACTGAAAATCAGTGGCTTTTTAATGTGATCCCATCAGGATTCGAACCTGAGACCTACTGCTTAGAAGGCAGTTGCTCTATCCAGCTGAGCTATGAGACCATTTTCATTTCAAACATATCAATATCCTTTCCCGATTAATAATCGAGTAACTCTATGGAATTGAGTTATGTGAACTGGAATAGTAAAAGTCGGGGTGGCAGGATTCGAACCTGCGGCCTCCTGCTCCCAAAGCAGGCGCGATAACCGGGCTACGCTACACCCCGTGTATTGTATCTGTGGCAGATATAGGTTACACTAAACCCTTAAATTGCGGAGAGACAGGGACTCGAACCCTGGCGACAGTCACCCGTCGACAGATTAGCAATCTGCTCCGTTACCACTCCGGCACCTCTCCTAATAATCGTCAACTTGTAAAAGAACATTTTCTTTAAGCGGTTGCAAATGTAATTTAACATTCTATAATTTACAACTATTTCAAATCTTTTTTTAGTATTTACACCAAATAAATTTTAAATACATTCACTTTCAATACAGTACAAACTGAAGTCTTCATTAAATATGCTCCGCAAACGATTTATTGCCTCACAAATTCCATAATTTGCAATAAAAGTTTAGTTTTGCATTACACAAACAACTTTAATTTTATGAACACAAAAATAGTAATCGTTTCGGCTGTTAGAACTCCTCTAGGAAGCTTTATGGGATCCTTATCTTCTGTTGCCGCTACTCAATTAGGGGCTACTGCCATTAAAGGGGCCTTAGATAAAATCAATCTTGACTACAATCTAGTTGATGAAGTAATTATGGGTAATGTAGTTCAAGCAGGTGTTGGACAAGCTCCCGCACGCCAAGCCGCCCTTCATGCTGGATTACCGAATTCAGTAATATGTACAACTATAAATAAAGTATGTGCCTCAGGAATGAAGGCTGTGATGCAAGGCGCACAGGCCATCATGGCTGGAGATGCCGAAATTGTTGTTGCTGGAGGCATGGAGAACATGAGTATGATTCCTCATTATGTACACCTTAGAAATGGTGTTAAATTTGGACCTACTTCTTTAATAGATGGTATGCAAAGAGATGGATTAAGTGATGCTTATGACAATAATGCCATGGGTGTTAGCGCCGATTTATGTGCTTCAGAATATAAAATCACTCGCGAACAACAAGATGCTTTTGCTATTCAATCCTATGAGCGTGCTGCTAAAGCTTGGAGCGAAGGTAAATTCGATAACGAAGTGGTACCTGTTACAATCCCTCAACGTCGTGGTGAACCTGTTATCTTTTCGAAAGATGAAGAATTTACTAACGTGAAATTAGATAAAATCCCAGCTTTAAATCCGGCTTTCACCAAAGAAGGAACTGTTACTGCTGCCAATGCATCAACTATTAATGATGGTGCAGCTGCTCTAGTTTTAATGAGCGAAGAAAAAGCAATAGCCTTAGGATTAAAACCCTTAGCTTATATTAAATCGTATGCTGATGCAGCTCAAGAACCAAAATGGTTTACTACAGCCCCTGCAAAAGCCCTACCAAAAGCTTTAGCTAAAGTAGGACTAACAGTAAAAGATGTTGATTTTTTTGAATTTAACGAAGCCTTTGCTGTCGTAGGTTTAGCCAATGCTCAAATTTTAGGCCTTGACCAAAATAAAATAAATGTTAACGGTGGTGCTGTAGCATTAGGACACCCTCTAGGATGTTCGGGAGCTCGTGTTATTGTAACTTTAATCAATGTGTTGGAACAAAACAATGCTAAAATTGGTGCCGCAGCCATCTGTAATGGAGGTGGAGGCGCTTCTTCTATTGTTATTGAAAGAGCCTAATTATAGTATGAGTCATGAGTTATAAGTTCACTTTATCTATACTATAACTCATGACACAATTCTTATAACTCCTAATTTCTCATAATGTTTGCCATTTGTAATTTAGCCATAATTCCGCTCAGAGCCGAGCCTAGTGACCGAAGCGAAATCGTTTCGCAAGTACTGTTTGGCGAACACTTTGAGGTATTGGAAACTCAAAACCAATGGGCTAAAATCAAATTGAATTATGACAATTACGAAGGATGGGTGGACTCCAAACAGTATCAAATCATTTCAGAAAAAAACTATACCGAACTTTCTAAAGAAGCCATTATTCTCAATTCCGATTTGGTAGAGTACATTACAAACACTTCCAACCTATTATTACCTATTCCCTTAGGCGCCTCTTTATCCTTTTTAAACCACAGCGAAATCAATACCGATAGCTTTGAATTTGAAGGGTTAAAAGTAAGCGGCATAAAGCCCAAAGCCCATTTAATTGCCACGGCTTATTTATACCTAAATGCTCCTTATTTGTGGGGTGGTAAAACACCTTTCGGAATAGATTGCTCGGGCTTCACCCAAATGGTATACAAACTCAATGGCTATCATTTACTACGTGATGCCTCCCAACAAGCCTCTCAAGGCGAACCATTAAGCTTTATTGAAGAAAGTGAACCAGGTGATTTAGCTTTCTTTGATAACGAAGAAGGTAAAATTATTCATGTAGGGATACTAATGGAAAACAACTATATCATTCATGCGAGCGGTAAAGTACGCATCGATAGATTAGACCATTTAGGCATTTATAATGCCGATCAAAACCGACACACTCATCGATTAAGAGTAATAAAGAAAATCATATAAACCGAGACTAACCCTCTCGGTTTTTTTAGTTTTTAAAAAAATTTATACCCCTTGTAAAGCGGCTACTAAATAATCTATTTCTTCTTTTGTATTGTAATGACTAAATGAAATTCGCAAACTAGGCAAAGCTAATGCCTCTGTATCCAACATCTCAGCCAATACATGGGATGGCTTGATACTACCACTCTGACATGCACTACCACGTGAAACGGAAATCCCTTTCATATCCAAGTGAAACAAAATCATAGCTGTCTTATCGGCTGTTAATGGCAATTGAATATTAAGTATCGTATATAAAGTAATCTGACCATTTACGCTACATGCTGGAAAAACTGCTTGTATTTTTTGCAAACAATAATCCTTTAGATTAGTTATGTAATTCATTTCAGCATCCAAATTCATATAGGCCAACTCTAATGCCTTGGCCATCCCCGCAATTTGATGCACCGATTCAGTACCCGCACGCCATCCTTTTTCTTGCTCTCCACCAAACAACATAGGCTGCAAAACCAATCCCTTCCGCACATATGCAAAACCAACACCTTTAGGCCCGTGATACTTATGCGCACTTGACACTAAAAAATCAATAGGCAACATCGATAAATCGAAAGGGAGTTTCCCTATAGATTGCACTGTATCACAATGAAACAAGGCCTGATGCAAGCGACATAATTTACCAATAGCATCTATATCATGAATAACTCCTGTCTCATTATTCACATGCATTAAAGTCACTAAGGTTTTTGCCGTACTATCTAAAGCTTGCTCTAAAAAATCCATATCTAAAGACCCATCAGAAAAAATAGGCACATACACTAATTCTATAGCAAACTCGTGCTGTAAGGCTAACAACGTATATAAAGTAGCATGATGCTCCACTTTTGACGTAATAATTCGAGTTACACCAAAGTCCTTTACTGCAACTCGTAATATCCAATTAGTTGCCTCTGTAGCACTTGAGGTAAATACAATCTCACTTGAAGTAGCATGCAAGTGTTTGGCTATGCTTTTGCGTGCCGTTTCAAGAACTGCCTTAGCACTTCTCCCCATACTATGAGTAGAAGACGGATTTCCATATTCCTCTGCCAATACGCGGGTCATTTCCACAATTACTTCTTGGCGTAATGGAGTGGTTGCGGCATTATCAAGATACACATTTTTCATAAAGAGCCATTTCAAAGGGACAAGGCACCCTAATTTTACTGTTGCAAATATAAAAAGGTCAGTTCCTAATTAAATGATAAAAGATAAATATAATAGCATAAAAAACTTATTTTTGCTAAAAATTAACAAAAGGAATGAAACGAATTGTAAGCTTATTGCTATTAGTGCTATTCATCAATGCTTGTGATGACGGCAATATAACTGTTCAAACGATAGACTTTTCTGCCGTAAGTGCTCAAAAATGTAGTGCCAAAGATGTTATCTATAAAGTAAAGGATTCTGAAATGCTTTTCATTGAAATTCCAGCTACTACTTTTAGTAGTGACGAAACTGTTGAAGGGGCTCCTATAGAAGTTCCTATAACGGGTTCGGTCAAAGTAACCTATAGAAGATATGATAATACAGTTAGCAACAACAATATTTGCCCTACTGTGCCTAGCGCCACACCCAATTTGTTAGAAGAATGGAATGCCTCATCAGGCACAATCCAAATAACAGCTACAGCTATAAAATCAACAAATACAACTACTCAAGCTACCTCAATAACAGGTTATAAATACTATATCGTATTCAAAAATATAACTTTCCAAACTTCAAGTGGACCTCAAGTACATGAAACATTCATTTTTGGAAATTACACCACCTCTGTAAGTGGTTTAGCATTTGGCTTTGATACAGAAGTAGAAAAAAGCTCATGTGATAACCGAATTTTCAACTTTTCTGGAAGTGAATCTTTAGTTTTAGATGTAACTGATTACGCAACGCTTTTTGAGAATACAGTAACAACAACTCCAAGAACCGCTCTAATCAATGCATCCAATAAATTGACTTACCGCTTGTACAACAATCCGGTTACTGATGCCTATTTCTGTGCAACCACTACTCCTACTACACCTACTCTTTCTCAAACATGGAATGGGGTTGCAGGTGTTGAGGGTTTCAGTGGAATAATCGAAGTAAGTACCTCTACCTTTGGTACTGGATTTCAACACACTATTCACTTAAAGAAAGTATCTATGTCTAAAGGAAATAGTTCCTTTTATTTAGGCGACGACTATACATTTGGTTCATTTGTAACCAACCCTTAATAACGCTATTTGTGATGCCAACCGACTGTATAAGCTATCAACAATCTGGCTATTTCTCTAAACTAATCACCGATTATTTAGAGCAAAAAGCTGAGTTGGAATCACTGTACAATCATTTCCCTACATCGGAGAATTTCAAACTACAAATAGCTGAAAAACAAAATAGTTTTCCACAAGTAAACCGCTCTACATTAGTAAATGCAGTAGCAAAACAATACGAAGATTGTAAAACTTCTGAAGCGACGAATGCAAACATCCAAAAACTTGAGCATTCCAATACTTTTACTATAACAACAGGACATCAACTAAATTTGTTTACTGGTCCTTTGTATTTCGTATACAAAATTACAAGTACCATCAACTTGTGCCACCAATTAAAGAAAGATTACCCACATTGTGATTTTGTACCCGTGTATTGGATGGCTACAGAAGACCATGATTTTGAAGAAATAAATTTCTTTCAGTATAAGAACACCAAAATAAAATGGGACGTTGAAAGTAAAGGCCCTGTAGGAAGATTATCTACTAATGGTCTAGATATAGTATATGAGGCTTTCGCTAATGTTCTTGGAAATAGCATCAATGCAACTTATCTAAAAGAATTATTCCAAAAAAGTTACTTGCAACACCCCTCACTGGCAGCAGCAACAAGATTTTTAGTTAATGAATTATTTGGCAACCAAGGTCTTGTGATACTAGACGGAGATGACAGCTCCCTTAAAAGACTATTCATTCCCTACATAAAAAAGGAATTAATCAATCAAACTAGCTATAAAAACGTTACTACTACCAACGAACATCTAAAAGAAAATTACCCCATACAGGTCAACCCCAGGGAAATTAACTTATTTTATATAGAAGACTCGCTAAGGGAACGAATTGTTCAGAAAGACAATCACTTTGCTATCAACAACACATCAATATCTTATACCCCAGAAGAACTACTAGCCTTGCTAGAAACAAATCCCGAGAAGTTTAGTCCAAATGTAATCTTGAGACCACTCTACCAAGAAGTCATATTACCCAATTTAGCCTATATTGGTGGTGGTGGTGAATTGGCTTACTGGCTTCAATTAAAATCTAATTTCGAAGCAAATGCAATACCCTTCCCAATGCTAGTATTGAGAAACTCGGTACTGATTGCCTCTGAAAAACAATCGCAAAAAGCAGCCAAGTTAGAATTGTCTTGGGCCGATTTATTTTGCAACCAACAAGACTTATTCAACCTTAAAACAAAAGAATTTTCTAAGTTTACTATTGATTTTACACCTCAAAAAGAATCGTTACGTCAACAATTCATTGCGTTAAAAGAAATAGCCCAACAAACTGACCCTTCATTTTTAGGTGCTGTCAATGCCCAAGAAAAAAAACAAACAAATGGCTTAGAAACACTTGAAAAACGCTTGCTTAAAGCCGAAAAAAGGGTTCATAAAGATCATTTAGAACGCATCATCAATCTGCAAAACGAATTGTTCCCAGGACAATCGCTTCAAGAACGCAAAGCAAATTTCTCCCAATTTTATATGGAATATGGCCCTGAAATTTTCCAACACCTTACGGCCAACCTCAACCCATTAGAAGCTGATTTTAAAATCATTACACTCTAATTTTAAAAAAGTTTTCAACACGAAAACGTTTTCGCTTACCCAAAAAATAGCGTATAAAGAAAATTACTTTACATTTATAAGTAAGAACTATTTCAAAAACTCAAAACTATATCGTATGAAAAGAAAATTACTATTTTTATTTAGCATAATTACGCTGGCTTTGAATGCCAATGCGCAAACTATTTCTATGATTGGCAGTACTAGCCCTTCCGGAAGTTGGGGTGTAGATACTGACATGATTACAACAGACGGTATTACATATACTCTATCAAATGTATCGCTAACTAGTGCTACTGATCCAAATACTACAGGGCTAAAATTTAGACAAGACCACGACTGGGCTATCAATTGGGGAGACGCCGCATTTCCTTCAGGAACAGCAACTCTTAACGGATTAAACATCTTAACACTAGCTGGTACTTATGATGTTACCTTTAACAAGGTAACTGGGGCCTATTCCTTTTCAGGTACTCAAACAGTAATTCATACCATAGCTTTAGTAGGTTCAGCAGCGGGAGGATGGCCAATTGACCCACAAATTGACGCCAATACATTGACGACTTCAAATGGAATCAATTATTTTTCTAATTCTATTACCCTTACTGCTGGTGCATGCAAATTTCGTCAAGACAACTCTTGGTCAACTTCTTGGGGAGGTACTACGTTCCCAACAGGACCTCAAGTGGATAATACAAATGACATAGTGGTGCCAACAGGTGGAAAATACCGTGTGAATTTTAACCGCAATACAGGCGCTTATGCCTTTGACTTTCCAGCAATTTCAATTGTAGGAGAAGCTGTTGGGGGTTGGCCTGGAGATCCAGGAAACCTAGGACCTATAGATACTCATCAGTTAACTACTAGCGATGGGGAAACCTATACCATCAATAACCTAGCTGTTACTACCGCCATCACAGGAGGTGGTGCCAAATTTCGCCAAGACAATGTTTGGGACACTTCATGGGGTAATGATGCTTTCCCGAGTGCTGCTTCATCTAATGGTTCTAATATCCTAACCCAAGCTGGAACCTATAATGTAACTTTTACACGCTCTACTGGCGCATATACGTTTACTTCAGTTTTAAATACAACAGCACACCAAAAAGCACTTTGCCATATATATCCTAATCCTACACAAAACGAATGGTCTATCACTTCACCAAATGAAAATATACTTTCTGTTACTCTATCAAATGTGTTAGGTAAAACGATAAGCACCTCTTTACCAAACAGTACTTCCGCTACTCTTGAAGCTAGTACGTATGAAAAAGGAGTGTATTTCATTACAGTGGAAACCGCTTCAGCAAAAGAAACCTATAAAGTAATCAAACTTTAAAATATACATAACCCTAATGAAATCCCATACTCTAATGAAGCGTATGGGATTATTTGTATCATGAAAAAACAGTTCCTTTTCCTTAGCATATTTTGCCTTCTATTAATTCCGTCATGGGCACAAACAATAACAATTGTGGGTAGTGGTGTGAATGGTTGGCCGCCAACAATTGGCCCTGAAATCAGTTTAACTACTACTGACAACCAAATCTACACGATAAACCACCTCACACTAACCGATGGCGAAGTAAAGTTCAGACAAGACTTGAGTTGGACAATCAACTGGGGAGGAAATACCTTTCCAAGTGGTCAAGGGATTCTATTGGGACCCAACATACTAAGTACAGCAGGAACTTACGATGTAACATTCAACAGAATCAACGGCACCTATACCTTCATTCCTAGCACAAGCTTTCCAAGCATTGGAATTTGGGGACCCGCTGTAAATTCACAATTGGGATATGTAGGAGCCGATATAGATATGGAAACCTCAGATGGCATTACCTATACCCTATCTGGATTTTATTTCAGTAGCGGAAACGCCTATTTCAGACAAGATAACGCAACCAACTTCGTATGGGGTAGCGTCGCCTTTCCTACAGGTACGGCCCAACTCAATGGCCCTACGATTTTTGTTACAGGAGGGGAATGGTTTGTAACTTTCAATCGCCTTACAGGTGACTACAGTTTTAGATACCCTAGCATTGGAATACTCGGCACAGCACTAAATGGTTTTGATTCTATTGATACCGACTTAGAAACTACGAACGGTCGGGATTATTCCACACCCGCTATCAACCTAATGGCTGGTGAAGTCAAATTCCGAAAAGACAACTTGTGGACAACAAATTGGGGAGCCAATACATTCCCTGTTGGAATAGGAACACAAGACGGACCCAATATCCCAGTAAATGCCGAATCAGTTTATAGTATTCAATTTAATCGGAGTACGGGAGACTACATTTTTACGGATATCGGGCTCGGATCAAACAGTTTTAGCAGTACTGCTTCAATACTAGCCTATCCAAACCCAACATCCAATTCTTGGAACTTGACCTCCCAAAACGAAATCGAACAACTAGTACTCTCAAATGAATTAGGCCAAATACTGCAAATAAGCTACCCTAAAACCAAATCATGTACTATAGAAGCATCCATACTCCCACTAGGTGTTTATTGGGCTAAAATGACAAATGGCTCTCAACAAACAACTCTAAAATTGATCAAAAACTAAATAAAGTGGGAACAACAGAATTTTTTTTTTCAAATAAGAAACACTACTTTTGCACCCAAATTAAAATAAACAAACAAAATGGCAACAAATAGAACATTTACTATGATTAAGCCTGATGGTGTTGAAAACGGACACATCGGTGGGATTCTAAATATGATTACTGAAGGTGGCTTCAAAATCGTAGCAATGAAATTAACGCAATTGACTGTAGCAGACGCTCAAAAATTCTATGCAGTACACAGCGCACGTCCTTTCTTTGGTGAATTAGTAGAATTCATGACAAGAGGTCCAATCGTAGCAGCAATCTTAGAAAAAGACAACGCAGTTGAAGATTTTAGAACATTAATAGGAGCTACAAACCCTGCTGATGCAGCAGAAGGAACTATCCGTAAAAAATATGCTACTTCAATCGGAGAAAATGCCGTACACGGTTCTGACTCTGACGAAAATGCAGCTATTGAATCTGCTTTCCACTTTGCTGGAAGAGAGCAATTCTAATACCCATAAGTTAAATAAATCAAAATCCTGCTTCTATGAAGTGGGATTTTTTTATTTTTAAACATACGATGACAACATCTTATTCGTTATACAAGTCTAATAAATCAATTTATACGTATGAAAAAAACAATGGTATTAGCTTTGCTTCTAGTAAGCATAGGAACGGCAACCGCACAAAACGCTTCTGAAAAAAAAGTAAGCAAATTTGAGTTTCAAGCCAATGGCAAATTGGGATTTGCACGATTAAAACAAACCAATAACGTACCCTTAAGTGGTAACGTTAACGGTAGTGATCTATTACTTGCCTATAAAATGAGCCCCAAATGGAGTGTCGCTACCGGTGTTGGCATACTTCAATTTGATGCCAATCCAACTATCGCTGGAAATACAGCAAGTATTAGAAACTCCTATTTGCAAATCCCTGTGCAATTTGTGGGGGATTACAATCTGTTTCATGGAACAGAACCCAAAGACCCCAAACTGTTTTTAACTTTAGGAGTTGGATTATACGCCAATACATTACTAAAACAAGAAGTAGAAACGGTAACGGGTAATACCGATACCAATAACATGGGTTGGAACTTCGGTCTATCTACAGGGGTTGGAGTAAAATTTATACTAACTGATGCGCTCAACATAGGTTTAGGTATGGAGAGCCAAAGTGAGTTCTCCAAAATGAAGAAAAACGGGGTAGAACAACGTATCGAACAAATGAATACTTTATACCTAAGATTAGGGCTTTCACTATAATAGTAAACATAGAAATCTTATAAATAGCTAATTAGTAAGTAATACTATATATATTTGCAATCGTATTATTTCTTACTATACATTAAAAGAATTCAAATATAAATGAAAATTAACTCTCCTAAACTCACATTAATTCTACTTTTTACAAGTATTTTATCATTCTCTCAATCACCCAATATAGCTTTTAGCAAGTATTTTGGAGGGAATCGTGGCGAGGCTAAATCAATTCAAAAAACAACAGACGGTGGTTATATTATAGCTGGTTTTGCAGAAAATGCACCACCTGAAACAACTAATTATCATGGAAATTGGGATGGCTTTGTTGTTAAGTTAAATGCTGCTTTTGAATTAGAATGGGCTAATTGTTATGGCACAGCAAACGCTGAAACTATTTCTCGAATTAAACAAACTAGTGATGGTGGATTCATCTTTGTTGGTAATGCTTATGTTCATTATGCTAATTCAACAGTAGGGACCACAGAATATGATTATTGGATTGTTAAAACCGATGCTTCAGGAACCATACAATGGGAAAAAAAATATGGTGGTAGTAAAGAAGACAGAGCTTGTTCTATTGATGAAACAACTAATGGAGAATATGTAGTCTCGGGTTGGTCTGGATCAACTGATGGAGTAAATGGAACTAATTATGGCTATGTTGATTATTGGTTAGTAAAACTAGATACTAATGGAAACATAATACTAAATAAAAAATACGGTGGTTCTGATGACGACCATGGCTATGCAGCTGTTGTAAACAATGACGGAAGCATTGTTATGGCAGGAGAATCTTTCTCAGAAAACAACCAAGTTACTTGTACTAATCCAATCATTTGCGAATCGTCTTTTTGGGTATTTAAAACCAATACAATCGGTAATATTGTTTGGTCTAAATGTGTAGGTTCACATTATACTGGCGCAAACTATTTTAATCGTCCATATAGCATTTTAAAGACATCTGATGATGGCTATATTGTAATTGGAAGAGGATGGGATAGTTCTATTGAAAACACCTATGGGGCATCCGATTTTTGGGCAGTAAAATATGATAGTAATGGAGACCAACAATGGAGAGGTCATTATGGCGGTTCAGGTCAAGATGAAGCCTATTCTGTAAGACAAACTACTGATGGTGGTTATGTTTTAGTTGGTTCAACCTATTCTGAAAATGGATTAGTTACAGTAAACCTAGGCAACTATAGTTATCAGAATGGTTGGATGATTAAGCTTAATGCATCTGGAGTTTTAGAATGGCAAAAATCAGCCGGTAGCAGCAGTTTTGGATATGATTTATTTAATGATGTAGTCCAAATAAATAATAATGAATACGCTGTTGTTGGAAAAGCAGGCAATGCTAATGATGATTGCATCGGAAGTAACGGAAGAGGTTTTTGGATTACTAAAATCAACTATGAAAACTTAAGTACTCCAACTCAAACATTGGATAATTTCGAAATGTATCCAAATCCAACGAATGGAATTGTTACTTTTAAAGCGGAAGAATCAATATCAAAAATCGTCATTACTGATAGTAGTGGTAGAAAAGTACTAGAATGTAATGCAAATGATATTGCTCAAATTGAAGTTTCTTCTCTTTCAAGTGGGGTGTATACTATAACAGCATCTAATTCCATTCATTCTACCACAAAGAAATTAATTAGAAACTAAGGTACTAGTCATAATAAACATTAAAAAATCCCGCCTCATCAAGACGGGATTTTTTTTTATAGATAAGTAAACTTAGTTCAAACTTGCCAAACTTTGCTCTATTGTAGCAATTTTCGCCAAGGCATCAGCTTCTTTTTTGCGTTCGTTATCAATGACTTGTGCAGGTGCTCCCGACACAAATTTCTCATTGGATAATTTTCCTTGAACACTGCGCAAAAAGCCTTGTGTATATTTCAATTCTTCTGTCAACTTAGCAATCTCAGCAACTACATCAATCGCACCTGTTACAGGTATAAAATATTCGTTCGATTTTACACGGTACGTTAAAGCACCATCTATTTTATCCGTAGTATTTTCTAAAGATACTACGTTACCCAACTTCATGATCACCGAATCAAAATAAGTAGTCACTTTTTCATGATTTACTACTTTCAAATCAATTGCATCTTTCATCGCTATGTTTTTATCCTTGCGAATGGTTCGGATACCCGCAATTACTTCAGCAGCAAAATCAAAATCTACTATCAATTGGGCGTCAAATGCCTTCATCTCCGGATACGTAGCTACAATCAAAGCCTGCTCTGGTGTTCGCTCTGCTATATGTTGCCATATTTCCTCAGTTAAGAAAGGCATAAAAGGATGCAACAATTTCAAATTGGCCTCCAACATTTCAATAGCTTTATTGAACGTAGCACGATCAATAGGCTGTTGGTAACCTGGCTTTATCATTTCTAAGAACCACGAACAAAAATCATCCCAAACCAATTTATAAATGCTCATCAAAGCATCAGACAATCGGTATTTTTCAAAATGATCTTCTATCTCTAACAAGGTGTGTTGCAACTTAGCTTCATACCAAGCAATCGCTACAGCAGAGCTTTCAGGTTGTGCAATATCAGCTACTTCCCACCCTTTTATCAATCGGAATGCATTCCATATTTTATTCGCAAAAGCTTTACCATTGTTACACAACTCTTCATCAAACATAATGTCGTTACCCGCGGAGGCACTCAACAACAATCCTACACGAACACCATCCGCACCAAACTTCTCAATTAACTCTAAAGGTTCAGGAGAGTTTCCTAATGATTTTGACATTTTGCGACGTTGTTTGTCTCGTACCAATCCTGTTAAATACACATTGCTAAACGGTTTCTCTCCAGCATATTCATATCCAGCTATAATCATACGAGCTACCCAAAAGAATAAAATATCGGGACCCGTAACCAAATCATTGGTAGGATAATAATATTTGAAATCTTCATTCTCAGGATTAGTAACGCCACCAAATACTGCCATTGGCCATAACCATGATGAAAACCAGGTATCCAAGGCATCTGCATCTTGGGTCAAATCAGCCATACTAAGCTGCGGATTATTTGTGCGTGCTTGAGCCAATATTAAGGCTTCTTCAGCCGTTTCAGCTACAACAAAATCTTCTTTGCCATCTCCAAAATAATACGCTGGGATTTGCTGTCCCCACCACAATTGACGCGATATGTTCCAATCACGTATGTTTTCCAACCAATGACGATACGTATTGTTGAAACGGGATGGATATAATTTAATTTCTTCGGTTTCCAAAACGGCTTTTATCGCCGGCTTCACTAAGTCTTCCATACGCAAAAACCACTGATCGGATAAACGAGGCTCTATCACAGCTTTGGTTCGCTCTGATGTTCCTACTTTATTCAAATGATTCTCTACTTTTTCCAAAGCATTCAAATCGTCCAATTCTTTAGCTATTGCTTCACGAACCACAAAACGATCTTGTCCTTGGTAATGCAATCCAAAACTATTTAAAGTGGCATCTTCATTAAAAATGTCAATAATTTCAAGATTATGCTTCTCTCCTAATGCTTTATCATTCACATCATGTGCAGGGGTTACTTTTAAACAACCTGTCCCAAATTCCATATCCACATAGGTGTCAAAAATAATAGGAATAAAACGGTTGCAAATCGGCACAATCGCTTGCTTGCCTTTCAAATGGCTATAGCGCTCATCATCGGGATGGATACAAATAGCCGTATCTCCCAAAATAGTCTCCGGGCGGGTAGTCGCAATGGTAACAAACTCATTACTTCCCACAATTTGATACTTCAAATGATACAACTTGCCTTGACGCTCTTCATAAATTACTTCTTCATCAGACAAAGTTGTTTTTGCTTCTGGATCCCAGTTAACCATACGGTATCCTCTATAAATTTGCCCTTTATTGTATAAATCAACAAAGGATTTAATTACCGAAGCGGTCATATCATCGTCCATAGTAAACTTAGTTCGATCCCAATCACAAGAACAACCCAATTGCTTCAACTGTTCCAAGATGGTACCACCATATTTGTCAGTCCAATCCCAAGCGTGTTTCAAAAACTCTTCACGAGTCAAATCATTTTTATTGATACCCTCGCTTTTTAACTTCGCCACTACTTTGGCTTCTGTAGCAATAGAGGCATGATCCGTTCCAGGAACCCAACAAGCGTTAAATCCTTTCAAACGAGCACGACGAATCAATACATCTTGTATGGTATTGTTCAACATATGACCCATATGCAAGACTCCCGTTACGTTAGGTGGTGGTATGGTAATGGTATAAGGGGTTCTGTGGTCAGGCTTAGAATGAAAATACTTGTTTTTCATCCAGTAGTCATACCACTTTTTTTCTACTTCTTTGGCGTTAAATTGTGCTGGTATCATGTATAAGGTGATTTAAAATTAAGCGACCAAACCCTTCGGTTAAGTCAAATGGATTACAAAAAATAAAAAGGATTCCTAACTTGTCCCCTATGGCAGAAATCTACCGTGTAGAACGACAGACGGAATAAGGATTACGGACACCATCCATAGACTCGCTCCCGATAATCAAGTACGGGTACAAGTGCGTTAAATAGGGTAATTTTGTTTTGGTACACTTTTTGTAATTTTAAATGCAAAAGTAATTAATAACTACTTTAGAAAAAATTAAGAATTAAATTTTTGTGTATTAATTTAAACAAACTATTTTTACGAACCATTGTTAACCCATTGTACTATGAAACAGATATTACTTATAGCAGCCTTTTTAGTCAACGCCCTTGCTACAGGACAAACCGGAGCTAAAATTGAATTCAAGGATAAAGACAACACCATTGACTACGGTACGGTGAATAAAGAAGACGACAATGGTATACGCGTATTCGAGTTTACCAACACGGGAGACGCACCTTTAATCATTACCAATGTTCAATCAAGCTGTGGATGTACAGTACCTTCAAAACCTACAGAACCAATCGCACCAGGTATGACTGGAAAAATAGAAGTAAAATACAACATGCACACAGGCCCCATACGCAAAACCATTACCGTAGAAAGTAATGCGGTCAATGTTGAAGAAGGTCGTGTAGCCCTAAAAATAAAAGGAGAAGTAATCGAAAAGCCGGTGGTAAACCTCCTCGAGAAAAAGACGAAAAGTCCAATGATGCAATAAAAAACGCCCCAGCAATTGGGGCGTTTTTTTTATAAGATACTTTTTAAAACAATAGTAACAACAAACGAACGACCTTGTCGTTCCAATTCCAATTCAATTTTTTTGCCTTCTTCAGAACGCAATGCATCGTTTATCTTTTCAATCGTTAAATCCCGTGCCATACGTCCATTAATCCGCAACAAACGATCGCCTTGCTTTACACCAACTTGTTCCGCTTGGGAACCCAACCTTACATTCGCAATGGTAAAAACAGGCTTTAACTCAAACCGAATTTTGACATTTCGCTCCTGGGTTTCTTCCCGATCTTGGGTATATATTTTAATTCCGTCTGAGGCCGAATCATAGAGCGGAGTAGTCCATTCCATTCCTCCATGCTCAATTTCTATACCACTCATATTGAATCGAAAAGGTTCTGTAACTTTATCATTAGGTTTAGTATATAAACTACCATGCCTATAATCAAATACAACATCAAATCGAGAAAGCACTTCTCCTCCTATTGAGCCCACTCGTTCGGTCACAAAATGAACGCCTGCAAAAGCCGTAGAATCGGGCATCGTAACTATTGGATATTCCAATTGGGTACCTCCAAATTGAAAGCGATCAATTCTACCCCGCAAACCATAAATAGCACCGCTAAATCCTCTCCCCAAATAATCGGGCAAATTGGGTTCTGGGACTTGCAAATGCCGAGTCTTATTTTTAAATATCCACAACGCATCACTATTACCCGTATCAATCAATACACGAGACGGTATTTCTCGTCCCTTCTGTACTACCAAACTTGTATAATAGGGCTTCTGATCCAATATAGTAATAGTCTCTTGTGTGAAATGACGCTTCAAGCGTTTCGTTAATACCTTGGCTCCAGAATCATACACCACTACCCGCTTGCGTGTATAATCTATTTCAATCGGATGATTTTTAAAGAAATGATACCCTATTATCCCATTAACAGGGATTCCAACTTGTGAAGAAAAATTAAACTCTTGGTCCAATACCACATAGATGTCATGGTCCATATCTTTATAGCCATTGGCATTCAAAATATTCTTAGAGGTCTTATACCCCTCAACAGCTTCATTACTACCCAAGCCTTTGAGTTTAAGCTTTTCGACATGATAAAAGGGAATTTGCTCTTGGTCTTCTAAACTAAAAAGTAAAGTCTCCTCTACTCCCGTATCCAACAAAAAAGTCAACGTAACTCCATTGACTGTAATGGGAATAAATACTAAATTATTGATCATCTGAAACGGGATGACCACTTTTGATTTACCAGCGGGTAAGTGAAATTCCGATTGGCCCCACAGTACTAACGAGGAACTCAACCAAAGAAATACCACTAACAGGCTACGCATAAACTTCTATTTTTTATAAATTTAATAAAAAAGAGGATGTAAAAATACATTTCTACTATTTATAAAGTCATCAAAGGAATTGTGTACCAATTAAAAATATCGCAAATTTGCAACTCAAAAATCAATATCATGCCAAAAATATCTTTGAAAGGCCAACAAATGCCTGAATCACCTATCCGAAAATTGGTGCCTTACGCCGAAATCGCTAAAAAGAAAGGCAACAAAGTATACCACTTAAACATTGGACAACCCGATATAAAAACACCAGAGGTAGCGTTAAACGCGGTTAAAACAGCCAATATTACTGTGTTAGAATACAGCCATTCTGCTGGTTTTGAAAGCTACAGAACCAAACTTTCTGCCTACTATAAAAACCACGGCTTGCCTATTGACACTGCCGATATTATCATTACAACAGGAGGCTCGGAAGCCTTGCTTTTTGCTATGGGAAGTACCATGGATGCTGGTGACGAAATCATTATACCTGAACCTTTCTATGCCAATTATAACGGATTCTCTACAGCCTCAGGCGTAACAGTTGTTCCTGTTATATCAACAATTGACGAAGGTTTTGCTTTACCTCCTATTGCTGCCTTTGAACAATTAATCACTCCAAGAACTAAAGCCATCCTAATATGTAATCCAGGAAACCCAACCGGTTACTTGTATTCCAAAGAAGAAATTATGCAATTGGCTGAAATCGTAAAAAAACACGACTTATTCCTTATAGCCGACGAAGTATACCGCGAATTCATTTATGACGGTGAAGAACATTTCTCAGTAATGAATGTACCCGGTCTAGAAGAACATGCCATTATGATTGATTCGGTTTCCAAACGCTATAGTATGTGTGGCGCTAGAATTGGATGTATTGTGTCTAAAAACAAAGCATTGATGGCTACTGCAATGAAGTTTGCTCAAGCACGATTAAGCCCTCCAACCTATGCCCAAATCGCTAGTGAAGCAGCTCTAGAAACACCTCAAAGTTATTTTGATGACGTGATTTCAGAATATAAAGACCGTCGTGATACCTTAATTGCCGAATTACAAAAAATCGATGGAGTAAAAGTAGCTACTCCTAAAGGTGCTTTCTATTGTATCGCTCAATTACCAGTTGCCAATGCGGATCACTTCGCACAATGGCTCCTAGAATCCTACGATGACAATAAAGAAACGGTAATGGTAGCGCCCGCCGCAGGCTTCTACTCTACACCCAATGTAGGCCTCAACGAAGTCCGTATTGCCTACGTGCTCAAGAAAGATGATTTGGTTCGCTCTGTAGCCATACTCAAAAAAGCATTGGTAGCATACAACGCTTTATAATAATAAACAACGCCTCACTAGTGAGGCGTTTTTATTTAGGTTTATATGCTACACCCACTTACTATCTCGAGTTGTAGCATCCAAGATGTCAACATCCAAAGCCAAACGAAAATGTTCGGCCACACGAAAAGCGTCTTCCAACTCTTCCGTCTGATAAAAAGTAATGTATTTATTTCCTGAATAAAACAAATTCAATTGAATCACATCGTTTTTAAAGGTTCCTATTGTGGCCCCATAAGAATTCACCGATACAGCTTCTTTAGTTTTAAAAACAGACACATACTCAAATTTTGGAATAGGCTTCCAACGTCCCCAACGCATTCCCAATATCGAGGTAATCAATCGATAGGTTTTGTCCTCCAAATGAATCTCTGCTCCAGAAGTAGCTGCAAAATTAATTCCCAACGCTATAAACACAACACCAAGCAGTAAACTATTGTACATGAGTATTTTAACCCCAGCAACCAAAAGTACTACTGCCAATACTTTTTTCATAAACAATACGGTCCTAACATAAACTATTGTCATGGTACTATAATGGTAGTGTTATAAGGTAAAATCACTAAAGTGCCGTTTTTAACGAACGTAATAAATGATGAAGTTTAGCATACTCACCCGATTGGCCAAACAAACTAGCATCATATCGGGCCCCCACTATAGCCGATCGCCCACAATCAAAATCGAGTTTGGCTACTCCTATTACTTTGTCTTTCTTTCTAAAAATTAAAACATCGCGGTAAATAGGTTCACAGGAAGGATACGAAGGGTTCTCTACCGTTTGTTTGACAAACAATCGCCCCAATTCTTTATACATTTTAGGATCCAAACGCACTTTGTCAAAAGCCAATATCTCCATATTATTGATAAATAAAGTATCAATAGTACTCACTGGTATGCGTTGTTGCAAGATTTGCATCAAGGCCAATTCTTTATTAGTCTTATCGGCTTTCATAGCAATGGAATCCACTGCCTGTTGCTTGATATCCAAATGGTAGTAATCTACTGCATCATAAACGAAAAATGGCATCTCTTGGGCCACTACAGCTTCTTTCTTTTGCTGACAGGCCACAAAAGCCATACAAATCCCTAACAATAGTATCTTTTTCATGAGTAGTATATTGGTTAATCAAATATAAGTAGAATTTTATAATTTCACGGTAATCAGTGCTATTCAAATGACGAACTAGCAGCTCCTAGTGGTGGGAATACCTGCCAGGATGCCGATACCGATAACTCTTACTAGCGTTTCTTTGACGTAAAGCATGTGGGCTTGTACTAACAGTTTTTCGAATATGACCCCGAACCATATGCCCAGTACGGGTATGATGGGCAGGGACATAAGACCCCACACTATCTGAATTTTTACCTATAAAAATAAAAAAAACAATAAACAACCCCATCATAACATAGGCAATACCATTATCATCCCGTTTCCGAGAAGGCATTGAAGAAGGCTGTTTTGTAGGTTCCATAGTAATTTATTATATATACTTTGATAAATTTCATTAGTATAGCTTATGCATTGTATTTAGACTCTACATTTACTCTACCTCTTCTCTAGACGAACCAACCCTTGACGTGTGGCTACATACAAAACTCCTTTGGCATCCATCGCCAAAGCCGATATATAGGAGGTGGGAAGTTTTGAATTTTCATTGTGATAATCTTCCCAAATTCCGCTTTTCAAATCATAACGAACCAAACCGGCTCTGTCTGTAGCAATCCACAATACCTGCTCTCGTACATCATATAATAAGTCGGTTATACCATTAAAAGGCAAACCCGAATTAGTGGTTGTTAATTGGCGCATACTGCCATTGGCAGCTCTAACAATCAATCCCTCATCATTATTAACTTGTTTCTTGTCTTTACGGTCAAATTCATACACCGAAAAATACAAATTTCCGTCCACATCTTCTTCCATATCGGTTATGCATTTTCCTTTTAAAACCGTATTACTGGCCTCAAAAGACAGGGCTTTCCCATGTTCATCAACCATAACCGAACCCGAATACGTGCCAATCCAAAGTCGGTTTTTGGAATCTCGTTGCGCATACCGCACTTTATTAGATGGCAACTCAGGTAAATTAGCAGTGGTAAGGGTTGTCCATTTTCCGTGTTGGTTGAGTGTCAACCCGTCTTTTGAACAAAAAAATAGGGTTTCCGTTGGAGCATGGTATTGAATCGCATAAGCATCTCCAACTCCTATTTCTTTCGGTTCATACATAGTCCAATGTTGACCGTCATAACTGTAAATATGATCTTTTCCACATACCCATTTGGTGTTGCTCCCATCACAGGCTAATGCATAATAACCAAAATAGGTTCCTTTATCCGTAATGTTTTGCTCTTCACGAGTAAACAGTTTTCCATCAAAGGTGACTAATCCTTGCTTTACAGTCATCCAAAGCAATCCTTGGGTATCAATAACCAACTCGTCATTCCAATTGTCGGGCAAATTCGAATTGGACGAATTCCATGCTTTAATAATATAATCACTCAAGTGCTTATTTTTATACACATAATCCTTGTTGTATACTTCCGGATTTTGGGGATGATCAAATGACTTCTCAAAAGCCGCCATATCTACCCGTTGGATACCTCCCGTTAATTGGCTGTCATGTATTTCAAAAGCCAAAGTAACCGAATTGTAGCCTTCTTTCTTTAATTTGGTTTGGGCAGGTATATACCCTTCAAACGTATTCAAAGCTAACATGATTCGGCGCGATATAGACGAATTGGACTCATCTGTATGACTCAACACACAAGCATGCCCTGTAGAATCCATCAATACTTGAAACAATACTTTGCCTTTGATACCCTTTAAGTTCATAGAAGCATTCAAATGGGATAGCATGTCTTTGAATTTCTCAGGTTCAACTTGGGCCTTTTCATCCCCACAATCCAAACAAAATTGTTTGGCATCACAAGTTTCAATCTTTACGGCAAATAAGTTCTGAGCTTGAGTCGTACTTGAAATACAGACTAAAGCCACTATAAAAAAGCGATATAATATTTTCATATAATTGGAGTTCGTATAATGATTAATAGCATGTCAAACAAAAACTAAGTCAATGACATTGTATAGCCAAATTAGCCCTTTGCTACCATATACAACACCATCGAGGCTCCTTCGGGACTTTGTATGTGAAGCACACAAGAAGTAACGGATATAGATTGGACTTGAAAGGTTAACAATATCCCATTATCGGCGTCTTTTACTGTGAGTACACCTTCAACCTTATCATAACTCCAAACGCCGTGTTCTGTAGTAGTTCCACTAACCGAATCGGTTTTGTGATTGGCATAAAACACCATGGTATCTTTTTCGTGACCCGCTGGAGCTGGCAACTTCTGCCCTCCCATCTCATAATGGTCCAAATGCCACTCTTTGACAATCAAAGTCTCAAAATCAGGTCGCTCCTGTGACCAACTCATCCAAGTACAACTTAACATGAACCCCAAAATCAAAGACCGTTGTATGTTTTTCATAAAAAATAAGTTAAGTAACGAATATACTACTTATTTGAAAAGTAGGAAAAGAGAACTATTACTTTTTGTTTTAATGTTTTACTTAATGTATTTCAATACTAGGACTACAGCTTAAAATCGGGCTCTTACAAAAAAATGCAGTTCATCGAGTTTACCCCTAAATTCTTTGCCTATAGTTGCTTTAAATATATATTTGCCTATCTATAAGCCCATAAAATAGACCCCAAACAACCTATACACCTACAAATTAAATGATTACCATTATTCTTCAATTTGAAGTATCCTGCTTTATCGAGTGGAAACGAATTTACAATTCCAATGAAGCGCTAAGAACTCAAAATAATATTGTTACCAAAGACATATTTGTCTCTCTAGAAAACTTTGATTGGGTGACTTGCATTGTAGAAGCACCAACCATCAAAGACTTTGAAGATCATTTCTACCACCAACCCCAAGTCATAGATGAACTCCTAAAATCGGCTATTATTAGCCAACCCAAAGTAACGTATTGCCATAAGATTAATGCGCTTTAAATATACGAAGTACGATATACGATTGAATCTAGGTTCTCGAACCGATTAATCTATCCCTATTTTATTCATAAGAATACCCTGGGCAGTAACGCACTTCATGATATAAAGTCCTTTACTCAGGGAACTCAAATCAATTTGTTTGTCGGGAGCAAAGGTTAAAACTTCTTTACCCATTAGGTCATAAATAACGATACGTTGTAGCGTAGCCTCTGTTTCTATATGCAAAATCCCATGCGTAGGATTCGGATAGACTACTGATTTTGATACGACACTCGAAGTTGTATTCAGTGCCGGTCCATGTACGGTTACGGTTTGATTATAACTGGATTCGGTTCCATTGGGCGCATAAACTGCAACCACATGAGCCTCAAAACCTATTTCACTGTTAAAATTAGCCGAATCAAGCATTAAAAAATCTTCGCCACAATTGGTCACATAGCCATATAAGGGTGTATTAAGTGTATAAAGTGTTAGTTCACTTTGAATACGATACAACTCAGAATTTCGATATATCGCATAGCCTATTATTTCATCATGAGGCTGTGCAGGCTCTTCCCATTGCATCGAAAAGTAATTATGAGGATATTGATACCATTGCTCCCATGTCAAATTCTGAACCGGATTCGTTTGCCCAAAAACTTCAAACGAGAATAATAACAAAAAAGCAAATACTGTTGTTTTCATAATTTTCGTATTGTTAAACAAATCCTGGAACACCTTATTCATTCGGTTCTATATGAATTAATACATGACCTAACTCTATAATTTCGCTACGCAAAGTGTCTTTTAATTGATGTGCCAAATCATGACCTTCTTTCACGGTAAGATTAGCATCTACTATAGCATGTAAATCAACATGATATTTCATTCCTGCTTTTCTAATAAAACATTTTTCTGTACCTATAATTCCATCAACTTTAACAGACACTTGTCTAATGTTTTCTACCAAATCATCATAGCGATGTTCATCCATTATTTCACCCAATGCGGGTCTAAAAATCAAATAACTGTTGTATAAAATAAAAAAGGAAGCAAATAGTGCAGCCCAATCATCAGCAGACTCATACCCTTTCCCAAAATATAAAGCTATAGATATTCCAACAAAAGCAGCAATTGATGTAATAGCATCGCTTCGATGATGCCAAGCATCGGCTTTTAAAGAAGAGCTATTTGTTTCTATACTCTTTTTCAAAACCTTTTGAAAAGAGTATTCTTTCCAAAGAATTATTATCCCTAATATAAGTAAAGTCCATGATTTAGGTAGTTCATGTGGCGTACCAATATTTTGTATACTTTCATGAGCAATTATAGTGGCTGAAGTGATTAAAAATCCAACGACTAGAAAAGTAATAAGTGGTTCTGCCCTTCCATGACCGTATGGATGATTATCATCAGCTGGCTTATTGGAATATTTAATACCAAATAAGACTAAAAATGAAGAAAAAATATCGGTTGTAGATTCAATAGCATCCGCAACTAAAGCATACGAATTCCCAAAAAAACCAGCCAAACCTTTGACCAAAGCCAAACTTATATTTCCAACTATACTAAAATAAGTTGCTTTTATGGCGGTTTGTTCATGTGTCATTTATTATGCTTTTTTTTAGATTACTAAAAGTACTTTTGCTATAGCTATTCCCTTCATAAAATTTGAATTTCCTAGTACTGTAAATATATAGAATAGTTTTTAGTAAGCACTCCTCTTCACATAAAGTTTATTGACAACCCTCTTCAATCCATGCTTTTCCTATACCACTCCAGAACTACCCAAACTACCTTTTCCTAAACTTTCATTTACCATACAATGGTACTTCGTATATCGAATATCGTCCCTCTCGTATATCGTCCCTCGTATATTGATAGATATAGCATGGTTACTTGCTAAACATCTACTCTATCCTATATCATAGAGTCACAATCCACCTATCAATATCGTATATCGCCCCTCGTATATTGATAGATATAGCATGGATATAGCATGGTTACTTGCTCAATACACCCTATTCTAGTGTTCTTCCATTTACTATACAATGGTACTTCAAATATCGTATATCGTACATCGTATATTGAATATCGTATATAAAAAAAGCCCCCTGTTTTCCAGGGGGCTTTGTCTTTCTTATCGTTTCATTGCAAAGTGCGCTTTAAATTGTCGATACACCGGTGGGTTTCCTTCTATAAAGTCTACCGTAAACCAGTAGTCATCCGAAGGAAGTAAATGGCCATTAAAAGTACCATCCCAGCCTTCGCCTGTCGAACTGATTTGTTTCAACAGTTTTCCATAGCGGTCAAAGATGTAAATCTTGGCGGTTGGTTGGGTAACCAATCCACTGATATTCCATGTATCATGATACCCATC
>JAHEHJ010000069.1 GCA_024644655.1 Flavobacterium sp.
GTAAAAACCTAGTAAATATTGATGTAAGGAACTCTCAACCCCTGCTAAGCACCGCAATATTAAAGCAGGAGTTCTGGACTAGAGAACATAGTGGGATGAACATTTACAGATTTCCGAGCGCACTAAACCTTTTGTCTGGTTCTCCCATCCCTAGCTATGCTGTCAAATCATTCAGTTTGGATCATTTGGAAGAGATAGATGTAGTCTTTAGGAATGCAGAAACAGTTATTATGTCAGTAACTTTTTTGCTCGAAAAGTACTCTGAATCATTCTCAGAGTGGATTATTGCAGCGGAGTCTGGAAAATTTTATGAATCAATTTTCAAGAAAATTCATCCTGGCGAATCGTTTAGGAAAGATGAGGTTAAGGTTGCTATGTTAAAATTCTTTTTCTCTGAGAACAAGCACACGTCAAAGGACAAAAAGTTGATCATGGATGCATTCCCCGAGGTTACAAAGGTGTTTGAAAGACTTAAGAAAAAGGATCACGTTACTCTATCTCACATCTTGCAGCGGCTAGAAAGCACCTTGATGATCGAATTCGTTTCAAGGAGAATAGCCCACGATAAACCCGATTTGCCGTTCTTTACTATTCATGATAGTATAGCCACATTTGAAGAGGAAGTGGAATATGTTACTACGGTTATTGAAGAAGCATTTGATCGTCTACTCGGAATCAAGGTTGAATTGGGTGTTGAAAAATGGAGTGCCTAAGTTTGGTCTCCGAGTTTTGATTAAACGCGAATATGTAGTATTTTAGAAATAGTAATTAGGTCACACAAACAGGTCACAAAAAGTAATTGATGCCCGCGTTGATCAAGAAGAAATAGTGAAAAGTGTTTGATTTGAGCACATGGGGCGATTCGCAGAATCGTTACTGTTAATCATGGGGTCCCTGGTTCGAGCCCAGGAGAGGGAGCACAAATCAAAAAGAGGTCATTTCGACCTCTTTTTTTGTTTTAAAACCCTCATATCTTTCTGTAAAGAGACATTTTTTGTGGTTGCAACTTTTTGATTTTCAAAAGGAGGATTTTCATAAAAGCTGCAACTCAATACCATAATTTTGAAGGATTGAATGCCGTTTTTCAAATGGAAATATGGTTTAATGACTAAAAATGAAGGTTAAATGTTGGATTTAGTGGTTCGAGGTCAGTAGAGGTTTTGTTCAATTTTCTTTGTCTATAAATTATGGTTATGTATCTTTTGAATGACATTAAAAAAATCGAATGCTTGGACTATTAATTCAACTTGTAATATCTTATTTAATTATTCGATGGGTACAAAAAGAGAACCTAACTGTTTTGGGATTATATCCATCAAAAACAAGAATTTCCTATCTTTTACTTTTTTGTATCCTTGCTGGTTTATGTAGCTCAATAACATTCTGGTTAAGAATACTCTTTGCGCAAGAACTGTGGATATTAAATCCTGCCTTGAAATGGCAGCTTACTTTAAACGCGGTTTGGTATAATTTAAAATCTGTCATATATGAAGAGCTAATTTTCCGTGGCGCTCTTTTCTATATCTTAATTAAAAGATTAGGAGGCACAAAAGCGATTTTAATTTCTTCGATAGCATTTGGGATATATCATTGGTTTACATTTGGAGTATTGAATAACCCTGTTCAAATGTTCTGGATTTTTATTATTACATTCTTAGCGGGGTACATTTATGCGTTAGGATTCTACAAAACTAATTCTCTGTATGCGCCAATTGGTATGCATTTTGGTTGGAATATTGTTCAATCATTTGTTTTTTCTGCAGGGAATATAGGTTCCGGTTTATTTGTTCAAAAATTACCAGTTCCTCAAATTCAGGTTTCTTATTTTATCTATTTTCTAATTACATTCTTGCATTTATTTTTATTCATTTTGGTTTTTGCATTCATCTTCCGCAAGAGAATTGCGAGAGCTGTTTGAAATACGTGTTTTATCAATTAAAATTTCTCGTCTTGTAATTTATTTAGAAGTTCAATCCTTTAATTTCCTGATTCTGGCGAGTTCAAACAATGAAAACGGCTGCAACATTCCACTTAATAAGGGAGCAAGCCGATCAGAAATGATCGGCTTTTTTGTTTTATATTTGTTCAAACCGAGGATATGGCATATTCAGAACATCAAGCGGACCGAATAAGAGCACGGTTAAAAGGAATTCATTATTTTGAAAAGAAAATGATGGGAGGCCTCATTTTTATGGTGCGCGATGCAATGTGTATCGGATTAGATTTTGATAAAAAATGTAATGAAGACAGATTGATGGTACGTGTCGGGAAACTTAATTACGAGAATTTGTTGCACCAAAACGGAAGTACCATAATGGACTTTACCGGACAAGTAATGCGAGGATTTTTATTTATTAAGGCGTCTGGTTTTGATTTTGAAGAGGGACTTGATTTTTGGATTGAAAAAGGATTAGAATTCAACCTATTATTAACACAAGAATAATACAAACACTATATGAAAAAAATGACCTGCAAACAGCTCGGCGGAGCTTGTGATATTGAATTTTTAGGAGAGTCCTTTGATGATATTGCAAACCAAAGTAAAAAACACGGTATGGAAATGTTTCAAAAAGGGGATGATGCGCATATTGAAGCAATGAATGAAATGCAAAAGTTGATGAAAGAACCATCCGACTTTGCAAAATGGTTTGAAAGCAAAAAAGAGGAATTTAATAATCTAAACAATATTTAATCCTTCAATTTCCTAATAGTCACATACTCAATTAAGGAAATAAAGTTGCATCTTTCGTCTATAAGGGGAGCTTCACTGGACAAGCCATCAGAAATGATGGCTTTTTCTTTGTCTATCAGTGAGTTAAGTTTTGCATCTTTTTCAATCTGTTAAAATTTATTAAAATATCAGTCATTTAATGGCGATGATATGATAGAGGGTTATTTAAGTATATTTTTGTTGACAATCATTTAATCATTCTCAATGAAAAATTTATTTGCCTCGTTATTTCTCTTTTTTTTGTTTAGTTGCTCAAATGAGAAAAAGACAGATTCTGAAATATACATAGCAGGTTTCAAGACCATTCAGTCAAAAGACACATCAAGAATTTATAAATCCAATTCTGATACTTCAGATTATTTACATTACCGACCTCTTGACATTGATATATGGTACCCAGCGGTCGCTTCATCAAAAGATACGTCCCTTTATTTTAGAAACCTTTTGGGGCTATTAGAAACAAGAGCAAACTATTACACAGCTTCTACTGTTGGTAATGGGTTTGCAAAACAAATGGCTCAATATTTTTGTGAATCCTTAAAATGTTCAGATTCATCAAAAGTCTTAAATTATAAGACGGACGCCTATAAAAATGCAACGCCAGCCAAGGGCAAATATCCATTGGTCATTTACCTTTCTTCTTTTAATGGAATGGGGTATGAAAATTTCACTATGCTTGAGCAATTGGCAAAGAAAGGATTTATCGTTGTTTCGATAAATTCTATAGGTAGGTTCCCTGGCGATATGACAATGAAAAATGAAGACTTGTTGGAACAAGTTAATGATGCCATATCAACACTAAATGTATTGAAAGGGAGTGATAATATTGATTTTGATAGAATTGGGATAGTAGGTTATAGTTGGGGAGGTTTGGCAGGTTCAATTCTTGCAAATAGGATACCTCAAGCATCTTGTTTGATTTCACTTGATGGTTCAGAGTATCATCATTACGGGACTGAAAAAGAAGAGGACAAAGACTTTAATGGAATAAGTAGTAGCGTAGAATTCACTAAAATGAAACTTTCTATCCCTTACCTTCGATTGGAAAGTGCACCACAAGGGAATATTGGAAACAAAGAGTCTGTCTATGATTTTTCTCAAAAGCTTTCGGTGAAACCTCAAATAATAGTAATTGATTCTGCCAAACACGAAGATTTTGGCTGTTTAGTTAATCTTGTAAAAAAGACAGGAAATTGTAAACCTCAATCACAATATGATATAATTTCAAGGCTAACGATAAGTTATTTGGAAGAGAAATTACAAAACCACAAAACCTTTACCAAGGTCATAGAAGAAGAAACTACAAGAAAAACTATTCGCAAGAAGTAGCTTGATTCAAAGATTAGAAAGAACACACTTCTTGCAACTTTACACCAAGTTCAACCCTTCAATTTCCTAATAGTGATGTACTCAATTATCGCATTATAGTTGCATCTTTCGTCGGTAAGGGGAGCAGTAATCAAAAAGAGGTCATTTCGACCTCTTTTTTTGTTTAAAAACCATCCTATCTTTCTGTAAAGAGACATTTTTGTGGTTGCAACTTTTTCATTTTTAATACCTCATTTTTCGTATGAGTTACAACCCTAAATCACTGGGTTGAGGTGAAATGTGTTTTATCGTATCATTTGGCAGGTTTAATTTTGGATTTTGTGGTTCGAGGTCAGTAGCTGGTTTCGTGTTTAATGGACATATTTCATTAGGGGTTTTGCCTGTGAATTTCTGTTTTTGCCAATAGTTGGTTTTAATCGGTATTTTTTGTTGGCGAATAATATGTAAATTTCGATCCAAACGAACCGTGAAATGATTCACGATGGTGTACCCCCAATTGGGGTATTTTGTATATGAAGTATGTAACGCTAAACTAAATTTTAGATGAAAAAAGTCTTATTCCTTATTGGGTGTATTATTGCCCAATTCTCAGCTAAGGCTGATGTTCAATTACCTGCTATCATTGGCGACCACATGGTTTTGCAACAAAAAAGTAAAGTGAAATTATGGGGATGGACAACGAATCCCAATGAAACAGTTCAGGTAAAAGTTTCTTGGGACACAACACATTACAAAGTCAATGCTAAATATGGTCACTGGATGTTAGACGTAAACACTCCAGCAGCTTCCGAAAATCAAAGCATTAGCGTTTCTGGCGCGAATAATACCATTCAAATCTCAGATGTACTCATCGGCGAAGTTTGGGTATTTTCAGGACAAAGCAATATGGAATGGAGTGGTGATCAAAATTTGCAAGAAACGTTGGATGAAATGCCCAATGCAACAAATAAGCGTATTCGGTTCTTTTATATTCCAAAAGCGACTGCAGATTTCCCCCAAGAAGATGTTCGGGCAAAATGGGTAGTTTGTAATCCTGAAGCGATGAAATCATTTTCTGCTATCGGATATTTTTTTGGTAAAAAACTCAACGAAAAATTAGGCGTACCGATGGGTTTGATTAATTCGAATTGGGGCGGAACTCCAGCAGAGGTTTGGGTTCCCCAAGATAAGGTTATAAGTAATCCAACTTTGGCCAATGCAGCTAAGAAATTACAAACCTACGAATGGTGGTCTAGCCGTGCAGGTGACAATTACAATGCCATGATTGCACCTATTTTGAATTATCAAATTGCAGGAGTATTATGGTACCAAGGGGAAAGTAATGTAAGTCAGTATTCCACGTACACAGAATTAATGAATGAATTAATTCTTTCTTGGAGAGCAGGATTTAAGAAAAACGTTCCTTTTTACTTTGCACAAATTGCTCCATTTGATAAATACCCAAGTAATTTTGGTGCTAAATTAAGAGAGGCTCAAACAAAAAATTTAGCCCTTGAAAATACGGCAATGGTTGTTTTGACTGATTTAGTACCAGATGTTAGCAATATCCATCCTACTCAAAAAATTGAAGTAGCAAATCGTTTTGCCAATTTAGCGTTGGTTAAAAATTATGGACAGGATGTTGGCCCTATTTTTTATCCCAAATATGATCGTTTAAAAATCGAAAAAAATAAAATCAGAATTTATTTCCGAGAAATAGGAAGTAAGTTAGTTACGAAAGATGGGGCAGAACCTAGTCATTTAATGATTGCCGGGGCAGATCAGAAATTTTATCCTGCAAAAGGAAAAATAGACGGAACCACCTTGCTGGTTTCTTCAGATGAAGTAACCAATCCCGTAGCTGTACGATTTGCTTTTAATAATACCGACATGCCTAATTTATTTACCAAAGAAGGTTTACCTGTTAATTTATTCAGAACCGATAATTGGGATAACTAATTTCATTCCGGAATGACAAAATGCTTTCAATTT
>JAHEHJ010000074.1 GCA_024644655.1 Flavobacterium sp.
GTAACTAATTGAGCGAATTCGTTTAAAGTAACTCCGGTGCTTAGTGTGATATGGTTACTTATTTTACCCATTGCACTTTTAGGGGGCTTGGAAAGTTGTGAGTGTGGATCAATGGTTATTTGATATTTTTTTTCTGCAGCATTCATTTTATTTCTTTAATAATAAATATTAGAGAAATTGGTTTTAGGATTTACTTTTTTAAAAAAGTTCGATATGTTTTGAATAGTTGAAAGACTATAAACTTTTTTAAATTATTTATTATGAGTAATTCTATTTTTAACACGCTTTTGGTCAAGGGAAAAAATGCTGACCAACTAGCAAAAATCAAATCGTCAATAATTGACATAAACAATGAAGAAAATATTGAAATAGTATTAAGTAAGTTAGTTCCCATCCCGCCGGAATTGGAATTAGAGGATCAGAGGAGGTGGTGTGAAGAAAATTGGAGCATTAGGTATGATCGATGGGATGCCGAGTTTGAGCTAGAGACTGATTATTTACTTATCCGTTTTTGCACCATATATTCCGCCCCATGGTATTGGGTACAAAATATATCCAAGCAATTTCCAGCTGAATTTTTTATGATAACCGCATCAAGTGTGTACGATGGAAATTGTTATACTTTCATGGGAAGAAATGGCGCAATGTATGAAGTGGGTGGGCGGGTCTTTAATTTAGATAATAATCGACAGCCTATTTACTATGATTCAATTGGCGATGCAAGGTATTTTAATTCGAATGAGATTGTCCCTAAAGATTTACTAGGAGGACGGGCTTTTAGGAATCCATTTACTCTTCTAATTGATGTATTGTTAAAGGGTAATCCAGATGTAAATTTTTAAATGAATGGGGCCTCAATGGCTCCATTTCTATAAATTTTTCCCCAGAATTTTTTGAACGTTATTGTGGACTTCTAGAGAATAGGGGGTATTTGTATACGGAGGGGGGATACCTTAATTGACATCCCATCCCCCGGCGAGGCTGGTTCAATAGTCCTTTCAGTAAAAAAACATGTAATGGATAAAAAATAATTTGTACTCTGATTGATTCAAAACGATGATTTTGAAATTATTTCAAAAATAAGTACAAAAAATGTACTGAACTTATAATAAATTATTTTAACTTTGTAAGAGAAATTTAAAAACAATATGATTTTATTCGGTTTGGAATCAAAATTACCAGAATTTAACCCATCAAAAGATGAGATTATTGCGCTCGCTGACTTATTATTAAAAGTTCGAATAAAGCAACGATCTGGTATTGTGCGTTTTCCATATGATGAATATCTTACTCTATCAAAAAAAGATGCCTACTATATAATGCACAAGGAAAATAATTTAGATTTAGAGGCATTTGCCGATGAGTTTAATTTAATTAATACAGAATTGTTGAAGGTAAGTAATGATCTCAGATCAGTTTATAATCAAAACTTAAAAACTATTTTAGGAAATGATTCTATTGAGGTTTCGGCAAAAGATATTATTTATTTAATAGAATCATATTGCATTAAAGCAAAGCGATTGTTATTTGTTGCTGATCCTGATTATTCCCTTTCTACCGGCTTTAGCAAGAAATCAAATAAAAAATATGAAACCATTAAAGCATTTTGGATAAACGATGAGGGGCAAAAAGTACGTTCATTTAGTAAAAATGTTGGAATATATGGGAATGATATAGATAAATATGTAGCTAAACTTTATGAGTCGTTAGGTTATTTTTTACTTGATTTGGATTTTCATACAAAGAATAAATTAATGATCGACTTAATTGTTCTAAAGGATAATAAAAAATGGGTTGTTGAAGTTAAAATGAAGGACAAAGAAATATTTATGGATTTTTATGCCAGATTGGAATTGTGGAAACTATATCAGTCAATTTATTGGGGTTAAAACTCCATTTTTTTTGTGAAAATATTGGTTAGACACGAAAATCGTACTTAATTTTTGTTAAAAAACTAAAATAAATTAGATCAACATTAGCGGCAAAAAGAAGTTCAAAAAAACAAGTCATAGTAAGTATTAATCAATTTTAAAGGGGGACAGGTATGCTGAACAAAAATTAACATGTCAAATAAACAACAACTTATTAACAATATTTCAGACCTGGAGACTATAAAATGCAAGCTAACTAGCTAACAAGCAGATAACATACCTCAAAAGTATTAGCATATGGAGCATAGTAAGTTAAAATTGGCAAATGAGTTTGGGGTATCAAAACAAAAGCCGTAATAAGTAGAATCATTGATGGCAAATCTTGGAAAACACGTAATAAATAAATATAAATATGGAAGTAATTCAAACAAGAGTGGTAACTGTTTCGATTGATGACTTGCAAAAGATGATGTCATCAGTAGTACGCAAGGAATTGGAAACATTGATGTCTAATCCGTACATAGGGGATGATTTTAAAGAGGAGCTATGGGACCGAAGTCATGCAGCTAAGTTCCTTGGCATAAGTGAGCAGACTTTAATTAAGTTAGTCTTGGAGGAAAAATTGGTAGCACAGAAATCTGGCAGAAAATACCATTTTTTAAAGAGCAGCGTAATGAAATTTTTAAGAAATACAGGAAGCAACTAATCAATTATGGGAGTATCATTTTCATTAGCAAGACCTAATGCCATTAGAAGTAGCATTCGTGTAAAAGTCTCTGTAAGCGGTGTCAGTATCTTCTTGTATACAGGCTGCAGCATTGAAACGTGTCATTGGGACAAAAAAAAGTGTTTTGTTCGAAGTTATGTCGGAAAAACAACGACATCTCGAATAATAATAAGACTGAAGGAATTAGAGGTAGCTATGCTTGATGCAATAGATGAATATAAGAACGGGAAGCCCAAACTTTCCTTTTTACAACTCAATCAAAAGTTACAATCACTAATAGATAATCCACTCACGAAGTATAACAAAAACGTTACTTTAGGTTTCGTAAATCAAGATGAACTTAGCGGGTTCGCCGATCTATTTATTGCCGATTGTGAGACAGGAGTTAGATTATCTCCTAAACGGCAGAAATTGAAGCCTTCATCTATTTCTTCCTATAGAACTACGCAAAGCCTGATAAATGAGTTTCAATCACGGTGGAATAAGAATCTTTATCTTAATGAATTCAGTCAAAAGGATATTGATCGTTTCAGTGATTTTTTGATCATAGATGAAGAATATGCGATGAACACCCATGCAAAGGTTATGATGGATTTAATGCAATTCTTCAAATATGCAGTCAAATTAAAAAAGATTGTTCCGGCAAGAATCTTGGAATTAGAATTTGATACACGAAGAGAAGATACTGATAGCATCTACTTAACTGAAACGGAAATTTTAGAGCTTTTAGAAATCACAGATTTTGTGGCACCTGTTCATGAACACGTGCGTGATATTTTTGTAATTGGCTGCTTTACAGGGATGCGTTTTTCTGACTACAGTGTCATAGATCCTACAACTATTCGGAATAATCGCCTAGAAATTGTTCAAAAGAAGACTGGGAATAAAGTGACAATTCCTATACATCCAGTTGTCGTTAAAATATTAAAGAAGTACAATTACTCACTCCCTCAGGTACCACCTAATAATGAGTTCAACCGAATCATCAAACTAGTAGGAGAAAAGCTTCCAAGCCTTCGAACTCCATTTACCAAACAGATCACTTATGGTCGCGAATTGAAAGAACTAGTAGATCTAAAATTTACATATCTACAAACCCATACGGCTCGACGTTCATTCTGCTCTAACGAATACCTGAAAGGAACTGATCCAATGGTTATCATGGCCATCAGCGGGCATAAGTCTCACAAATCCTTCATGAGATACATAAAGGTTTCAAGTGAACAGTTTGCCGACAAGTTGGAACAAATTTGGGCTGAAAGACAAATAAATAACAATAAAATTAAAGAAAAATGAAAAAATTAGAATCACAAGTATGTTCTTTTGAACAAAGTTTTTATCTAGGTATTTACGAATTTAATATTGAACCTTGTTTTTATTGGCGAAAGAGAAACTTTGATAGTAAGCCCGAATTGATTACTTACAAAGCAAACCATGATCCAGAAGAATTCGTAATCTTTCCAGCATATACTGTTGCCGAATTAGGAGAAATTTTACTTATGTTGGTTGAAAAATATACTGTTTATATTTTTCCCAAAGGTTTAAAACTCTATAATGGAAGAGATGAATATGGGACAATGGAGGCAATCTCAGAAGCAGAATTAAGAGCTGATATTGTACAAACCCCTTATTACTTGGACACATTAGTTAAAACAGTTGTGTAATAATTGTTTGTTTTTGGGTTTAAATTTTGTCTAAGGTATTGATAATCTTGGTTTGAATCACCACCGGTTTCGTGTTGTTTTTTTACTAAATTTTGTTCGTCACGTTTTTTGTTTGTGATGTGGATATGCTGATTCCATTTTTCGTTGGGGGTCATTTTGATTGCTTTATGGTATCTACGTGTGTTATACCAGATCGTATGTGCTAATAGGGTTCGTTTTGCGTCAAAATACCCACTGAACTCATAGCGTTCGATTACTTCCCGCTGAATGATGGAGTGGAAGGCTTCGATATAGGAATTTTCTTCTGGTGTTGCTATGTGCGTAAACTCTTGATTAGCTTCGGCTGTGCGAAGATATTGCTTTACGTTGTTGGCAATAAATTGTGATCCATTGTCATTTCGAATGGTTACTCCTTTGATTCCGTATACGTTGTTTATTCGCCTAAATGCATTGATTACATCAATCTGCTTGATGCTTTTTTGAAAAATCTGATCCACGATTTTACGAGAAAATACATCGATGATTGTTAGCAAGAAAAAGTTTCGTTTTTCGCCGTGCACGTAAACGTATTTGATGTCTAAGCACAGGTATTCCATTGGATAGGACGCATGAATCTTGCGATGTTGGACAAATTTACGTTTACCGCTCGTTCGTATCACTTTACCCAAAAGCAGGTTATGTTCGTCCATTAATCGGTAAACTTTTTTCTTATTAATGCAATAATCTAGCTTTCGTAATTCACCCGTTACATTTTCATATCCATAGCAACAAAACTCTTGAGAAAGAATGTCTTTAATTTGCTCGATAACCACTTGATTTTCGACCCAATCACCATCTTGTTTCCACGTATGAGAACTCGCTTTAACGCCCGGTTTTCCACCTGTAGACTTATAATAGTAAACGCTGGAAGGAAGATTTGACCAGGACAAAAGCATCCTTGTAGGAGCCTGCTGAAAGTATTGAGAAACGATCATCTTCTTGTCTTGGTTAGCACAGGGCTTTTTTTTAAAAGCTCAGATTTGAATTCAATTTCCAAAGCTTGTCTGGCAATGATTCTTTTTAATCGTTCATTTTCTTCTTCCAAAGCTCTAAGCTCTGGATCTATTCGCTTGTAAGCTGGCTTTAATCCTTCAACTCCTTTTGAAAGGTATTTACTCTTCCACTTGGCATATAGACTTGGTGCTAAATTATACTTCCGGCAAGTTACGGTAGTACCTTCCCTTTGAGCTTCTTGAAGGATCGCTAAACGATCTTCAGGTGTGAAAATTCTTCTTTCTTTTTTCATAATTCCCTAATTTAATTGGTTCTAAACTCTTTTTAAAATTTAGTCCAGTCTATTAGGGGGTTAGTACAATATGTTACTTAGAGCCTTAAGACATGTAGATGTTAAATTTAAGTATTAATCACATGATACGCGTTCCAGAAAGGAAGGGAGTATGCCGATTCACAATTGGGGAATTATTTTGAATCAATTTTTGACTATATTTGAAAAAAAGGTCCGAATTTAAACGAAAATTCGGACCCCTATTTTTTATTTACACAGTTAATAGGAAAGTGTCTTTTAGTGCGCAATCCGGTGTGCAATTTATCTGAAAATCCATTTAAATCTTTCAAATCAGTGTAATTAGTGGTCTAGATTAGTGTGGTCCACACCATTAGGGGGTATAAAGATTTATCAGTTTGTTGATAGTATGGCATCGAGATATTTTGTTACCTTTATCAACCAATAAGTACTACGACTTAAAATAAAATAGCAA
>JAHEHJ010000081.1:0-1991 GCA_024644655.1 Flavobacterium sp.
CCAAAAACGTATTGTTGCTTATCGTTTCGGGTTCAAATGAAATTACTATTGACGAAATTGGAGAAATCAATGACCACATTCAAACCGAAGCTGGCTTTAATGCGAATATCATTATGGGAGTGGGTGAAGATGAGTCATTAGGCGAAGCTATTGCGGTAACTATTATTGCTACGGGATTTAACGTAGAACAACAAAAAGGTATCATAAATACAGAAGAAACAAAAATCATCCATGCCTTAGAAGATGGACAAAAGTTAGAGCGTGATTTAACGCAGAAACCAGTAGATACTTTCCAATCGATTGAAACAAAAAAAGAAGAAAAAATTGTTTTTGAATTGATAGAAGACGAAATGGAAACTCCTGTTGTTCCTACTGCAATTCACGACAATGAATTAATTGCGATGAATGAATTCATCCGTAATCTAGACGTGACTTTTGAAATTGTTTCTCCTATTCAAGATATTGATTTTAAAGTCACTACTCCTGAAGTTCGTAATATGGATGTAGTAGAGCCTCATTTTAGTATCCAAGAAGAAGAACAAATTACGTTCACCTTTGATATGCCTGCTACGCCAATATTTGAAAGAGTAGAAGCGGTAAACGAACCAATAAGCGCTCCTATAAGTGAGCCAAAAATCATGTTTGATTTGACAGAGGAAACGCGTAATATCGTAGTTAATGAGCCTGTTCAATTTGTACCAGTTACAGAATTGAGTGAAAACGGAGTTATTCGTTATTCATTAGAAGAGTATATGGAAGTTGAAAATGAATTGTTGAATTCTAAACCTAAAGAAGTAGCTGCTGTTGCAGAACCTATAGCTGAAGAGTTGAACATTACCATGAAGACGCAAACAGAAACGGATAAACCTGTGTCTACGAATATGTATTTTGAAGATCTTTCTCCTATGGAAATGACTATTGAAGAGTCATTAAGACTAAGAGCAGATGAAAGAAGAAAGAAATTAAAAGAGTTTAATTATAAGTTCCACAATACCACTTCTAAAATTGAAGAGATGGAAAAGGAACCGGCTTATAAAAGAGTTGGACTTGATTTTTCAAATCCAGGACAAGCGGCAACATCTAATTCTAGAATGTCTTTAGGAACCGATAGTAATGATGATTTGCAAATTCGTTCTAATAATTCTTTCTTGCATGATAATGTAGATTAAGGATTTATAAACTAGTAAAAATAACCCGAAAATTTCACTGAGATTTTCGGGTTATTTTTTTTAACTTCGCAGCGTATTTGCAGCACACCTTTATTTCTTGCGAACAGCTAGAACTAGTATAGATTGCAACTACTAATATCTTAAAATTTGATAGTATGAGTTTAGAAACACAAATCATGGACGAAATGAAAAATGCCATGAGAGCCAAAGATACCGTTGCATTAGAAGCTTTGAGAGCTATTAAATCGGGTATCATTTTAGCTAAAACGGAAGCAGGAGCTACGGATACGTTAGCAGCAGATGATGAGATCAAATTATTACAACGATTGGTTAAGCAACGCAAAGACAGCGCTGCTATATATACGCAACAAAACCGTCCTGATTTAGCTGAGCCAGAATTGGCACAGGTAGCTGTTATAGAGAAGTTTTTACCGGCTCAAATGTCAGAAGCTGATGTAGAAGCGGCCGTGTCTAAAATCATCGCTGAAGGCGGATTTGCAGGTATGGCTTCGATGGGTCAAGTGATGGGATTAGCGTCTGCTGCACTTGCAGGTCAAACGGATGGTAAAACCATATCTACTATTGTAAAGAAACTTTTAGCTTAGTTCTAAGTTTTAATATAAGGCTGCGTAGTTCAACTGGATAGAATATCAGATTTCGGCTCTGAGGGTTGGGGGTTCGAATCCCTTCGCGGTCACGAATAAATAATATATCCCCCAAGAAATGTCCAAGCTTGCTTGAGCATTTCTTGGGGGATATATTATTTTCAAAGCATTTGAGATTAAGAGGAGGACTGCCAGTGGCAGTCAGGTATTTTCATGA
>JAHEHJ010000081.1:2091-5946 GCA_024644655.1 Flavobacterium sp.
TCTTTAGTTACCGCATTTACCAAACTGATGATTACCGCATAACAATCGGCTTCGGTTACCGTAGTACTGTCTGATATTTGTTGGGAGAGTTCTTCTAGGTCTATAACTCCTGTTTTAGTGACTCTTGGATAATAGAGCATCTCTGCATTCGGATTTGTTGGGTTCTTCTTTCCCATTGGAGTGAGGGTAATAGCCATTTTTTTTGTCTTTAAGGGTTATTAAATTTGCTCGTCTAGACAAATATATAAATTTATAAGGACACGTTTATTAAATCACCGTGGTGAATCAATAAAATGACCGCGGTTAAATACATAAATGACCGCGGTCAAATATATAAGTGACCGCGGTCAAATTATATCTTCTTCCTGATGCGCCTAAATACCCAACCTTATGAAGAATATAATGTATTCCTATAAGGCTCGGTTTTTAAACTTATACTTTTACCAGAAGACAGTATATAAAGCGGCTAATACCGCTAAAATGATTAACATTCCCACCGTAAAACTAGGTGACATCTTAAACATGGTTTTGTCTACTTCTAAACCATGAGTCGGAACGCCTTTTTTAGTTTCATACCAACTGATGAAGTACATTCCTGTTACACACAATAAGAAAACAAATCCCATACGGTCAATAAACGGTATTTCATAAATACCATTTGCATTTTGAACCGCAAAGCCCATTGGATTTAAGAAGGATAAGTCAACTACCGCAGGCATGAATTTGAATAGAATCGAAAAGATGAATCCTCCAATAGTGGCAAATAGTGCCGCATTTGAAGTTGTTTTTTTCCAAAAGAACCCAAGGATAAACATGGCAAATACACCCGGACTTACAAAACCTGTGTATTCTTGTATGTACTGAAAACCTCCTTTTTTGTCTATTCCTAAAAAGGGTGCCACAAGTACCGCAATTATCATAGCTGATACAATTGTTATTTTCCCAATTTTTACCAATCGTTTTTCATCTGCTGCTTCATTAATCTTGGTTTTATAAATATCCAAAGTGAATATAGTGGCAATACTGTTGGCTTTACCCGCTAAGGAGGCCACAATAGCCGCTGTAAGCGCTGCAAATGACAATCCCTTCAATCCGGTAGGTAATAAGTTTAACAGGGTTGGATAGGCTCTGTCTGGATTCAAACTGCCGTTTTGCAACATCTCCGTATGAAAATGTCCGTTTTGGTATAATACATACGCTGCAATACCGGGTAATACCACGATTATAGGCATTAGTAATTTTAAGAATCCCGCAAATAAAATCCCACCCCGGGCTGTTTTTAAATCGGCTCCTAAAGCTCTTTGTGTGATGTATTGGTTGCATCCCCAATAATTCAAATTGATTATCAACATTCCACCAATTAACACAGATAATCCAGGTAAATCCATATAATTTGGATTGCTTTTGTTAAAAATCATGTGGAAATGATCGTTGGCATGTGTGGTCATCAAATGGAAACCATTAATAACTCCAGTGGAGCCAAATTCAGTCGCGACTAAATTTAATGCCAAATAGGTCGTGATTAACCCGCCTAATATTAAAAAGAACACTTGAATTACGTCGGTATATCCAATTACTTTCATACCGCCTAGTGTAATCATGACTGCAAAAACAGCTAAGAAAATCATGCAGAACGTAAGGTTTAAACCTGAAATGCTGCTAATGGCTAAGGCACCTAAATAGAGAATGGAAGTCAAATTAACCAATACATATAATAAAAGCCAAAAAACAGCCATAATCATAGCCACATTACTGTTGTATCTTTTATTCAAGTATTGGGGCATGGTGAATATCTTGTTTTTCAAATACACGGGCATAAAGAATATCGCTACTATCACAAGAGTAGCAGCCGACATCCATTCATAAGTGGCTATGGCTAGCCCCATTTTGAATCCGCTTCCACTCATGCCTATGAATTGCTCCGCACTAATATTACTCGCAATTAACGAAGCACCAATAGCCCACCAAGTCAGGGAGCCTTCGGCCAAAAAGTAGTCTTTACTACTGGTTTGTGCTTTCTTTTTTCGGTTGTATATCCAAAATCCATATCCTACGATGATAACAAAATAAAGGAAGAATACGATATAATCTTTGGTTGCTAAGGTTTGCATATTATGTGTGTTTAGTTTTGTAATGTTGACTTGGTAATTCTCGTAAGATTTGGGCGCTTTGCTCAGGTGATATGTCACGTTGGGCTTCCCCTAACATTTCATATCCTACCATGAATTTTTTCACAGTGGCACTGCGTAATAATGGTGGGTAAAAATGCATGTGAAAATGCCACTCCGGATGGGAAACTCGATCAGTAGGTGCTTGATGAATCCCCGAAGAATACGGGAATGATGTTTCAAAAAGATTGTCATAGCGCACCGTAATTTCTTTTAAAATTTCGGCAAAAGCAGTCGTTTCTTCTTGGTTCATGGCAATGATGTTTCCAAAATGACGTTTGCTTATGATCATCGTTTCGTAGGGCCAAATTGCCCAAAAAGGCACCACTACAGCAAAGTGATTGTTCTCACAAACTACTCGCTTTTTTTGAACTAACTCCTCTGTCAAATAGTCTTTTAACAAGCTGGTTTTATGGACTTCATAATAAGCGCGTAGATTTTTTTGTGTTTTATCTACTTGAGTCGGTAAAGAGGATTGGGCCCAAATTTGGCCGTGTGGATGGGGATTGCTACAGCCCATGACACTTCCTTTGTTCTCAAATATTTGTACGTAGTTTATGAAATCGTGGGAACCCAATTCAATATATTGTTCGGCCCATGTTTTAATTACTTTTTCAATGGCATTTACTTCCATCTCAGGAAGTGTCAAATTGTGCTTTGGTGAAAAGCACACTACTTTATTTATTCCTCTTTCGGGTTTGAATTGAAAAAGGGGGTTAGGAGTGGGTTCATATGTAATGTCTTCGGATAATAAGGCGGAAAAATCATTTTCAAAAACATAACTATCCGTATAGTTTTCATTTTGTATCCCATTGGCTCTTGTATTTCCTGCACATAAATAACAGCTGTCGTCGTGTTCCGGACGTTGGTCTTCTGCTGTTTTTTCGTTTTGCCCTTGCCATGGCCGTTTTGCCCGATGAGGGGAAACTAAAACCCATTCGTCTAGTAACGGATTATAGCGTCGGTGTGGGTGTTCGTTAGGATTGAATTCGTGCATGAGTTAAGGTATATATAGGGTTGTGCCTTTGGCAATTTTAACTTTATAGGCTTTCAATTGAATGCCAAAAGCAGCTTGATATTCTTTGGAGATACGATCGATTAAAGTATCTTCCGTTCCTTTTTCAACTAAATTTAGGGTGCATCCGCCAAATCCACCACCCATCATTCGCGCGCCTAAAACACTAGGAACTTCTTGAGTAGCGTTGACTAAAAAATCCAATTCCTCACAACTTACTTCATAGTCTTTGGATAATCCATGATGGGTTTGTGACATGAGGGCTCCCAATTGCACAAAGTCGGATTGGGATAAGGCTTCAGCTGCGTCTCGAACACGTTGAATTTCTTGAACTACAAAGTGACAGCGTTTGTATAGAGTGTCCCCTAAAACATATTTGAGTTCGTTAACCATTTTTTCGGTGCAATCTCTAAATGTTTTTACTTCGTGAAAGCGATTTTTGAGTACAGTTAAACCTTTTTCTACTTCTTGGCGTCTATCATTATAACCCGATGTAAGGTGCGTATGTTTCACTTGACTATCCAATAGCAATAACGAATATTTTTTGAAATTGGCTTTGTAATATTCATACTCCAATGTGTTACAATCCAATTTGATGACACTATTCTTTTTTCCAAATACCGAAGCAAATTGGTCCATGATGCCACAATTAACACCAACAAAAGTGTGTTC
>JAHEHJ010000082.1 GCA_024644655.1 Flavobacterium sp.
TTCTTCATCAAGTCGAAAACGAAAGAAAAATCATCAGTTGGAGTATCCATTAACTACGATGGTATGGATCGTATCGTTTTAACCTTACCCAATCTACACGTAAGTCCAAAAGAATGGGATAACGGTGGAATGAAGTTAACACGGGGTAAACAAGAAAACTCATACATTCAGAGTGACCTAAATGAGTTCCAAAGCAAGGTTGACAGATTCTACCGTGAATTCAGACGCGTAAATGAATCCAATCCAACTAAAGAGGATATTGTTACCTATTTGAAGTCTGATAAGAAGTTGGAAGATTACTTCAAGCCCAAGAACACGACCTTGATGATTCCAATGATTTGGAAAACAATCAAAGAACGAGAGACTGGTGTTGAACTCAATAATGGGAAGCGGTTTGAACGTGGGACGATTGACAACTACGAATCACTTATCCGTGAATTCGAACGATTTGAGAAATACCGTAGGAAGGGTATTACAAACGTTGAAATCGTCACACGTGAATTCATTTTAAGCTTTGAGAATTACCTTACCAACGTGATGAATTTGAAACTGAATACCGTTGGTGACCGTTTGAAAAATCTGAAGACATTCATCTCATTATATTCCAAACGTGGTTTTTTGCCCCATAATCCATTTATTAAGTACAGCATTAAAATACCCAAAGAACCATCGACAAGTATTGCATTGGACAATGACGAGTTAAAGGATATGTATGAATTGGATCTATCTGATAATCCTCAATGGGAACTTATTCGTGACCAGTTTTTGGTTTTATGTTGGACAGGTCTTCGTATCTCTGATTTTTCTCAATTCAATTCATTCGATAGGGGAGATGATGAAATTATAACCCTGCACAACGAAAAGACAGACACTGAAATTCATATCCCAATCTTTCCTATGGCCAAGCGTATTTTGGACAAGTACAACGGTCGATTTCCAAAGATGGTGAATGAACAGACAATGAACGAGGTAATTAAAGAGGTTGGTAAGCTGGTTCCAGGACTTAATCGTTCGATTCAGATTAAGTACACTAAAGGTGGGGTTGTAGTTAAAGAGACGTTGAAACGTTACCAATTATTGGTTCTACATTGTGCTAGACGGACTTTGGCTACAAAGTTGGTTACCGAGTTGGGAATTGATTTGAAGACGGTTTGTTTGATTACAGGTCACAAATCAATCGTGACGCTGGAGATGTACTTGAAACACAATAATAAGAAAGCTTTAACCGGAGTGATTGATAAGGTTAGAGCGTTAGAAAGTTCATTTGTTGATTAGTTATCCATATGTTTTGTGTTTTTTTGTTCAAACCCTTCTGGTTCTACTGGAAGGGTTTATTGTTCTATTTTAAATGAAATTGCCGTTAAATAAATATTTTGCGCGCCTGAATTTTATAAATGTTAGATTCATTTCAATAATATAATAAGAATGAAATTACAACATATACTTCCTATCCTTTTAATATCTACGTTCGCTTCTCTCCATGCTCAAATTTTGCCTAAGAATAGCATTTCTATTAATAAAGATTGGTGGACAAATATGACCAAAAAATATCCAGGTTTTCATGGTACTCAAAACAGATGGATGTCGACAGGCGATTTTAACAAAGATGGTTTACCAGATATAGTATTACAATTTGCTTCAGTTGGTACTACAAGAATGTTTTGGCAAGATTCGATAATTGATTCCAGACGGTTTAAGGCGGTATTTGTTAATCGTGGGAATAATAATTTTGAATTAGATTCAAATTTGGTTTTCACATTTAAAGGAGGCGACGAAGGTCAAATTGTGCTAGATATGAATGGTGATGGCTTTTTAGATGTATATCAACCAACTGATAATTGGCATGGGACACGGGCCACCATGCCTAAATATTTTGATTCCAGAGAAAATATGGGAGAATATATGTTTATTAATAAGTCAAATAAATCATTTGAAGGTAGTTTTTTTAACGATACAGGTGGGTCGACGAGGCATTATCAAGTTATAGATATTGATAAAGATAAGGATGATGAATTGGCATTTGTCGGGATGCGTGATGACCTAAACAAAACAGAACCGATATCATACCCTTTTGAAGATTCACTTCAAGTATTTGATTATAAGGGGAAATTTCAGAGAAAAACGCTTCAGTTGATTCAACGGAATACAGCAGATTCGCTTTTCAGGAATTTACAATTTATACCTATGTTTACAAAAATGGATACACTATTTGGATTATTGAAGGATCCGAGAAATGAATTGGGTAGTTCTAAGATTGATATGTTTGGTTATATCACGGCTACTGAGAAAAAGGCCATTTCTAATATTTCAATTCCTGTTGGGCTTTCAAGAAAACCTTTTCATAATAATGGTAGGCAAGGTTTTGTGCAAGATTTAGATGGTGATGGGAAAAACGAATATTTGTTTTCTTTTTGGCGAAATACAGATGAAACAACTTACGCAGTAATATTTGATGAGAAAGGCCAAGATGTCAGTAATAAATTTTTTAGTGATAGTCTGAATTATAAAATCGGTAAAATTGTTGCTGGTATTTCAGACGTATTTGATGATATAAATGATGATGGATATATCGACATATTACCTATTCATGGTATGGGTTTTAAATACAAGGGGCAATTTTCTTATTTTTTGTTTAATCCAAAAATAAAAAAATATGAGCTAAAAAAACTTCATAACTACGATATTAAACTATTAGCAGAACAACCACCGACTGATACTTTATCCTATTGGCCTGATTATGATTACAAATCTCACACTACATTTTTGCAGTATTTTAAAATGTATAAAGATCAAGATTATATGTTCACGAATATTATTGCTTACAAGATGAATTGTGAATTTTTACCAAGACCAAAGTTAGTTTATGGATCTTCAGGTCTTTGTTTACAGAATGATAGTCTGAGTGTTAAGTTAAATTCAATTAATTCTAATTCTAGTTATTCCTTTTCATTTAATAATAAGAATTCAGTTTATGATCCTATTAAAAATATATCCTATGTTAAAGAGACGGGTAATTTATTTATAACTGAAACAAGTTTGGAAGGATGTGTGCTAAAAAGTGATACGTTAGTAATTACAAAAAAATCAATCCCTGCCACCCCTACCATCACCGCTACCACACCACTCATCTTCTGCGCCGGTCAAAATGTATTACTGACTAGTAATGGAGCTAATAATCAGTGGTATCTAAATGATAATTTGATAGCAAATGCAACGACTGCAACTTTTACGGCAAATGCCTCAGGGACCTATAAGGTGAAAACGATAAGTGGTGATTGTTCTAGTCCTTTGAGTGCTGCTGCTAACGTGGTAGTAACCCCAATTCCCCCAATTCCTACAATCACTTTGGAATCAAACGGAGGTTTAACTTCGAGTGCTGCTGATGGCAATCAATGGTATTTCAATGATGTCAAAATTGATAATGCCACACAGAAAACCATTAATCCAACGAAAAGTGGAAATTATACTGTGAAGGTAATAAAACCGTGTCCAAGTGAGATTAGTAAAGCATTTAACTTGGTTATAACTTCGACTGAGGAAACCATTTTAGGTCAGGTATCTGTTTCTCCTAATCCGATTACTGGAGAATTTAAAGTAAGCTTCCCTGTCGAATTTGGGAAAACGGCGATGGTTAAAATAGTGGATATGTCTGGAAATGTTCAGTTTAAAAAGACATCAGTTAATGATGGCGAACGAATAGACGTTAGGAATTTAAACGGGGGTATTTATATTTTGCATTTACAATCGAATGATAATGCCAATGTGAAAGCAATTAAGATAAGTAAGGCCTATTGATCGAGAATGAGAGGGGATTATTGCTATTTTAAATGAAATTACCGTTAAATAAGATTTTCAATCACTGAAGTCCTATTTAGTTTTATTTTGTAAAATATCTATCTGAATTATGCTAAACAGAATACTAGTTCTTGTCTGTACATTTATTATTTTTTCTTGTTCAAAAGAGATTATTCAACAAAAATTAACTGTTGATTGGACTCCTTTAAACGGAGGGTCAGTTTCTCCTCCTACTAATGCCTTTGAAAAAGGAACCATTGTTTCTATGGTTGCTACGCCTGCCGGCGAGTATATTTTCAAACAATGGAGTGGAAGTTTATCAGGGACGAATAATCCTACACCCATCACTATGGATGCTGATAAACAAGTGACTGGGGTATTTGAAAAAAGACAATACCCATTATCGTTAACTATTGAAGGAAGTGGTACGGTGAAAGAAGAGGTTATTGCTATTGCACCGCAAAGTCAGTATCCATCTGGGACGACGGTGAGGTTAACGGCTCAGCCTGCAGATAAATTTGAGTTTGGAGGTTGGTCAGGAGATTTAACAAGCACAGCTAATCCTTTAGATTTAAAGATTGATAAGGCAATAAGTTTAAAAGCAATATTTTCAAAGATTGATCCACTTGCGAATTTTAAAGGATACGCGGTTAACCCGAACGCTAAAAAATTAGGAAGAGCATATTGGTCAAATACCACATTATTGAGTGATTATACTATTGCTATTTTTCAAAAAAACTACGAGAAAAATCACCCTTTGCCTTTAGGAGATAAATATGCTGTATTTACTTGGGCAGTATGTAATGGAGATTTTAATAACGATGGTTTCATGGATGTATTTAATGCAGGCTGTGCACTTGGTGGAAAGAAAGCTAATCTGACATTTTTAATTTGGAACCCTTCTTTGAAAATATTTGAAGAGAAGAATTTGATAAATGATAAAACTAATTTCATTGGTGGCCCGAGCATAGTTACCCCTATTTATTTGAATGATGATAATTATGTAGATATAGTTATTCATGGTCATGCTGATGAATTAAGACAAAATACCAACGAACCTGTAACTTTGTGCTTAAGCGACGGTAAAGGGGGATATGATTTGGTCAAATTTGAACAAGAACCACAGTCTCTTTTTAATAATTTTACGCACGAACATGGTGATGTTGCCGATTTAAACAATGATAATTTACCTGACATTTTTGTTGTTGCCAACGGTCATAGTTACATCTTTTGGGGAATTCCATCATTCCCCTTTTTTACAAATAAAGATTTTGTTGATATGAAGACAGAGTTTGCTTTTTATACCAAATTAGCAGATGTCAACAAAGATGGAAGTAACGATATAATGATTTCAAATAACAAAGAAACTATAATATTATACAATGACGGGAAGGGGAAATTTAATTCCAAAGTGACCAACATTCCATTCCCTACTATTATACCACCTAACTCTGGAAATATGTTCGATTATATCGTTGAAGATTTAAATGGTGATGGCTTGAATGATATTATAGATACTTATGCATATAACGAGGGCAAAAATTGGACTATAGAAGTACTTATTCAACAAACAGATGGGTCGTTTAAAATGGATAACAGTTGGATTGAATATACAATAAATAACGGAGTGCGCGGCAATTACAAAAATCGATTAATTTATGCAGATTTCGATGGAGATGGGAAAAAGGATATAGGGTATTCTGATACTGGTTTGAATCCAGCCCCTCCATCAAATAATATTGAGATGAAGAACAAAACAGTATTTATTAGAGGTGGAAATAAATTTGTAGAAAAAGATTTCTATCAGTTCGATGTATATGCGAATAGCAAGAAGGATGGTTTGTAATAAAATAATTACAGGGTTCTATTAGTGTTCATTAAATCAAACCAATGCCGAATTACTTGTAATTTGTTAATAGAAGAATAGTTGTGGGTCCATTTTTTAAAAGGATGTTTAAAATTAAACAAAGTTCAAATCCGAAATCCCCTCTCGTGCTACCCACTTTGCTACTCGTGCCGTAAAATAAAAAAAAACCACCTCGTTTGAGGTGGTTTCTGTGGTCCCACTAGGATTCGAACCTAGGACCCCCTGCTTGTAAGGCAGGTGCTCTGAACCAGCTGAGCTATAGGACCATTTCGTTGAATTG
>JAHEHJ010000083.1 GCA_024644655.1 Flavobacterium sp.
TACCAATTAAAGACGGAGAAAACATTGATAGAGCATTAAAGCGCTACAAGAGAAAATTCGATAAAACCGGAACTGTAAGACAACTTAGAGCGCGTCAAGCGTTTACTAAGCCATCTGTAGTGAGAAGAGCACAAGTTCAAAAAGCTGCTTATATTCAAAACTTAAGAGACAATATCGAAGGATAGTTAAAATCCTTTTGAGATATAACCGCTAGAACCTAAAGTTTATTAACTTTGGTGCTAGCGGTTTTTTTATGGAACAATTAAAGCAAAAGTATTACGATTATTTACGGTTGGAAAAGAATTATTCCGAACACACGTTAATTGCGTATCGCGATGATTTGGTTTTTTTTGAATCTTTTTTGAAAGGTACTTTTGATGACAGAGATTTGGTTCGTGTTGTTTATCCACAGATTCGTGCTTGGATAGTGTCTTTATCGGATGATGGGATATCGAATAGTTCTATTAATAGGAAGATATCTTCTTTGAGATCCTTTTATAAATTTCTATTAAAGACCAAGGTGATTTTGGTGAGTCCTTTGTTAAAGCACAAAGCGTTAAAGTCGCCGAAGAAGCTTCAGATTCCTTTTTCGGAGAAAGAATTGGATTTGGTATTGAATTCATTAAAGTTCTCTGATGATTTTGATGGGATACGAGATAAGTTGGTTATTGATTTGTTTTATACAACAGGTATACGAAGAGCTGAATTGATTGGGTTAAAGGTGCAGGATGTCGATTTGTATGGGGGTACAATCAAGGTCTTGGGGAAGCGCAATAAAGAGCGCATTGTTCCCTTGTTGCCTGTAGTGATTGTTCAAATAAAAAAATATTTAACCGAAAGGGCAGATATACAAACGATTAGGGATGAGGATTCATTTTTTCTGCTTTCCAAAGGTGTGAAATTGAGTAATTCGTTTGTTTATCGGATAATAAATTACTACTTTAGTAGTGTCTCTGAGAAGGTAAAAAAGAGTCCGCATATTTTACGACATACATTTGCGACTCATTTGCTTAATCATGGGGCTGATATAAACTCAGTTAAAGAATTATTAGGACATTCTAGTTTAGCGTCTACCCAAGTCTATACGCATAGTAGTCTAGCGGAGCTTAAAAAAGTATATGGGAGTGCTCATCCTAGGAATAAGGAATAGTTTTTTAATGCTTAACCATTAAAAATTAAATTATGAAAGTAAATGTTCATGCAGTAAATTTTACTGTCGATAAAAAGCTGGTTGATTTCGTTCAAGAAAGATTAGGGAAACTTGAAAAATTTTATGATAAAGTAGTATCGTCAGATGTTTTTTTGAAGGTTGATAACACAAGTGAGAAAGAAAATAAAATTGTAGAGGTTAAAATCCATGTGCCTGGAGATGATTTTATGGTTAAAAAACAATGTAAAACATTTGAGGAGGCAGTAGAGTTATCCTCAGAATCTTTAGAAAGATTGTTGTTAAAAAGAAAGGAAAAAATCAATACACATATATAAGATAAAAATTTTTATAAAAATGTTTTGATTAAAAGATAAAATACATACATTTGCAGTCCGTTAGAAATAGCGGACTTTTTTTGTTGTATATGCCAGCGTAGCTCAGTTGGCTAGAGCAGCTGATTTGTAATCAGCAGGTCGTGGGTTCGAGTCCCTCCGCCGGCTCAATAATATATAGGTAAAACAATAAGAAAAGTGGGGGAGATACTCAAGCGGCCAACGAGGGCGGACTGTAAATCCGCTGACTACGTCTTCGCAGGTTCGAATCCTGCTCTCCCCACATAGGAATTTAGAACTATGGGATTTGGATGTTTCTGAATTCAGAATTCTAACTTTTGAACTCACAAAAGCCGGTGTAGCTCAGGGGTAGAGTGCTTCCTTGGTAAGGAAGAGGTCACGGGTTCAATTCCCGTCATTGGCTCAAAATTGTAAAATTTGAACACTAATAAATATATAACTAAGATTAAAAATTAAGTAAAAATGGCAAAAGAAACCTTTAATCGTTCCAAACCACACCTTAATATTGGTACAATTGGGCACGTGGATCACGGAAAAACTACATTAACTGCTGCAATCACTAAAGTATTATCTGATGCAGGTTACTGTCAAGCAAAATCATTTGATCAAATTGATAATGCTCCAGAAGAAAAAGAAAGAGGTATTACAATTAATACATCACACGTTGAATATGAAACTGCTAACCGTCACTATGCGCACGTTGACTGTCCAGGTCACGCGGATTACGTAAAGAACATGGTTACTGGTGCTGCTCAAATGGACGGTGCTATTTTAGTAGTAGCTGCTACAGACGGACCAATGCCACAAACACGTGAGCACATCCTTTTAGGACGTCAGGTAGGTATTCCAAGAATCGTTGTATTCATGAATAAAGTGGATATGGTTGATGACGCGGAATTATTAGAATTAGTTGAAATGGAAATCAGAGATTTATTGTCATTCTACGAATATGATGGTGATAATGGTCCTGTAGTTCAAGGTTCAGCTTTAGGAGGATTAAACAACGATCCAAACTGGGTTCCTAAAATCATTGAATTGATGGAAGCAGTTGACAACTGGATTGAAGAGCCAATCCGTGATACTGAAAAACCATTCTTGATGCCGGTTGAAGACGTATTTACAATTACTGGTCGTGGAACTGTTGCTACAGGTCGTATCGAAACAGGAGTTTGTAATACAGGAGATCCAGTAGAAATTATTGGTATGGGAGCTGAGAAATTGACTTCTACTATTACAGGTATTGAAATGTTCCGTCAAATCCTTGATAGAGGTGAGGCTGGAGATAACGCAGGTATCTTGTTAAGAGGTATTGCAAAAGAAGATATTAAAAGAGGAATGGTAATTGTTAAGCCAGGATCTGTAAAACCACACGCTAAATTTAAAGCTGAGGTTTATATCTTGAAAAAAGAAGAAGGTGGTCGTCACACGCCATTCCACAATAACTACCGTCCACAGTTCTACGTACGTACAACTGACGTAACAGGAGTTATTTCTTTACCTGCAGGTGTAGAGATGGTAATGCCAGGTGATAACTTAACTATTGATGTAGCTTTATTAAGCCCAATTGCAATGAACGTAGGTTTACGTTTCGCTATCCGTGAAGGTGGTAGAACAGTTGGTGCTGGTCAGGTAACTGAAATCGTAGAATAATTATCAAATAAATAGAAAGCCAGTGTCGTTTTTTGAGCGACACTGGTTTTTAATGAAACGGGCGTAGTTCAAGGGTAGAATAGCGGTCTCCAAAACCGTTGATGGGGGTTCGAATCCCTCCGCCCGTGCAAAAACAAAATACAATGGCAAAAATTGTTACTTATATATCAGAGGCATTTGAGGAATTAAAAACAAATGTTACTTGGCCAGAATGGGCTGAAGTTCAAAAGTTCACTATTATTGTGGCTTTATTTTCAGTTATTTTCGCTTTAGCTACATGGGGAGTTGATGAGGCTTGTGCTAAATTGATTTCTTCTATTTTTAGTTTAATCAAATCCTAATTAGACCCTTATGGCTGATAATAATGTGAAAAAATGGTATGTGGTTAGAGCGGTAAGCGGGCAAGAAAACAAAGTCAAAGCTTATATCGAAACCGAAATTAACCGTTTAGGGATGGCCGATTATATTTCTCAGGTATTAGTACCTACAGAGAAAGTGGTTCAAATTCGTGATGGGAAGAAGATAGCTAAGGATAAGGTTTACTTTCCGGGTTATGTTATGATTGAGGCTAATTTGGTTGGAGAGATTCCACATATTATTAAATCTATTACAGGAGTAATTGGATTTTTAGGAGAAGTAAAAGGGGGAGACCCTGTGCCTTTACGTTTGTCTGAAGTAAATCGTATGTTGGGTAAAGTAGATGAGTTGGCTGTAAATACCGACACACAAAACATCCCATTTACATTAGGAGAGACTATAAAAGTAATAGACGGTCCTTTCAATGGTTTCAATGGAACTATTGAGAAGATCAATGATGAAAAGCGTAAGCTAGAGGTTATGGTGAAAATTTTCGGAAGAAAGACACCATTAGAATTAGGCTTTATGCAAGTTGAAAAAGTATAATTTTTTGTTACATATATAATAAACCGCATCAATCGCTTCCAATTGAGAGATGTAAAATTTTTAAGAAATGGCTAAAGAAATTAGTAAAGTAGTTAAACTACAAGTTAAGGGAGGTGCTGCGAACCCGTCGCCACCGGTTGGACCTGCTTTGGGAGCTGCTGGGGTAAACATCATGGAGTTCTGTAAGCAATTTAATGCTAGAACACAAGATCAACCTGGCAAAGTTTTACCAGTACAAATTACTGTGTATAAAGACAAATCGTTTGATTTTGTCGTGAAAACTCCACCTGCTGCAATTCAATTATTGGATGCTGCTAAATTAAAATCTGGTTCAGGAGAGCCTAATCGTCGTAAAGTTGGTAGTATAACTTGGGATCAGATTAAGGCAATTGCTGAAGACAAGATGACTGATTTAAATGCGTTCACTATTGAGTCTGCTATGAGCATGATTGCTGGAACAGCTAGATCTATGGGTATAACTGTAACTGGAGATTCTCCTCTAAAATAAGAGTAAGACATGGCAAAATTGACAAAAAAACAAAAAGAGGCTGCTTCAAAAATTGAAAAGAACAAATTGTATTCCTTAAAAGACGCATCGTCTTTATTGAAAACAGTTGCTTCTGCAAAATTTGATGAGTCAGTAGATATTGCTGTTCGTTTAGGAGTAGATCCAAGAAAAGCAAATCAAATGGTAAGAGGTGTTGTTACGCTTCCACATGGTACTGGAAAAGATACTAAAGTTTTGGCTTTGGTTACTCCAGATAAGGAAGCAGAAGCGAAAGCTGCTGGTGCTGACTATGTAGGGTTAGACGATTATCTTCAAAAAATTAAAGATGGTTGGACAGATGTTGATGTAATCATCACTATGCCTGCTATCATGGGTAAATTAGGTCCATTAGGTCGTATATTAGGTCCTAGAGGTTTAATGCCAAACCCTAAAACAGGAACAGTAACTATGGAGATAGGAAAAGCTGTTGCTGAAGTAAAAGCGGGTAAAATCGACTTTAAAGTTGATAAAACTGGAATCGTACACGCAGGTATTGGAAGAATTTCTTTCGAGGCGGATAAGATTGTAGATAACGCTCACGAGATTATTCAAACATTACTTAAATTAAAACCAACTGCAGCTAAAGGTACTTACATCAAGTCAATTCACTTGTCTAGTACAATGAGTCCTGCTATCGCTTTAGATCCTAAAGCAGTATAATTGGTAGTTAAACAAATTTTATTATGACAAGAGAAGAAAAATCAATCGCGATAGAAGATTTAACTGCAAAGTTGGCTGAAAGTAATATTGTATATATTGCTGACACCTCTGGGTTAGATGCAGAGACTACCTCTAATTTAAGAAGAGCTTGTTTTAAAGCTGGAATTAAATTGGAAGTTGTTAAAAACACATTGTTAGAAAAAGCAATGGAAGCTTCAGCTAATGATTATGGTGACTTAGCTTCGATATTAAAAGGGAACTCTTCCATTTTTATTTCGGACATCGCTAATTCGCCTGCAAAAATCATTAAAGATTTTAGAAAAAAATCGGATAAGCCAGCTTTTAAAGGAGCTTACATCAATGGTGAAATTTACATCGGAGATAACTTATTGGATAGCTTAGCATCCCTTAAATCTAAAGAAGAAGTTATTGGAGAAATCATTGGATTACTTCAATCACCTGCACAACGTATTATTTCTGCATTGTTAAACAATGCTGAGAAAAAAGGCGAAGCAGCAGAATAATTAGAGCAGACTAAAAAAATAATAATTAAAGAACATTTTAAACGATAGAAAAAATGGCAGATTTGAAACAATTCGCAGAACAATTAGTTAACTTAACAGTAAAAGAAGTTAA
>JAHEHJ010000084.1 GCA_024644655.1 Flavobacterium sp.
AGTTGGCGATGACATGGAGTTGTTAGCGTCTAAACTACATGACATTGGTGCAATAAATTTTGCAGCAACATAAGTAATAGAAACAGAATATGAATAATGAATCTTTTAAAGTGCGGGCTTACGGTTTCTGTGAGCTCGCACAACTTTATTTTCCAACCATCACAAAGAAAAGTGCCAGCGCTCAACTGCGTAGATGGATTAAGTTGAGCAAGAATGTAATGTCTGAACTGGAGAATTTTGGATATAAGCCAGGTATTCGATTATTGACACCGGCGCACGTGAAAGTTATTGTTAATGAGTTTGGAGAGCCTTGACAAATTAAACGGTTATTTACCAATGGTCGTTATTTCGTGGTGCTTCACTATCAACCAATTACAAACTTTGATAGAAGTACAAAACTTGGTTTAACTACTGAATCGCCACTTTTGGGTAGGTGCTGTTACCTGTAGTGCTTATTCTTCGTCTTGATTAAATTCGTTATATGTATTCGTTTTCATTATGTCAATTTTGAAATTTTGGTCATCAGATTTGGTAATAATTACACTGTCAAAACCAAGTTTGTCTAATTTCTCCATTGTCGCCAATTCTCCTTCTTTTAGTTGTAATACTTTTCTTAAAAGCCAGTCAGAAAGTGCTTTATTCGGATTTGTCATTAAAGCTTTTGAGTTTTCTTGGCAAACTTTTGCACTAAATATTTCTCCTGTTGGAATTTGTAAACTAAAATCTTGATCTCTTTTTGGGAAAAATGTAGGATATTTTCTGTGCAATTCCGAAGGAATTGGAATATAAATTTCTCCAAAATCCCTTTTCCTACCATTTGCATTCCATTGATTTAAACCGCTACGTTCAAAAATAAACTTCTGCTTTTTCTGAATTCCATAAAGTGGTAAAATCACATAATTTTCGCCTTTTAAAAGTTTGTCGGTTGCCGTTTTTAAATCTTTGTTTTCCTCGAATAATTCAAGAAGCAAAGAATAAGGGTCTTCAATTATATCAATTGGTAAGCGAAAAGCATTTTGCGGAATTATGAACTTTCTGAAAAGTGTGCTTTTGGAATAATTAAACGAATAAAAATTGTTTCCGTCTTCAAATTGCAAACTTGCTTTATTGTCTTGAACTGAATGAATATTAGCAACATCTATAATGTTGTAATCAGTTTCATAAAGTAAAAGTTCTTTCTCTTTTCGAGCAACGATATGATAGAGTGAACTTTCAATATTATAAAGTCTGTTCGCTAAATTAATCCTGTCATTTCTGAATTCGCCCAATTTTATTGCAAGTTCTTTGCCTTTAAACTCAGCTAAAATTCTTGAAAGTGAGTTGAACTCAGCAACTTTTTCAGTGCTGTTGTGTGTGTTGCAAGTAAAGGTTTTCAAACCAACACCAATAGAATTATAATTTGCATCAAAAGCAGTGTCAGAACGAGAAAGATTTCCTGCATCAAAACTTCGACAAAATATATTTTCAGCAACACGATAATTGATGAAAGGAATTGCACTTTCACTGAACAAACCCGAAAGCTTTGAAACTGCAGAAAGCAGTTTCAAATAATTTCCATTTTTTTCTATATCAATTTCTGCAAATGATTTCATATAACTTCAATGATTTGTTTTGCAATTCTTTCAATTAAAGTTGTCGTTACAGAATTTCCTGCTTGCATATATAATTTACTATTAGCAAGTTTTGGCAAAATATATTTTTCAATTGGATAACCTTGAAAAGCAAAACATTCTTTTGGAGTTAGTTTTCTAATTCCAAAATCATCTTTAATTAATGGGACATTATGTCCGCCAGAACCCATATTTGCAGTTAATGTCGGACAAAGATTGCTTTTGTTTTCTCTTGCGTAAACTCTTCTCCATTGATAAACTGTGTCTTTTGAAATCATTGTTTTGACAAGTTCAGGATAATATTGATGGTCTTTTTTATAATAAAAAATGTCATCTTGCTTTTCTTTATCCAAAAAGTCATGAATTGTTTTTGTTAGTTTTATTGGTTTAGGAAACTCGAATTTTGCATAATTTTTCACTTGTTTTGGGTCAAAAGCAACTATAAAAATTCTTTCGCGATTTTGCGGAACATTTGCGTGAGTTGCTGAATTTAAAACCTTTGCAAATGTTTTATATTCCAATTTTTGTTCAAGCGTTTCAATAATTGTTTTAAATGTATTTCCGTTGTCATGAGAAACAAGGTTTTTTACATTTTCCAGAAATACAACTTTGGGTTTGTGTTTTTCTACAATTTGTTCAATGTCAAAAAATAGAGTTCCTCTAGTGTCTGCAAAACCTTTTTGATAGCCAGCAATAGAAAAAGCTTGGCAAGGAAAACCGGCACACAAAATTTCAAATTTTTCAGGAATATAATTTTTATTTCGCTCTTTGGTTATGTCGCCAAATGGAACTTCTCCAAAATTTTCTCGATAAGTTTTTTGAGCTTCATTATTCCATTCACTTGTAAAGACACATTTTCCGCCTACATTTTGTAAAGCAAGTCTAAAACCACCAATTCCAGCGAATAAGTCAATGAATTTAAAACTATAATTTTCAGGTGTAGGAAATGGTACGTTTTCAACTTCAAAAAGTAATTGTTGTAACGCATCTTCTGCAACAATTGAAGGTTCTGTTTCAATTTGCTTATATTCAACAAAGCTTTTTAATGACGAAATTGCATCTTTTTCGTAATGTTTTTTTACGCCATTTCTATAATTATGTAGATAATGTGTCAAAACGGCTTTTTCTTCAATTTCTTCAACAAGCCTTATTTGATAGTTTTTAGCATCAAATTCATTTATACTTATTGTCTGTTTTAAACTCATTTTATTGTCTGTCAAAATTAGGTGGAAAGGTACAAAAAAATAGCTAATTTTCTTTTCGACTGTCGTTTTTATGCGGTTCGGTGGCATTACAGGTAGTTGCTGTTATGGGCTGGGCTTATTGTAATACTGTCTTTCTTATATTGTATTGGTCACGCACTCGCCAAATTTCAAGTGCCTTGTCAATGTACCAATTAATGTTTCCAATAATGTCGTCCCATTTTGCAGTCTTTATATATGAGCTTTCACCCTCATAAATTGTCGTTCCATTACAAGTCCTTATCTGTGGAGTTTTAATGTTGAACATATTTTCTCGAAGTATTGTAAAAAGCTGTTTTGTCATGTGCGTTGTGCTATTACAATCGGGATTATGTCTGTAATACCAATCGTAAGCCCCCAATTGGTCTGGTAAAACAATACCAAGCATCGCATTAGTTTTACTATTTACTCCTTGTCTAGATTGTTCGCGTAAGGAGTATGAAATTTCCCATGGAATCCATTGGTCATTTTCGGGAGTATTATCTTTCATGCCTTTGGAGATAAACACGATAGTAACTGTGCTGTCAAAAATTTTATCTCCGAGTTTAGATGCAATTGTTGAATCTGCCAAAGTTCCCATATCCTCTCCGTCATCTTCACCTTTATTGATATGATCACTTGCATCAATTTTAGTTTGCAGAATATCAACATAATCTCTAGCAGTTGTAGGATTGATTCCTTGTATTGCACGAACATTTGGGTCGGCATATTTGTAGGAAGTAAAAATTTTCTTTCCCATTATTTTCCTTTTTTGGTGGTTATATCGGACTTGACTAATGAATCCTTTTTGATAATATTGTTTATGATAACAGATAGTGGTTCTGTTTTTATGTATAAACTGTCTGTTTCAAGTTTCGTTGAAACTTTTATTGAATCATTTGAGGCGGGCTTGTTAAAGATGAGTAAGCCGATAAAAAGTGCAACTGAAAATGCAATAAGCATTAAGTAAAAGCGCCTGATGGTTTCAGATTTTAAAACTTCACTTTTATTATTTCTCTTTATTATTTGAAAGGGTCTAAAGTCCATCGAGAAAGGGCTTGACGTTATTTCAATTTCTGTTTCTGGATCGAGAATGGATTCACCATTTTTATTAGTTGTTTTAACTTGCTTGTCTTCTACTAAATCTTTGTTTTTTACTTTAAGCACATAATCATTAATAGCCGCAGAGTAAAGGCTAACAAAACATTTTTCATTTGCCAAATAGAATGAATCTAATTGCCAAAAAACAAAAACGGGAACCAATGCCACTAAAGCAATAATTGGTTCTTTCCAAGTCCCCGCAACTGTTAACACGAGTGTGCAAAGTGTAATTGCCCAGCCCTTTATCATAAAGGAATTGCTATTATGTCTTGTTATAATAGCTTGAATAAGGTCTAAGTGTTTTTCATTTACTGCCATAGTGATTTATTTACTTTTAAGCCAATCTTCAAGTCGAATTTTTGTATTATTAAATTCAACAAAATAATGGCCCATATTATAGTAATACTCGGAGGTAATGATGGGATAAATCTGTAAATATTCACTACCGCTAAAAGCACCTTCCTCTTTATCAGTGATTGGCATAATAGCAATGTTTTTATCATATTTATAAGCATCACCAAATCCCAGCTCCCAATTACACCATTTTGATGCGATAGCCGCCTCCGTTGCTAAAAGTATAAATTTGTCACATTGTTTTATTTTGTTCTTGATTCTTTTGGCTGTAACACCGCTTGTCGTTTTAGGCATACCTTCATCTTGCCAGTCAACATAAACTTCAACCCCAAGTTTGTTTAATAAAATAATCGTATCCCTTATTATTTGCGTTTCATCATGCTTGTGAGAAAGAAACACTGAAACCTCACCGAATTGTTTTAGTCTTTTTCTTTTGTTCTCTACAGCAGAAAAGAATAGAGTAGACTCATTCAAATTTTCAATGCGATATTTTGCTAATAAATTCTTTGATATAAATTTTTCCATTACTCTACGTTTAAATTAGCCTTACCCATAATTTGTTTATTCACGAAACAAACCTTCACATATCTATACAATTATGGAGTGATACCCTAGATTTTGTTTGGTTTTATTCTTTTTCAATTACCGGTGTATTTCTTTATTTAATTCTCTCAAAAATAACAAATAACCTTCATATTTTTACATATACAACCACACACCCTCACAGGACTTTTCCACACTTTCCCATTCCCGAAGTTTGTTTCCTAATCGAAGCAAAACTTCATGTCTCAACATTCGCATACTTCCATTTTCACAACAGCCTCCGGAGTTCTCGGAGGAGTCGCTAAAGCAGTTACAGCTAAACCCATTCTTACTGAGATTACATTACCAGGACTTTCCAATGTGGTGATCTATGCAGCTGCGTCCGCTGCTGCTGGATACATCGTGAAAAAATCAATGGATTGTGTCGCAAAGCGACTTACCGATTATTTCCACAAACAAGAAGAGAAGAAATGAATAAGGCGGTTGGAATAGTGCTTGGTGCTGGAGTGGTTTATGGCATTGTCAGACTACTCAGAATGCAGAATGTCTCTGAGATGGCAAATGCTAGGCTTGTTAATCCGCGCATTCATTCTGTTACTCTTGGTGGAATTTCATTTAGAACGGAAGTTGAGATCAATAATCCTTCACGAGATTCTGTGAAGTTGACAAAACCTGTGGTGACACTTACGAGCAAAGGTAAAATGCTCGCACAGTCAGATGCGGAGGACACCATCATCGCTATCAAACCATTGGGGCTTACCAAAATCGACACTATTGAACTAGAGCTCGATTGGTTTACCCTGAAAGGACTCGTGACTAACATCGTTAAAAACATTCCAAAAGCCATTGCAGCTTGGAAAGCAGGTGATAAAAAGAATTTGATGACCATTCTTGGCGTGCCCTTGGAAATGAATTTCACCACCTATGTGAACGGCCTTTTTTATCAATCCCCTTCAGAAAAACTCATCTGATGAATGCGCTTGCACAAATACCAGCCAAAACCGTAACGAGTGGTTATCGAGCTATCAAAGATGGGAGCCGTTACAATCAGTATTTCCC
>JAHEHJ010000060.1 GCA_024644655.1 Flavobacterium sp.
TTTCGTTGGCATTTCTCACTACAGGAACAATCAAATTCCCACTAGGTAAGGCCGTAGCCATTCCTATATGAATATCCTTGTGAACGATAATGTTTTTTTCATCTACCGACACATTAATCATGGGGAAATCTTGAATAGCTTTTGCAACTGCTTGCACGAATACAGGAGTAAAGGTTAACTTCTGTTTGTATTGTTCTTGAAATGCATCTTTATGTTCGTTGCGCCAATGCACTAAATTCGTCACATCAACTTCAATATAGGAAGTTACATGAGGTGATGTTTGCTTAGAATATACCATATGATCGGCAATCATTTTGCGCATACGGTCCATTTCTACTATATGATCTTTACCCTCTACGAAATTGATTTTAGGCTTAGGGTAAGAAGTAGTTGGTTGTCGGTTGTCGGTTGTCGGTTTTGACTGAAGGGGGTATTTACGGTTCTTAAGATAATTAAAAACATCGCTTTTTTGTAAACGCCCATCGGTTCCTGAACCAGGAATGGTTTGTAATTCTTCTATAGAAAGATTCTCCTTTTGAGCAATGCTTATGATTAATGGAGAAATGAAAGCATTTGGATTGGTTGTTAGTTTTCGGTTGTCAGTTTTCGGTTGTGGCACCTCGACTGCGCTCGGCGAGACAGACTTATTTCCAATAGAACTATTTTCAGACTTTTGACTTTTGACTTTTGACTTTTGACTTTCATCAATCAATGCTAAAACCGTCCCAACTTCGACTATAGCATCCTTTTGAAAACGAATTTCAGTAATGATACCCGAAACTGGCGCAGCAACTTCACTATCCACTTTATCGGTAGCAACTTCTAAAATAGTTTCTTCAGCTTCTACATAATCACCTACGTTTTTTACCCAACTGATTATTGTTGCTTCAGATATGCTCTCGCCCATTTTGGGCATTTTGAATTCTGTTATCATGTTTTAGTCTTAAAGTCGAAAGTCGAAAGTCGAAAGAAGCAAAATTTTTACTTTGCTCTTTTGACTTTAGACTTTATGACTTGTTCTTAAATTCTTCTAATGTTTTATAAAACGCCTCTTGTGTAGGTCGATTGGCCGGAATTTCTCGTAACGGTTCCACTGCTTTTAAGGTGTCGTAACATTCCTTAGGCAATTGTTGGTACAAGGCAGTTCCTTTGGTTTTCCAATCTATCATTTCATCGGAGACGTCCTTAATAATAGCTGCTGGATTCCCAACTACCATTTTCCGATTGGGTATGTGCATTCCTGCTTTCACAAAACTTAAGGCACCAATGATGCATTCATCACCTACAGTCACATCATCCATAATCACGGCATTCATTCCCACTAAACAATTTGCGCCAATATTTGCGCCATGAATAATTGCACCATGACCAATATGAGCACCCGCTTTCAACACCATAGTTTTACCTGGAAACATGTGTATCGTACAGTTTTCTTGGACGTTACAGCCGTCTTCAATGATGATTTCGCCCCAGTCGCCACGAATGGCAGCACCAGGCCCCACATACACGTTCTTACCTATAATCACATTACCCGTAACCGCAGCTTGCGGGTGGATAAAACTACTTTCGTGTATGACCGGGATAAACCCTTTGAATTCGTATACCATATTTTAGTCTTAAAGTCAAAAGTCGTTAGTCCTTACTTTCGACTTGCTACTTTCGATTAAATTTTATTTAAACTTCTTCAACGTTTCTTTTGTAAAATCAGACAATACTAATCGTCCGCTGATAGCAGCTCTTTCGGCTAGTAAAGTATCCCAATCTTCTGTTCCTCTCCAAAATACTTTTTTCATTTCAAACATGGCTTCAGGATTATACGTACATAAATGTTGGGCAAAGGCCTGTACCGATTCATCCATTTCTTCAATGCTTTCATAAACGTTTGCAAACAATCCTTTTTCTTTGGCCCATGAAGCCTCATAAAACGTATTGGCATCAATAGCAATTTGAGACATGGCTGATACTCCCATTTTTCGTTCAATAGCAGGCGAAACCACAAAAGGACCAATTCCTACATTCAACTCACTTAATTTTATCGCTGCAAATTTAGTAGCCATACAATAATCGGTTGAAGCTGCTATCCCTACTCCTCCTCCAACGGTTTTTCCTTGAATTCGCCCTATGATGAATTTCGGGCATTTTCGCATCGCATTGATAACATTAGCAAAACCGGAGAAAAAAACTTTCCCTGTTTCGGCATCATCAATAGCAATTAATTCTTTAAAGCTAGCACCCGCACAAAAAGTACGATCTCCACCACTTTGCAAGATGATTACTTTTACTTCTTCTTTGGCACCAACTTCGGTTATGGTTTGAGCTAATTGAGCTAAAACACTTCCTGGCAACGAATTTTGCTCGGGATGAAAAAACTCGATGGTGGCAATATTGTTTTCTATAGTATGTTTTACGTAGGCTTCTGTCATCTTTATTTTATATTAATCCAAACTGTTCAAAATGATGATTGAGGTGTTTTCTCTCAAGGAGGTAACTTTCATATTTATTTAATTCCCCAAACACCATATTTTTCATTACCGCTTCGGGGTTTTCTTTGAAAAAGGCTGTATAAGCATCTCTTGCCTCCAAAAACTTCGCTTTAGCTATGGCAAAATCAGGGTGAACCAAATCTTCAACTTCTCCTTTTTTAAGTGTTGGGAATGCTGTGCCTTTTGGGAACTTTTCGTAATTGTATAATGAATTATGTACCTTATCCAATATCTTTTCTGGAGTTGCAATTTCAAAATCTTGCACTTCACCCGATAAGATACGATACCCCTGCTCCAAATGTTCTAACAAATGTTGAGGCGTTAATATACCCCATTGTGGTTTGGCATCTTCCGTTAATTTATTTAAAATTTCGGTTATCTTTTCGTCCGTCATTTCAACAAATACTTCTTGTTTCTTTTGGACCATCGTCAAAATAGTAGCCACGGCAACTAATTCGTCATTGGTATCAAATACCTCAACAAACCATTTGACAATTCCACTTGGATGTTCGGCAGAAGCCACATCTCGATCTACTTTTTGTTTGCATGTTAGACGTACATACACTGTATCATTGTGATATATTGGACGCAAGAAACGACATTCCTCTAGTCCATAATTTGCAGCTACTGGTCCTTTATTAGGGTATACAAACAAACCGGCTGCAGCAGCTAAAATGAAATAACCATGTGCAGTTCGTTTTTTAAAGATACTTCCGTCTAGCGATGTGATATCGGTATGGGCATAGAAATGATCCCATGTTAAATTGGCAAAATTGATAATATCGGTATCCGTTACAGTTCGGTTGTGTGTGCGCAACGACATTCCCGGTTGAATATCTTCCCAATGGTATTGGAACGGATGTTGGGTAATTTCTTTATAAGCCGAGTTGGCTTGATAAATACCCGTGATTTCAGTTATAGTGGTTGGTGAACCTTGTATAGCACAACGTTGCATATAATGCGTAATACCACGTACACCTCCCATTTCTTCTCCACCTCCTGCACGACCTGGACCACCATGAACTAACAAAGGTAATGGCGAACCATGTCCGGTGCTTTGTTTGGCATTCTCACGATTGAGCACCAAAATTCTTCCGTGATGTGAGGCCGCATTTACCACATATTCCTTAGCTATAGCATCTGAATTCGTCACTATGGATGATACTAACGACCCTTTTCCCATTTGGGCTAATTCAATAGCTTCGTCTAGGTTTTTATATGGCATAATCGTAGAAACAGGTCCAAAAGCTTCCGTTTCATGAACGGCTAAATTTTGGAACGGATTGTCTTCGCGAAGTAAAATGGGGCTCACAAAAGCACCTTTATCATCGGCACCTATAAGATTAATTTTCTCCAAATCCCCATAAACGAGTTGGGCTGATTTGGATAATGTTGTAACTCTACTTTTTAATACGTCAACTTGGTCTTTACTAACTAAAGCTCCCATACGCACTTCTTTCAATCTTGGGTCACCTATGGATACTTTATCCAATGCTTTTCCTAATGCAGATTGAACCTCATCCATTAAGTTTTGAGGCACTATCATACGACGGATAGCCGTACATTTTTGTCCTGCCTTAACCGTTATTTCACTTCGAGCTTGATTGATAAACAGATCAAATTCTGGAGTACCAGGCACAGCATCTTCCCCTAAAATCGAAGCATTCAAACTATCTGCTTCCATAGTAAACGGAACCGATTCTTGAATAAGTCTAGGATGTGCTTTTAGTAATTTTCCTGTAGCAGCCGAACCCGTAAATGTAATTACGTCCTGACTTTCCACGGTTTCAAATATGTTTTTAGCGGTTCCACTAATCAATTGCAAGGCGCCTTCAGGCAAAATATTGGATGCGATTATTTCTCTAACTACTGCTTCCGTTAAATAGGCAGTTACAGGCGCAGGTAATACAACTGCAGGCATACCCGCCATCCAGTTGACTGCACATTTTTCCAACATTCCCCAAATAGGGAAGTTAAACGCATTAATATGAATGGCAACTCCTTTTTTGGGCACCAAAATATGGTGCGCCATAAATCGGCCACCTTTAGACAAATCAATTGGATCACCTTCTACATGATAGGGTTGGTTTGGAAATAACTTTCTCAATGAGGCATTCGCATATAAATTCCCGAAACCTCCTTCAATATCAATCCAAGAATCGACACGAGTAGCTCCTGTTCTGTAACTGATTTCATAGAACGCTTCTTTTCGCTTGGTCAAATACATGGCCAAACTTTTAATCATATTGCCACGCTCTTGGAATGTCATTTTACGGAGTGTTTCACTTCCTTTGGTTCTACCATAATGCAAAATAGCTGGAATATCTAATCCTTCAACCGAAGTTTCGGCGATGAATTCACCAGTTACTGCATCAAAAGAAGGCTTTCCTTCCCCAGTAGCAGAAGTCCATTTTCCTAATACGTAATGTTGTGTTTTATTCATATTTCCTATAGGTCGCTCGTAGTGAGCTTTTATATAAAATCAATTCAATTTCGTTTGACTATTCCGCTACGCGTTCAATGATAGCCGCATAACCTTGTCCGACTCCGATACACATGGTAATTAATGCATATCTTTTACCTGTTAACTGCAACTCTAAAGCGGCTGAATACGCAATACGAGCACCCGTTACACCTAGTGGGTGTCCAATTGCAATGGCTCCTCCATTCGGATTAATTCTAGGATCGTTATCTTGTAATCCTAACTCCCGGATGCAAGCTATACTTTGTGCTGCAAATGCTTCGTTTAGTTCAATAATATCGATTTGGTCTAATGTTAGACCCGCTTTTGCTAACGCTTTTTTAGTAGCTTCCACTGGGCCAATACCCATGATTCTTGGCTCTACACCTACTACTGCCGAACTTACAATTCGGGCCAAAGGTTTTAATCCATATTTTGTAACGGCTTCAGCTGAAGCAATAATGGTTGCAGCCGCACCGTCATTCAATCCGGATGAGTTTCCTGCTGTTACACTTCCTTCCTTTTTAAAGGCAGGTCTTAGCTTGGATAATCCTTCCATAGACGTATTGGGTTTTACAAATTCGTCTTGGGCAAATTGAAGCGCCTCTCCTTTTCGTTGCGGAATTTCAACGGTCACTATTTCTTTTGTTAATCGTCCAGAAACTTGTGCAGCAGTAGCTTTTTGTTGGCTATGCAAGGCAAAAGCATCTTGGTCTTCGCGAGATATATTGTATTGTTCGACTAAATTCTCAGCTGTTTCACCCATAGCATCTGTACCATACATGGCATGCATTTTAGGATTGACAAAACGCCAACCAAAACTCGAATCGTACATTTTAGAATCGGTTCCATACGCCGCTGATGGTTTAGAAACCACTAGTGGTCCGCGAGTCATATTTTCGACTCCTCCTGCAATAAAAACATGTCCATCACCTGCTTTAATAGCACGACTAGCACCAATGATAGCTGACAATCCTGAACTACAAAGACGGTTAACGGTTTCTCCAGGAACCGAATAAGGCAAACCTGCTAATAAAAGTGACATACGTGCCACATTGCGATTATCTTCACCCGCTTGATTAGCACAACCCATGATGACATCATCATAAGCATCTGTTGGTATGTTTGGGTTTTTTTCTACTACGGTTTTAATGACCAAAGCCCCTAAATCATCTGGACGAACCGATGCTAGAGTCCCTTGATAACTTCCTATTGGCGTTCTAACGCCGTCTATGATGTATGCTTCCATTTTTTAATATTTCTTAACCCCTGTCAGAGTTTTATACTGTAACAGAGGTAGTATTTTTTATATTTACTCTTCCCACTCTTTTTGAGTTCTATATACTACCCCTTTAAAAAGAGCCACCAATTCGTCTCCTCTTTTGACTTCTATGATATTAAATCCTAATTTGTTATTTACTTTTTCGATAACCGACTCAGCAGTTAGGTAATCTCCTTCATTTACTGCTTCGATATGATTGATAGAAGTTTCAATAGAAACTGAAAAACGACCATGGGTATTGGCTGCAAAACCAAAAGCAGTATCGGCCAAGGAATAGGTTATTCCTCCATGGGCTTTATTCATACTATTGAGCATTTCTTTACGAACTGTCATTGCGACTTTGCATCTACCAATTTCACATTCCAGTATTTCGATGCCCAACCACTGGCTGTAAGCATCTTGACTTAACATCTTATGAGGTATTAGGTTGTGGGGGATAGGTTTTAGGTCTGACATCTTAACTATTTATTCGTTTACCAATAATACTTCTTAAACTACTTATCATTTCAGATAAAATTTCTCTATTCAACTCGTTTGTATCATCTGAAATATAATTTCTTAAATTTGCTTTAGAACTACAAGAAACACATTCGTGAGCACTATGCCAAGCATTCCCTAGATAATTATAAAATTGTTTATCTGTCCCACCTGAACCTTCTGCAATATTTAATGCTATTGAATCACTAGCTCTTTTGAATTGTGATGTCAATTCAAATCTTTCATCACTAGGAAAACTTTTTACTTGAACATTAACTAATTCACCAAATTGCATCGCTTTTTGATAAACTAACAAATCTTCAAATGTAAAATGAAATTTTGATTCCATAATTTATCTTTTTACTTCCTAAACTACTCCTACTACCTACTGCCTAAAAACCTAATGCCTTCTCTACTCATTCTTCTCAAAATAGCACTACATCGATACCGGTCTTCGTGATATTCAGCATAGAGTTCATCTAGCTTTTCTACGCACCAACTAATTCCAAGTTCATCTGCCCAAGCCAACAACCCTTTGGGATAATTCACTCCTTTGGTCATAGCATTGTCTATATCCTGAGCTGAAGCAATATTCAAAAACAAAGCATCTGCTGCCTCATTAATAAGCATTACTATTACGCGCTCAAAAATAGATTTTGCCAAAACAGTGTCTTCTTTGGGTTGTGGAAGTTCCTGATTGTAATTGTAAAATCCTCTTCCCGATTTTCGGCCATAAAAACCGGCTTCCATCAATCTTTTTTGAGTAAATGAAGGCTTAAATCTTGGGTCAAAATAAAAAGCAGTAAATACCGATTCCGTTACGGTATAATTGACATCATTTCCGATGAAATCCATCAATTCAAAGGGTCCCATTCGGAAACCACCTAGTGTTTTTAGACTCCAATCGATAGTTGCGAAATCAGCTACTCCTTCTTCATACAAGCGTAAACTTTCACTGTAAAAAGGACGGGCTACCCGATTTACAATAAAACCAGGGGTATCCTTTGTAACGGCCACTATTTTTTTCCAATCGGATATAGTTTGGGTTGTTAATTTCAACACCTCATCACTGGTTTGAACCGCTGGGATTACTTCAACCAACTGCATAAGAGGAGCCGGATTAAAAAAGTGAATTCCAATGACGCGTTCTGGTTTTTGACAAGAAGCTGCAATGGAAGCTATAGAAAGTGAAGATGTATTGGAGGCTAATATGGTTTCGGGGGAGACATAATTCTCTAAATCCGAAAACAATTTCCTCTTTATCTCTAGATTCTCTACTATGGCCTCTATAACTAAATCTGAATGGGATAGGTCCCCTAAAGCATGGGCATAGGTAATAGCTTGACTTATAGTATATTTTTCGGTAGCGTTTAGCTTTCCTTTTTCAACTAATTTAGATAGCGTACTTTCTAAATTGGTTTTACTTCTCTGAAGGGCTTCTACATTCGTATCGTATATTTTCACCTCACACCCTGCTGATGCGGCTACTTGCGCAATACCACTTCCCATGGTTCCAGAACCTATTATTGCTACTTTCATTTGGCTATTTTAATTCGTCACTTTTATATTATCAATTCTACCTTTTAAAAAAAGCTGAATTAATTTCCTTTAAACACAGGTTTTCTTTTTTCAACAAATGCAGTTACGCCTTCATTATAGTCATTAGAAGAACTGGCCTCAATTTGCAAATCACTCTCTAAAGCTAGTTGTTGTTCTAAAGTATTCACCATGGATTGATTGAGCAATCGTTTGGTCAGACCCAAAGCTTTAGTAGGCATTGCTGCCAAAGTAGTCGCTAATGCGGTTACTTCTTCTTCGAACATAGATGTGGGATACTCTTTATAGATTAGCCCCATTACTAATGCTTCAGCAGCAGACACTTTATCGCCTAACATCATTAATGCAGTTGCTTTTTGGAACCCTATCAATCGGGGCAAAAAGAACGTCCCTGCACTGTCAGGAATCAAACCAATCTTACTAAACGCTTGAATAAAGCTAGCATGTTCAGTGGCGACAACGATATCACAAGCAAGAGCAATATTCGCACCTGCACCAGCAGCTACACCATTAACCGCAGCTACTATTGGTTTTTCGATTGTTCGTATTTTTTGAATAATGGGATTATAATGCTCTTCTAATATTTTACGGAAACCCGGATTCAATTCTGGGTCAGTTACTTCTTTTAAATCTTGTCCTGCGCAAAATGCTTTTCCTCTCCCTGTTATCACTATAGACCTAACATTGGAATCTGTGCTACAGGCATCCAATACATCTTGCAACGACAAAGCCATTTCACGGTTGAAACTATTGAAAACTTCAGGGCGATTGAGATAAACCCACGCCACATTATTTTCGATTATTAACTCAATTGCTCCGCCAGTTCGCTGAAGCTCGTGCGAATTAGTGCTCATACCTATTTTATTTTAACCCTAAGGTTTACTTCAAACATTTAAAATAGTCAAAAGGTTCCAAACAGTCTTCGCATTGAAAAAATGCTTTGCAGGCTGTTGAACCAAATTGACTTACTAATTTAGTGTTTAATGAACTACATTGAGGACATTTCACTAATTTTTTGTTTCCCAATAACGCTTCTTTGTCAGCTATAGCATCTAGAGGAGAAGCAATCCCATATTTTTCTAAGGCAATTCGGCCTTGTGTTGTAATCCAATCAGTAGTCCATGCTGGCGAAAGTAATAGACTTACTTTGGCTTCATATCCTTTTGCTTTAAAAGCACTTTTAATATCATCCCCAATAACATCCATCGCTGGACATCCACTATAGGTTGCGGTAATTTCAACTTCTACTACTTCATTTATGACTTTCGCAGATCGCACCACTCCCATTTGTACGATAGACAACACTGGAATTTCCGGATCGGAAACAGTTTCCAAAATCTCTAACAATTCGTGGGCTATTGGCAATGAAGTTGTTTTCATCTTACCAATTCATGTTAGGATAGGTACGTTGCATATATTGCATTTCCGTTAAAATATACCCCATATATTCACTGTGAAGTCCTAATTTGCCTCCCTTTTGAAAATATTCAATTTGAGGCGTTTGCAATGTTGCTTCCTCCAATACCGCACTTACTTTTTGATAATAAGCTGCTTTTAACTTGGTAACATCTACACCTATTCCTGCTGCAACTATATTTTTATCGGCTTCTGTTTGGTGAAATAACTCATCGGTATATATCCACAACGCATTGATAGCCGTTTGTATTCTTTCATGACTTTCTTCAGTTCCATCTCCTAACCTTCTTATCCAATCGGATGAAAACCGCACATGATATAACACTTCTTTTATGCTTTTTTGAGCAATAGCTGCCAACATTTCATCATTACTTTTTTGTAACTCTTCTAATAGCGCTAAATGAAATATATCAAACAAAAATTGTCTTGCTAATGAATATCCAAAATCGGTATTAGGTTGTTCTACTAAAAGGACGTTTTTATATTCATTCTCCAATCGCAAAAAAGCAACAGTATCTTCTGTGGCATCACCTCCTTGAAGTTTGGCTATATATTGATAATAACTACGTACTTGACCCAGTAAGTCGAGTGAAATATTTGTCAGTGCAATATCGGTTTCAATGCTCGGTCCATGACCGCAAAGCTCACCCAATCGTTGTCCTAAAATCAACGAGTTATCTGCTACACCAAGTATGTATTGAATTAAATCTCTATTCATCTTACATGTGTTTTAATTCGTCTGGCAATTCATAAAAGGTAGGATGACGATACGCTTTATCCATAGCTGGTTCAAATGTTTCACCATTATTTTCAGGATTAGAAGCTGTAATTTGACTTGAAGGCACTACCCAAATACTTACTCCTTCCATACGACGTGTATACACATCTCTTGCGTTTTCTAAAGCCATCGTAGCATCACTTGCATGTAATGAACCGCAATGACGGTGTTCTAATCCGTTTTTACTTCTTATAAATACTTCCCAAAGTGGCCAATTTTTCATAATTATTTAGTCTTAAGGTCAAAAGTCTTTACAACTTTAGACTAATTTATATTGCTTTCTTTACTTCTTTATTTGCTTGTTTATCAGCATAAGCCATCGCAGCATCACGTACCCAAACCCCATTTTCATGGGCTGCAACTCTAGCGCTCATTCGTTGCTTATTACAAGGTCCATGTCCTTTTACGACTTGCCAAAATTCACTCCAATCAATATCACCCCAATCATACTGTTTGGTTGCTTCATTCCATTTCAATTTTGAATCTGGAACTGTCAACCCAAGTATATTGGCTTGAGGTACAGTTTGATCAACAAACTGTTGACGCAACTCATCATTTGTTTTGCGCTTTAATTTCCATTTTACCGATTGCTCCGTATTTGGAGATTCGGCATCTAGTGGTCCAAACATCATTAATGATGGCCACCACCAACGGTTTAGAGAATCTTGAGCCATAGCTTTTTGCTCTGGAGTTCCATTACAAAGAGTCAGTAATATTTCATATCCTTGTCTTTGATGGAAACTTTCTTCTTTACAAATACGAACCATAGCACGAGAATAAGGACCATAAGAAGTTCCCATCAAGGCCACTTGATTCATAATGGCAGCACCGTCTACTAACCAACCAATAGCTCCCATATCGGCCCAAGTCACTGCTGGATAATTAAAGATGCTGGAATATTTTGCTTCCCCAGAATGCAATTGATTGATTAACTCATCACGGGAAATACCTAGAGTTTCGGCCGCACTATACAAATACAAACCGTGACCTCCTTCATCTTGAATCTTGGCCAATAAAGCTACTTTTCTTCGCAAAGAAGGAGCTCTAGTAATCCAATTTCCTTCGGGTAACATCCCTACTATTTCAGAATGTGCATGTTGAGATATTTGACGAATATGAGTCTTTCGATACTTTTCTGGCATCCAATCCTTTGGTTCTATTTTTTCGTCATTGGCAATTCGCGCTTCAAAGATTGCCTCTAAGTTTTTTATTTCTTGTTCTGACATAACTAATGTTGTTATTTAATTCAGTTTCTATTTTTACAATCCAAAATCAACTACTACTTTTTGGGAAGTAGGCACCGCTTGACAACTCAACACATAGTTTTTGGCCAATTCATCGGCTTCTAAGGAATAATTGAGTTTCATTTCTACCGAGCCATCTATAACTTTACAACGACAAGTACTACATACACCTCCCTTACAAGCATAAGGCAAATCAGCTCCTGCTGCAATAGCACCATCGAGTAATGTATCAAAATCATCCCCCATCACAAAATGGAATTCTTTGCCTCCATCAATAATAGTAACTTCGGTTCCTTCTACTTTTTTCTCTACAATTTTACTAATACGCTGCTTATCCTCTTCAGAAAGCCCTGTTGTAAATAGTTCATAATGTATTTTATCTTTATCCAATCCAGCAGCCGTTAACTCATCACGCAATAAGTAAATCATTTCCTCTGGACCACAAATAAAACAAGCATCTGTAGCTTCTACAGCGATTAGTTTATCTGTCAATACTTGAATTTTTTCTTTGGTAAATCGACCATTAAATAATTCAGAAACTCGGTGTTCTTTGGTTAGGAAATAAAAAATCTCAAAACGATTGAAATATACATTTTTCAGTTGCTCTATTTCTTCTTTAAAGATAATGGATTTCACCGTACTATTCAGATAAAACAACTTAAATGTACTGTGGGGCTCGGCTGCCAAAAGTGTTTTAACAATAGAAAGTATGGGTGTGATTCCACTTCCCGCTGCAAATGCGATATAATTCTTTGCTTTTGAAGTTTCAACTTCTGTATAAAACAATCCACTTGGGGGCATCACATCTAAAACATCTCCTACCTTCAAGGTTTCATTAACAAAAGTTGAAAACAAACCATCTTGAATTTGTTTAACCGCTACTTGCCATTTGCGTTCTAAAGGACTAGAACAAAGCGAATACGAACGACGTACCTCTTGCCCATCAATTTGAGTTCTTAACGCTAAATGTTGACCGGGTTTGTATTGAAATTCTGCTTGCAATGGTTCGGGAATGTCAAAAGTAATGACTGAACAATCTTTGGTTTCTTTGTAAATATCTGCGACAGTTACGCTATGAAATTTTGCCATAAATTAGAATTAAAAGATAAACTAACGCTTGTTAGTTTGTTATGCAAATTTAAGTAATAATTCCGAAAATGAAACTACAACGATTGAAAAACTTAAGAACAGCTGTAATTCAGCATCTTACATATTTACAATACCATGCAACAAAACCTGAATCATATTCGATTTGAGAACTTTAGGCTTAAGATTTTTTTTCTTGCCATACCACAAATACAAGGTCCGCAAAGTGGATAATGTAGAAAATATAATTACTTCTATATTCAGATTTTTAATTTCACCCTCATCAATTCCTTTTTGTACTATAGCTCTGAAATTTTGTTCATAGTCATCCCTCATTTTTACGAAATATTGCAATTCGATGTCAGCCAAATGCATCCAATCATTATTCAAACAAGCTAATGCATCGGCATCCCGCAAGGTTATATCAATGTGCAATTGAATGATACGTTCTATTTTAGAGATGGTAGTTTCTTTTGACAAGACTACTTCATTCATTATTGCTGTAAACTCTTCTGCTATTTCAATAATAATTAAAACTAGTATTTCTTGCTTGGAAGTAATGTGGTTATACAAACTAGCGGCTTTGATATCCATAGCTTGAGCAATATCACGCATAGTTACAGCACTATACCCTTTTTCTTTAAATAAACGTGCGGACACATTTACAATTTCAGTTTTTCTATCGGTAATCTTCATACGTTTTCAAATATACTGAAATTTGATTTACGTAACTTTTGTTACATGCATAAAGTAAATCGTTGTTACTTTTGCCTTATAAAATCATACTATTATGGGAATATTAGACTTACTCGGATTTGGAAACAAATCAGAAAACATAACTGAATTTTTAGCAAAAGGCGCTATCATAATTGATGTTAGAACACCAGCAGAATTTATAAATGGACACATCAAAGGATCCAAAAATGTCCCTTTAAATTTGATCCCGAATCAAATTGAGATTCTAAAAAAAATGGAGAAACCAATTATTGCTTGTTGTGCTAGTGGTATGCGAAGTGCACAAGCTACATCCATATTAAAATCCAACGGCATCGACACTCTTAATGGAGGAGGCTGGCAAAGTTTAGCTAAGCAAATTTAAATCAGTTTATTAGATTTCGCTTTTTGGATAGCTTCCAATTTATTGTGGACTTGTAGTTTCGTATAGATATTTTCGATATGCTTTCTTACTGTTGATGGGGAAAGGAAGAGATTGTCCGCAATTATATTATAGTTTAACCCTTTACTTAATTGCTCTAAAACTTCAATTTCTCTTGAGGTAAGCTTGATTTCTTCATCTGCTTTTTGCTCAAAATCGATTGGATTTCTTAATAATTTCAAAGTTTTAAGTGCAATAGAAGGATTCATTGCGGCTCCTCCATTTAGTGTTTCTATAATCCCTTGATACAGCTCTTTAGGATTGACTTCTTTTAGCAAATAACCATCGGCTCCAGCTTTAATAGCATTAAAAATATTCTCATCATTATCAAAAACGGTTAGCATTATGATTTTAATTTGAGGGTATTTTGTTTTAATAATTCTGGTTGCTTCAATACCATCACAAATTGGCATTTCGATATCCATCAAAATCATATCGATGTTTTTGTTCTTCTCTAATTTTTGCTGCAAATCATTTCCATGTATTGCAGTAAACTTAAGTGACAAATCAGTAAAAAAAGATAATTTTTCAGCTACAGCTTTCTGTAAAAAAACATTATCATCTACTAAGGCTAATCGAATGGTCATACTATACTAGTTATTACCAAAATTGGTGATTTATTCTGATATAAAGTTAAAGTTAAAAAAAGTCCTTTCCAAAATTATTGACTTGTCTTATATAATCAACTTTTGAAAAGGACAACAATAAAAAACAACTTTTTAATATAACTTTACTATTAATGCTGTTACTATTACAAATATGATCTTTTAGCATCAAAAAAAAAATACGGCATATGCCGTATTTAAGACTATCAGCTCAACTAATTAATTCCTTGTATTATTATCTAACAAAATGGTAATAGTAGTTCCTTTTTCTATTGTTGAATGTATCGTTATTGTACCATTAATATCTGCAATACGTTTTTTCATATTAACAATTCCATTTCCTAATTCGATTTCCTCAAGATTGAATCCTTTCCCATTATCATCTATTAGTATTGAAATTTTATCCGCTACAACATTAATCAAAACACTAATTTGTGTTGCATCAGCATATTTTATACTATTATTTACAGCTTCCTGAACAGTTCTGTAGATATTCATTCCTTGAACAGAAGTAAATGCAATTCCTTTAAGTGATGTATCTATATCAAAGTTAAAAGAAATATTTTCTTTTGCTTCTTTTGCTTTTTCCATAAAATTATGGATCCGTACTTGCAAATCTTCACATGATATTTGTTCGTGATTCATTGCCCATATGGTGTCTCGTAACTCTATAATAGTTGATTTGGCGAATGCATTTATATTAGACAACTTCTCATCCAACTTATGATTTTTTAAATCAAAAGCATATTTTATATTGTCAACAGAAGAAATAATAAAGGTGAGTTGGGACCCTATATTATCGTGTAAATCTCTAGAAATTTGGAGGCGTTGATCTTGTAGTTTGTTTTGCGTTTCAATTTTGGATATAGCTGCCTTTAGTTCAAACTCTTGATTTTGCTGTTTATTTTTGATTTTTTGTTGGTAATACAATAAGTAACTTACGATTAGTATTCCAAAGAGCACAACCCATAAAACAATAGACTGTATGTTCTTTCTTTTAATTTCATTATCTTTTTGAAGAATCTTTGTTTTAGAAAGTAGCAGTTCATGTTCTTTTTTTTCTGTTTGGTATTTGGTTTCCAATTCCGCAAAAGTGGCTTCTCTGTCTTTCTTAAAAATAGAATCTCTAAGTTTTAGATATTCTTCTTGATAACCCAACGCCTTTTCATTGTTCTTCCGTTTTTTATTAAACAAATAACGAGAATAATAGTAGTCCCTTAACTTTTCTATGCTTTCACTTCGACTGGCATAAAAATAAGAAGTATCAAAGAGTATTTCTGCTTGATCAAATTCATTAGTTTCATAGGCTATAGTCGCTAAATTATTATAATTTGTCGCATTTTCATAATAGTAAAATGAATTCTTTGGACCATTGTTTTTCATTTTAGCAATAGTAACCGCACGTTTAATCCATTTTTGAGCTTGTTTAAATTTCTTAAGTTTTAAAAGGGTATTTCCAATATTGTTATAGGTATACCCTATCATAAGAGTATCTACACCTTTTACGTAGTTAAAAATCTTAAAATGGTAGGCTAAAGCACTATCCGGTTTTTTCCAATCGTCAAAATTTATAGCAATAGCATTCAAGGCAAATGCTACATCTAAAGGTTTTATCTTTTTACAATGAAGGGCAATTTTCAATGCTTTCTTCCCATATTCTACTCCTTTTTTATATTCCTCAAAATCATGATAAGCAATAGATATACTTTGAGGATAAGTCTGTATCCAATAGTTGTTTTTTTCTCTCTCTGCTACTTTTAATCCTGTAAAATAGCTTTCGATGGCTTTATCATAATGCCCTTGTTTAATATAGGTTTTCCCCATATTACTAAGGGTATACATGTATTTGTTGTATTCTTTTATCTCGAGAAACATTTTGGCAGCTATTTTACCGTAGTAAAGGGAACTGTCTTGAATATTATAGTCTGTACAACGGGCATTTTTACAGAAATAATATTCTGCCAAAGCAGATTTAGATTGAATTGCCTTTTTAGCTTTTTTGAAGAAATAGTCAGAAGAGTCTTGTGAGGTATAGGCCTTAATCAGAGTTTTTTGAATATCCTGAGAATATCCAAAACTAAAAGAAAAAAGTAACACGTAAAAACAAAGTAGTTTTCTATTCATCTGAAATATTTATACCATAAATATAATACAATTGTTAAAATTACAATCTAAAACCTTTATTTCCTTGATTGTAATTCTTCAAACAATTGATAATTTAAATCAAAAACCTCTTTATTCAAGGCTGCATTAATGAGTTGCAATTGTTGTTTTAACTCTTCGGATAATAGCAATTGATTGTTTTGAATGGTTTGTTCCTTACTAATATGCACAATAAAATCTTCTAAGACTTTTATTTTGGCATTAAAACGAGCTTTATCGGCTTGCATTTTATTCAACAAATAAAGGACAAGCACCAAAAAGAAAAGTGATATTACGCCAATGAAGTACACCATAGTCAAGTATTCAAAACAATCAATTTCCTTTTTAATTACTGATGGGTTATTTCAGATATATTAATTCCACCTTCTGTAATATTTTTAGTTAGTGTACCATTATCTCCTATAAAATTAAATGTGGCAATAATTTTATTATTGACAGTATCACAAGTAGTTACATTAATGGTACCTGAAGTAGAATTAAAATAATCCGCCGGGTAACTTAAACCATTATTAGTCATGTAAGTCAACCATGAATTTGACATATCCATCGTTTGATTTGCGGGATAACTACCCGTTTTAGGAGGAAAATGAAATTCTAAAATTTGATTACTTCCTTGATAAGCATACACATCAATATACCGACCACCCGCTACAGAGTTCGTATACAATGAAGCTTCTATATCCGTTGCAGTTACGGATGCACCATCTACTTTACAAGTTATCCCAGCAGTCGGAGTACTACCTCCATTACTACTATCATTACTACAAGATGTCATTGCAATAATTAACCCCAATGACATGATAAATCTAATTTGTTTTAAATAATTCATACTGTTTTGATTTAAAATGATATTACTAATATTCGTATACAAATGTGCTATTTATCAAAACTCTTTTCAATAAGGCATTTGTCGTATTTCACAACTCACATTTTTAAAGCTGTATTTATTGTATCGATTGGCAATACTATTGACTTTATCACTTGCCCTCCGGCTACTTTAGTTAAAAAAAACAATACCTGTTCTTTTTCATCATAAAAAGGCAAGTCTTCTGCTTCTGCAGAATTAATTTGTTTCCCAAGATTAATAGGTTCAGCCCATTTCTTCCATGTATCATCTAAACGATAGGTTACATAAAGATCATAATCTCCATACGAACTAAATCCATTACTACAAAAAAACAAAGTATGAAGGTCTGATAATAAATATGGGGAACTTTCTTCGGCTGCTGTATTAATATTTTTACCTATATTTTGCAACAAACTATAGGTTCCATCTTCTTTTTTTGTGGCAAAATATAAGTCTTGACCTCCTTGTGTCATATCGGATTCCAAACCCATAATTAATATTTTGGCATCCTCTGAAATAGTAGCTGATGCAGTGTTATCATAATTAACAAAGGCTGCTACTTTTAAAAACCCTATAGATTGATATGATGGATCCAAAAACTCAAATCCTGTTTCACCAGTTCCTTTATTATAACCCCTACCACCCTTTAAAATGAAATTGGGATAATGGGCTAGTATATAATTATAATTATCATAGGCACTTAATAATTCATCCTCTTTGGATGGGTTTGACCATTTCCCATTAGACATCTTATTACAAGAATAAATAACATCTTTTTCATCGGTTTCCATCGTGACAAATAATTTTTTCCCATCATTACTTACAAGTGCGGAAGCAGGAATTAAATTATCCATCGGAATGATTTCTGCATCATGTAGAGCTTCAAAGCCTTCATAAGAATTGATTACTCCCTCCAATGGAGTTTCTGAATCGGATATTCCTATAGCATCAATTTGTTTTAAACCAGGAAGTAAAGAGAAATTAAATTCTACCCGAACTGCAACAACATCTGAAACTGCATGATCTAAAACAACATGTTCAATTCCCGGATTTAACACCTCAGGAGCTTCTTGTATTTTTCTTCTTTTACGTTTGAAATAATAATTACGATCAGCAGGCAAAACGGCTTTAAATGTGGGTGTTTTATAATTTACCTTTCTTGACCAAACTGTTTCATAACTACCAGAACCCGTATCGACTCCAATTTTCGCAACACAGCCCGCATTTAAATTTTCAAATACAGCAATCTGCTTTACAGTTTGTGGCTTAGCAAAACTAACTTCCACCCATTCATATCCTTTCAAAGCATCCTTTGGCATCCATGCATTAGCACTTAATCCTCCTTGAGGAAAAGCATCTGGCTTTCCCAATATTCTTTTAATGTTATTTTGTTTCCCACCCAAATCTGACGAATACTTAATCATTTTACTTACCCATTGTATTTGTTGTGCCTCAACACCATACAATCCAAACATGAGGGATATCATTAGTACTTTTAATTTCATAACATACGTGTTAAAAAAAGGACTGCAATTGCTTACAGTCCCATCTTCATTATCCGAAAAACAACTAATTATTAACTTTAATTTTTTCTACTTTTCTGCCTTTAAAGGCAAAAATATATTCCCCATCTGTGGTGATATCGATACCTGACCCATATTTTGGACTTCCTCCTTTTCCTTTGGACTGAACAGAACCTTTGGTTTCTCCATTGGTCATATCAATACCATAGATTATATTTTTACTATTTCTTTGATCTCTTAAAAAATAGTTATTCCCAATATGATAGAAGTAATCTACTCCTTTAATTTTATCTGAAGCATAAGCTCGTGAACCGTCTTTTTTGTTATACGCTGCTAGTCCTTTTTCAGATAACACCACTACTTTATCTCCAAAATCAATTACGTCAGAAGCTTTACCAACATGTGCATCATTATGTTTTACATCAAACAATTGATTACCACTAGCAATATCATACCCATAAAACTCATCCCCATCACCAACAAATACGGTCGTATTATTATCTAAAATCAAATCGGTAATTCGTTTGTCAAATTTTTCAGAACGCCAAGCGGTAGTTCCCGTTTTATCGTCTAAACACAACACCGAATTCTTTTGATTCTTATAATCCCAATAGATATAAGGTACCCATTGTTTCACAGTACCGCCTCCACCAAAACCACCTAAGGACATAGCCGCACCAAAACCACTTGAAACTTCTTCTAAACGATATTCTTGTACTTGAACTTTACCTCCTACTTGTACCAATATTTTATCATTGGCTTTATAAATATTGGGCATACAAAAAGCACCCGTGATTTTCTCTGAAGCCCATAGTAATTTACCCGAATTTAAATCGTGTTTTTCAACATATTTAGTTCTATCTCTAGTTCCTAAGATTACTATATACACAGCATCCGTTGTAAATAATGGATCAGCTATTGTTCTATAAATTTTAGATCGTTTTCCCCCGCTAAATAATCCCCCATTTGAACCTGCCATGTCATTTTCATAATTCACTGACCATAACTTTTGTCCTGTGTTATAATCATATACATTCATCCCATCGAGATACATAAAGATCTTATCGCCCTTGATCCATAAATCAATAATGGCTCTACGAGTTACCAACTCTTTTTCTATTGTACCAGTGAAAGTAGCATCCCACATCACATCACCATTTGCCGCATTAATTCGGACTAATTGATTCTTAAACCCCGAAAACAAGGCTCCTAAAGCAGTGGGTTTAAAGTTCACCATGATGATTTCGTTTCTTTTGGCATCATATACATATTTACCAACACCTCCTTTGAACCTATTGGTTTCCCAAATTTTCTCACCAGTATTGGCTTTTACCAAAATCACTGAATTTCTTTGAGAGATTAGAAATGAGTCTAATTCGTCGATGTATTTAACGGTCTCAAGTTCCCCTTGATCTGTACCCTCTTCAGTTTTAGTACCTCCTTTTGGTATTAAATCTTGATATAATTCAGAGTTCCACAATTCTTTACCTGTAGCCAAATCTAACACAGCCACTCTATCTGTACCCAAACTTCTTTTATCAAAAAGAAAAAGATATCCTCCTTTGTCTTTCCATATCGTATATTGATATTCCGAATTATTGGTATTGTTCGTTGTTAATTTTTTATAATCTCCATTCCAAACCGCTTTACCATCAGAATTTAGCACTGATGCCGAATTATCATCTGTACCAATAATATAGACTCCATCGCCATCACATAAAGCCAATCGCGTTGCTTTATTATCAAATTCGGATTCCCAGACAGTTGTAAAACTTCCCGTTTTTTTTCCAGCTGATTTGCCTTTACCTAGAAGATTCCCAAATTGGGCATAAGCGGGTAATGTGCTTGCTAAAACTAGCGCTACCATTACAAAATTAATTTTTCTCATTGTTCTATTGTTTTTATTGTAGGGTTATTAAAAAGTCGCGGTATAGCGTATTTTATACCGTTGCTGTTTTTCTAATTTAAATTGGAATTTGTGTTGTAGGATGTAATCGGACATAAAGTTGATGAAGTCAATATTCTTTATATCACTCTCTACCTTAAAAAAAGAAGATACTTTTCCGTTTTGAACCACACCAATATCGATGACCATGGTTCCTTTAACATCAATAAACTTTTTGTTTTTACGTTTAATAAAATCTGACGATTGAAAAACCTCATCGATTTCTTTAGTAACTAATGTGGACACTTCTTCTTCGTCTGTAATTACAGGCCGTTGTGCATTGACTGTATGCGAACACAACATAAAGAAGGTGAATACTAAAACGCTTTTAAAGATTTTCATAATACAGGTTGTTAATTACTTAGCAAACCTATAGTGAAAACCTATGACAGAAAATACGTCAAATGTCGTATTTTATTAAAATTGGATATGGGGAAATTGCTCCTGTAAGCTGATTATCTTTTGGTTAAGGGTGCCAAGAAATTTTTGATGACTAGCTGTGTCTGGATTGAAGGGACGGTGGGCAAGGCCTTTTTGAATGTTTTCTACTGCCTCCATCGTTCCATAATATGCATTTGAAATTTGAGTTTCTTTAAATCGTTGCCAAATGTAATCGATGGCTACCGAATTGGGATGCAATAAATCTTCTGCATAAAACCGATAATCCCGAAGTTCATCCATTACAATTTCATAGCTCGGAAAATAATGTACTTGGCTATTCTCTTTTTCCAACAGGGAATGAATCGCTGTAATCAAATGCGCTTTACTCCTTTGATTTTCTACAAATCCATCCTTACTATGACGTACTGGTGATACGGTTACTAGTATCGTACAATTAGGATTTATTTTATGAAGTAAATCAAGCGTATTTTGAATACTGGTTTCTACTGTTGAGACCGAGAGAATTTCTTTGTCGAATTGGTTTTGGGGCACTTTATGACAATTTGCCACTAGCTTTTGGGTATTTTTTTCACGATATACCCATGAAGTTCCATAAGTAAGGAAGACATGTGTGGCTTGGCAAATATTCTTATAGGATGTGTCTAGCAATGAATTCAATCTATCTAATAGTTCAACCGCATTAGGGCTGCTAAATTCCGAATGCACTTCAAAACAATGCCATAATTCCTGATGAAAAAACAAATCTGATTCCGTAAAATAGGAGCGAGAAATTATCCTCAAAATCAATTGTTCAATGGATACAGGATTGAAAATAATCCCAAAAGGATTGGTGATATTTCTAAACTTAAAATAGTCTAGTTTACTACCCATATTATCTGCAAAACAGGATCCAAAAGAAACAATAGAAGCATCATAATCAATACTTGATTTCGAAGTTTCAATTGGAATTACAGTTCTAAATTGCATGAATCAAAGCGATAAAAAGGAATTAAACGAATAGGAGTAATAAACAAAAAAAATGATTTCGTATAGTCCTACCACAAAACTACATCTTTTCAGATAGCAATACACACAGTAAGTTAATGTAATTATTATTTAGCGAATAAAACCAATTGTACTAAGAGAATTAGTTGTAGAAAAACTCTGTTTTCTCGTGATTGGAAACTACATTTCCAAACAATGTCATAGAAGTGACATTTTCAATAGGATAGCCAGCTTCGTCATATTGAATAGTACTATCATAACCCACCGCAGACGAAATGATTTGATCTGTATCTAAGTTGTGAACACTAGTTTCTTTGTAAAAATTGATGCAATTATTAACTGATACAGCACTGGTATAATCTAATAATTTATCAAATCCCACCAAAGCATGCACTGGATTTATTTTAGAATCATATTGGTAATTCATAGTCTCTTTTGACACTACATTAACACCTGCATCATCTAAAAATCGCTCATCTTTGATCAAATTATTATTTACAAAATAAAGGGAACCGTGATTCACGCCTATCTCATCTCCATTCGTAGCGATTAATACTTTTACATAAGCAACAACGCCATTATCTAAATGAGTAAAACGAGTTTCATAATGATCTGAAGAAACAATTTTCACCAATGTACCATTGCTGTAAATATAATCACGAGTTACTATACTTTGTGTAAGGGTATTCTCTTCAACAATTCGAGTCACTAATTGACCTGTATACGTCAAAGTAACTACTTTATCTTCACTAGTCATACTAGCCAAATTACTGCCTGTATAATTCAAAACCGTTTCAGAAGTTGATCCGTCATTTGAAACTTCAACAAAACTTTTAAGTTGTTTAGCTTGACTCGTAGAGTCTGTAGAACAAGAATATAGGGTTACTATAAAAAGAGATACTATCCAGAAGAATTTTTGAGTTCTCATAATCATACATTATTTTAGGTTAACAAAGAATAGATAAACTTGGGGACTATTTATTCAATACCCAAATGTATAAAAATGAAAATCAACCACTAAACATAGTCGATATACTGTTAATATATCAGTTAAATAGCAAAAACGGCAATTTAAATCAAACAAAAAAAGCATAAAGTAGTGAACTCTATGCTTTTAGTATTCCAATTTATTTCTCGATTTTAGACATTCAAAAAGGCTTTTGCATGGTGTAGCGCATCGGCTATACCAGCCGAGTTTTTCCCTCCAGCAGTCGCAAAGAAAGGCTGACCCCCACCGCCACCTTGAATGTATTTACCCAATTCGCGAACTACTGTTCCCGCATTTAAATTCTTCTCAGCAACCAATTCTTTAGAAATATAACACGTCAACATCGGTTTGTCATCCTCTGCTGTGGCCAAAACTATAAATAAATTAGTCCCTAAAGTCCCCAATTCATAAGCCAAATCTTTAGCTCCTTCCGCATTTAAATCCACTTGCACCGCTAGAAACTGAACTCCATTAACTTCTTGTAATTCAGAAGATAAGCTGCCTTTTAAATTTTTAGCTTTTTCTTTTAACAAAAGTTCCACTTGCTTTTTCAATTTCCCATGATCCTCTTGTAAGGAAAGCAATGCTTTTAAAGTATCTTGAGGGTTTTTTAATACCGTTGCTATCTCTGACAAAGTTTGCTCTTGTTGCGCATAAAAATCTTTAACAGCGTCAGCCGTAATAGCTTCGATACGACGAATTCCTGCTGCTACAGCTCCTTCAGATATAATTTTAAAATGCCATATTTCAGCTGTGTTTTGTACATGTATTCCTCCACACAACTCCATACTTTGTCCAAATTTAATAGCACGAACAGAATCACCATACTTCTCTCCAAATAAAGCCATCGCTCCTTCATCTAATGCTTGTTGGATAGGAATACTTCTGCGTTCAATCAAAGCCAATTGCTCTTCAATACGCGCATTAACAAAATCCTCAACCTGCTTCAACTCTTCCTCAGTAACTTTACTGAAATGGGAAAAGTCAAAACGCAAATAAGTAGGATTGACCAACGACCCTTTTTGTTCCACATGCGTTCCTAAAATCGAACGCAAAGCTTGATGCATCAAATGTGTTGCCGAATGGTTCTTAGAAGTAGCCGTTCTCAAATCAACATTCACTTTAGCCACAAAAGCAGCATGTACATTCTCTGGCAATTGTTTTGCAAAATGCAAAATTAAATTATTCTCTTTTTTAGTATCAATGATGTCTATAACTTCATTAGCCGAAACCAAAGTTCCTTTATCACCTACTTGCCCTCCTCCTTCAGGATAAAAAGGGGTATTATCTAATACAATTTGATATAAAACACCGTCTTTTTTACTGTCTACTTTTCGAATACGGGTAATCTTAACTTCATTTTCCACTTGGTCATATCCCACAAACGTTTCCACATTACCCGGTATCAAAACCGACCAATCTTCAGTAGAAACTTCAGAAGCCGCACGAGAACGATTTTTTTGTTCTTGCATAGCGGCATCAAACTCACTTTCATTAAATGACATCCCTCTCTCCTTCAATATCAAAGCAGTCAAATCTTTAGGAAATCCAAAGGTATCATACAGTTCAAATGCCTTAGTACCCGAAACCTCAGACCCTTTAGTTTGTGCAGCTACTTGCTCCAAAAGTTGTAATCCTTGATCTAATGTTCTCAAAAAAGAAGCTTCTTCCTCCCGAATCACATTGGTAACCAATTGTTGTTGGGACTTGATCTCTGGGAAAAACTCACCCATTTGTTGAGCCAACACTTCAACCAATTTATATATAAAAGGCTCTTTTGTATCTAAAAACGTAAATCCATACCGTATTGCACGTCTCAAAATTCTACGAATTACATAACCTGCACCTCCATTAGATGGCAACTGCCCATCTGCAATAGCAAAAGCAACCGCTCTAACATGGTCTACAATAACACGAATGGCAATATTGGTTTTGTTTTGCTCCTCACTAACTGATTTTACCTCGTTTGAAGTATAGTGTAATCCTGTGATTTGCTCAATTTTTTGAATTAATGGGGTAAACACATCGGTATCATAATTGGAAGTCACCTGTTGCATAGCCATACACAAACGCTCAAATCCCATACCCGTATCCACATGCTGTGCTGGTAATTTTTCCAAGGAACCATCCGCTTTTCGATTGAATTCCATGAATACGTTATTCCAAATCTCAACCACTTGAGGATGATCCGCATTCACCAAGCTTCGCCCTGAAACGGCTGCTCTCTCAGCTTCGGTTCTTAAATCAATATGGATTTCGGAACAAGGGCCACAAGGACCTTGATCTCCCATTTCCCAAAAATTATCTTTTTTATTTCCAAGTATAATACGATCTTCAGCTACATATTGCGTCCAAATATCCCAAGCTTCCTGATCAAAAGGAACATTTTCTGCAGGGTTACCTTCAAAAACGGATACATACAAACGGTCTTTATCTAACTTTAAAACTTCTGTTAAGAATTCCCAAGCCCAAGCTAAAGCCTCTTTTTTGAAATAATCTCCAAAAGACCAATTCCCCAACATTTCAAACATGGTATGGTGATAGGTATCAAACCCTACGTCTTCAAGGTCATTGTGTTTTCCCGATACACGAAGGCATTTTTGAGTATCCGCAATTCTTAGACTCTTTGGCGTACCATTTCCTAAAAAATACTCTTTAAACTGAGCCATTCCCGAATTATTGAACATCAAAGTAGGATCGTCTTTTAATACGATAGGTGCCGAAGGAACAATCAAATGTCCTTTGCTTTCAAAGAATTGCAAGTATGCTTTACGAATGTCTTGTGATTTCATTTTTCTATTTTATTATTGGGCTAGTCAACCTCAATTACCTAATCTTGTATTTTATCTGAATGGTTTCTATCAAAGAATGTCTGTGTTATTGAAAAGAAATTACAACAAGTACTTCTTAATTTGAAACATTTGTTAAATTTGTTCGTATAACCATTGTTTTTTAAAACCTGCACAAAAATAGTATAAAATAAAAAATGGCGAAGAAAGTAAAGTATTATTTCGACACCGAAAGTTTGGCATATCGAAAAATTAAACCAAAATTAACCAAACAGTTAGGGTATATTGGGTTATTTCTTCTTGCTTCAGCATTATTCGGTTTTTTGTGCTTTGTAATTTTATTGAATTCCTCCTTCCTTGAAACACCTAAAGATCGTTTGCAAGCTCGTGAAATTGAAACCATGAAATTGCGCTATGCAATTGTAAATAAAAAAATGGATGAAATCGATGAAGTATTAGAAGATATAGAAGCACGCGACAACAACATCTATAGAGCCTACTTTAATACGGCTCCCATACCATTCGAACAAAGAAAAGCAGGCTTCGGTGGTATCAATCGCTATAAAGAATTAGAAGGATTTAACAATTCGGATTTGGTTATACACACATCAAAACGGGTGGATGTAATTTCAAAAGAGCTGGTTATCCAATCCAAATCACTTGATGAAATTTTAAAATTGGCCAAAGCAAAAAACAAATTACTTGCGGCTATTCCGGCTATTCAACCCGTGAAAAATGAAAACCTAAAACACATGGCTTCAGGTTTTGGATATCGAACAGACCCCTTTACCAAAGTCCGCAAGATGCATGAAGGAATGGATTTTACAGCAAAAACGGGCACTCCAATATTTGCGACTGGAGATGGTACTATAGCACGAGCTGACA
>JAHEHJ010000092.1 GCA_024644655.1 Flavobacterium sp.
TCGTGTGTACCAATTGCGATGCAATGGAATTATTTGAAATTGAAAAGATTTTAATTTAAAGTTTTATCTATATTTGTAAAGGCTTGGTCTTGGATCATTGCCACTTCATGAAGCCGCGATACGTTATGCATCATGCTAAGAGAAACGACAGTGATACATACAAACATTAAAAGAATCATCGGAATTTATGCTTTTTAACTCAATTGACTTTGTGATTTTTTTGCCGATAGTATTTTTACTCTATTGGTTTATAACCAACAAAAACCTTTTCGTTCAAAATACTTTATTACTTGTTGCTAGTTATTTCTTTTATGCTTGTTGGGATTGGCGATTTTTATTTCTATTAATGTTTTCAACGCTCTTGGACTATTTCACAGGTTTAAAAATGCAGGATGCAGCAAATCAAAATGGAAAGCGGTTTTGGTTTTGGTTGAGTGTACTAGTAAATCTTGGTTTTCTTGGAGTATTCAAGTATTATAACTTTTTCGCAGAATCTTTTACAGTAGCAATTTCTCATTTTGGATTTAAAATAAATCCATGGACATTAAGTGTTATTCTTCCTGTTGGAATTTCGTTTTATACATTTCATGGCCTTTCGTATGTAATTGACATCTATAAAAGCAGAATTAAAGCAGAACGAAACTTTGTTGATTATGCAGTTTTTGTTAGCTTCTTTCCATTGCTTGTAGCAGGACCAATTGAAAGAGCCACACATTTATTGCCTCAAATAAAAAAAGAAAGAACATTTGACTATGATAAAGCTGTTAATGGATTGCGACAAATACTTTGGGGACTGTTCAAGAAAATTGTAATAGCCGACAATTGTGCGAGATTTGCAAATCTAATTTTCAATAATTCGGCAGAGTATTCTGGTAGTACTTTGGTTATAGGAGCATTATTTTTTACTTTTCAAATTTATGGGGACTTTTCTGGTTATTCGGATATCGCAATAGGTACAGCACGTCTTTTTGGAATAGATTTATTAAGAAATTTTGCCTTTCCTTATTTTTCGAGAGATATAGCAGAGTTCTGGAGACGTTGGCATATTTCACTTTCTTCTTGGTTCAAAGATTACTTATACATACCATTAGGTGGAAGCAAAGGAGGGAATTGGATGCGTATTCGTAATACATTTATCATATTTATTATAAGCGGTTTTTGGCACGGAGCAAATTGGACGTTTATTTTTTGGGGTGCATTAAATGCTCTTTTTATAATGCCTTCTATACTATTTAAGACCAATAGAACTAATATAGAAACCGTAGCTTCTGGAAAATTAATGCCTACTTTAAAAGAATTTTTTCAAATGGGTTTAACCTTTAGTTTAATTGTTTTTGCTTGGATATTTTTTAGAGCCGAAAATATTGGGCACGCAATAAGCTACATTTCTGAAATTTTTTCTTCGTCTCTTTTTACAATACCAAAATTTCCTGACATGTACAATTCTATAGTAACCTTACTACTTGTTGGAGTATTTATTTTAATTGAATGGCAGGGAAGAGAAGGTGAATTTGCCATTTCACATATTGGACAAAATTGGTATAGGCCAATAAGATGGACATTTTATTCACTTCTAATTTTTTTAATTGGAATGTTTATGCCCTCTGTTGAATCCCCATTTATCTATTTTCAATTTTAGGATTTTACTATGAAGAAATTTATTGTCAATACAACTCTATTTCTGTTATTTACTATACCCTTTTATATTGTTTCCTTAACCTTTTGGGGGCGATATTCACCGTCAATTTTAAAACCAAACATTATTTATAAAGTTGGTTCCTATGGTCATCTGTATTCAAGAATATCAGATATAAAAAATTATAAAGACGTTGATATATTAATATTGGGGTCATCTCATGCCTACCGGGGTTTTGACACACGGATTTTTTCTAAAAATGGGTACAAAACATTTAATTTGGGTTCTAGTGCTCAAACACCAATTCAAACCAAGGCATTACTTGATAGATATTTAGATAGATTAAATCCTAAGCTTGTAATTTATGAAGTTTATCCAACCACTTTTGCAATTGATGGTGTTGAATCTTCTCTTGATATAATTGCTAACGACAAAAATGATTTTCACTCATTAGAGATGGCTTTTAAAATCAACAATGTAAAAACATATAATACTCTTATTTACGGGTTAACTTGTGATCTTCTTGGATCAAATAAATCTTTTTCTGAACCTGCAATTAAAGGTGATGACAACTATATATCTGGTGGTTTTGTTGAAAAAAAAATAAGTTATTATCAACCAAAAGATTTCAAAAAAGAAGAACTTTTATTGAGTGATTATCAACTCGAATCTTTTTCTGAAATAGTTCAAATGCTTAAAACTAAAAATATTAAATTAATTCTAGTATATGCCCCAATTCCAAAAGTGAATTATGATAGTACTATAAACTCTAAGTATTTTGATAGTGTAATGCGAAAATATTCAACCTTTTACAACTTTAATGAAATAATCTCTTTGAATGATTCAATACATTTCTACGATTCTAACCATTTAAACCAGAATGGAGTTGAGATATTTAATAAAGAACTAATTAAACTATTGAATAAAAATAAAGTCCTAACTCTCAAGAACGAGTATAAGAAATAGAGGGTTTAATGGCTGTTTTCTGAAAACTTTATATTAGAGAAAGCTGTTCGTGGTATTGCTACTGTATACAAATAGCTTAACAGTATTTAACCTTCAAAATACCAAATTATATACAATGCCAATAGAATCCAAATTACGAAAATTGTTTTTAATTAGGTTTACTGTTGGAGTTATCCTTTTTGTAACTATTCTATCTTTTTGCCTATATGGATTCGTAAATCCCGATAAAATCACAAAACAAGTTTTGTATTTGGCTGTTGGGATGTTGTGTTTTATGGTATTCCTTTGTTCAGGTATTTTCCAAATATACTCCCTAAAAATATTAGAAAACGGAATAGAAAAAACGTCATTGTTTTTTAGAGCAAAACAATTTATTCCTTTCCAATCTATTTTGAGAATTGATATCCAAAAATCGAAATATAAGAATACACATGGCGTTGACATATCAGAAGGTTTTCTTTATAGCATCGTATACCTTACCGATGGAAATAGCATAATTATTTCACCTGATTCATTTGAAAACTATTCAGAAATCATGGATGCTATTAAAACTACTATTTCATAAAGCCTGTGATGTACCAATCAAATTATACTATGTTCCTACTTTTTAGTTAACTTCGTTTTGTTGAACGTATTTAGTTGCTTTTTGTATTCGATTTTGAAAACGCACTTATAATGACTTTACTAATAGAAACGGAACGATTGCATTTACGTGAATTACACGTTGGAGATGCTGCGCATTTCTATGCCTTGAATAGCAATCCAAACGTATTAAAATATACAGGAGATACCGCTTTTGAATCGATAACAGAGGCGGAACACTTTTTGAGAAATTATCACGAATATGAGATCAATGGTTATGGTCGTTGGGCAGTATTGGACAAATTTAGTGGCGAATTTCTGGGATGGTGTGGTTTAAAATATGTGGCCGAAGTTGACGAAACCGACATTGGATTTCGGTTTTTTGAAAACCATTGGAATAAAGGATTGGCGACAGAAAGTGCCAAAGCATGCCTGCATTATGGTTTTGAACAGCTCAACTTGAAAAGCATCATTGGACGTGCCATGGCTGAGAATAGGGCGTCGATTAAAGTATTGGAAAAGTTGGGTATGCACTTTGAAACAGAATTCGATTTTGAGCGTCATCGAGGATTAATTTATCGAATTGAAAACAAATAAAACTGTAACTTCTGATAGCACAATAAATCCTATTACCTAATTACAACTTCAACTCAAAATATTTCAAATATCCCCATTGTTGGGGATTTTTATATGAAATCCCCATAGTACATTTGGTTTCTGAGAGACTCTCTTTAACGTTGAGTTAGTTTATAATTTTTAGTTTGGATTGAAAAGTAGGTTTTCGGGTTCCTAGATGCTAGGAATCTGATGCCTATTTTTTTTGTGCTGTGGAATATGAGTTGAGATTACTACGGGTGAAGTAATTTTATATCTTTGAGACCGTATTGAATATACGAGGTACGATATACGAGGTACGATATACGAGGTACGATATACGAGGTACGGGGTATGAAAACAGTGTAACTAGCATATTATGAAACAAGCGCACCTTTTAGGCATAGTTTTTCTTTTTTTTATGGGGTGTAGTCCCAAGAAGAATACCTACAACACCATTAAATTTACCGATAAAGAAGAATTGGGTTCGCTTAGAACGATAAGTCTTTATGATACTCATGATCTTTTTCAAGCGAAACCTATTTTTGAATCTCATCCTAATGACAAAGGGATTCTCGTTGATACTTTTAGCATTTCGAAACCGGGCTTTTACCTTTTAAATTTAACCACAGTCAACTCGACTGTATATCTAGGGAAAGGCGATTTACTTAAAATTGATTTCACAGCTTCATCCGATATCCCTTCTTTAGAATTTAATGGAGACCATAAGGATGCCAATCAATTTATTTTTGGGAATTCTAAAATAATAGCTACTGCATTAAACCAACTTGATGCTACACTGATTGTAAACAATAGTGAAACCGAACTGGTACAACTCATTACGAAAACTCAACAAAAAAGTAAGCAATACTGTGCGGAGTACAAGTCAAAAATCAATGACACGATACTGCATTGGGTTCAAAACGACACCAAAAACAACCTTATTAATCTTAGTTTGTTTTACAAATACAAACTTTCTAAATTCTCTGATACTCCAATAAGCACACCTCATTTGGATCAATTTATCCAAACATTGAACGGAGCAGATATAGAATCCTTTCATACAAGTTCAAGTTATAGAAGTGTGCTGTATGAATTTCATAAGTTTAACTTTAAACAGCTTTCAAAAAAAGAAGATTTATTTGAATTTCACGATTATCTTAAAAACAAGACGATACCTCAAAAAATACAAGACTATTTGCTCAGCATTTATGCTACCAATTATTGTATTACCGAATACAGTTCTGCATCGAAACGAAAACAAGCGTATGATTATTTGATGAATGAACTTACGGATATTGCTTGTAAAAACTATATCTATACGGCTTATTTAAAAGCTAGTAAAACAAATACACCCTAATGAAACAGTTACCCAAACTCAACCTTTTTTATTGGGTTTTTCTTATTAGTGCCAACACTATGGGTGAAACTGCGGGTGATTTAATTTCGCAAACCTTTAAGTTGGGCTATGGCGGTGGCACTATTGCGTTAGCTGTGCTTTTTATGTTAGCTCTTACCCTATCCCTTTATTCTAAAAGCCAAAAACCACTCTTGTATTGGACTGTAATTACGTTGGCCAGTACCTTAGGCACTACACTGTCTGATTTTATCAGCAGGTCCTATTTTCATGAGCAGTTAGAGTATACTGAGAATCAAGGCTATGTGTTTGGTACCTTACTTTTGATAGTGGCTTTAGCCACAACCTTTGGGATATGGATGTATCATTCAAGAGCCAACACCCTTGATAATGGATTGAGTACTCGTACCGAAATTTTATATTGGACAGCCTTATTAGTATCCAGTACTTTAGGAACAGCTTTAGGAGATTTGTTGGCCCACAACACCCCACTTGGATTTGATGGGGGGACGGTACTCTTGGTTGTATTACTCGCTATAGTAGTGGTACTTTACTTCTATACCCAATTGTCCCGAGAACTTTTGTATTGGTGTGCCATAATCGTAACACATCCTATAGGCGCTACTATGGGAGACTATTTGACGAAACCTGAGGGGTTTAATTTGGG
>JAHEHJ010000070.1 GCA_024644655.1 Flavobacterium sp.
TCGAAGTTTCCAACTTCCACGGAGTTTCTCGTTTAAAATAATAGTAGTATTCTATTGGAAGAAGGTCCAAACCAATCCAAATCGAATCATAAAGTCCCGATACGGATAATTAGGCGCTGTATAATACGTAGCAGAACCCATCTTAGCATTAAAATGTTCCGCTTTCAAAAAGATACGAGTCTGGCGTATACGTGCATTAATAAAGAAATCCAACAACGGAAAATCCCCTACTTCTTTATCGTGTTGCACAAAAGCCTCACTCGTTACGGGATTATAATCATTGATGTAGTGTTTCGTAAAATACTCCGCAGTAATTCCAGTTTGCAAATACAAGGCTCTTTTGAAAAAATAATCACTAAAGTATAAGGTGTTTCGAGTCAAAACCTGAGGCACGTTTAGGATAGGGTCGTCTTGGGTCACTTTTTGATACAGCAAGGTATTGTCCAAAGCTAATTTCCACCAACGAAACTCTTTGCTCGCTTTTACACCCATATAAGCAATAGTTTTTCCGTATTGTTTCGGACTAATTATTTGTTGTTGCACATCTGTAGCATCATTGCTAAAATACAAATGATCATCCAAAGCGGTTATTTGTAATGAGGCCTTTATCCAGGGAGTATTGGCAGCAATTTCTAGATTCTTGATTTTTTCATTTTTAAAAGCATTCACCCAATTGTAATCTACATAACTACTTTGAAATAACGAATACACATGATCGGGTAATTTTTGAATCATCTGGTATTGAAAATCAAAAGAATTTTTAGCATTTAATTGATAATGCATGCGCGCATCCAATGTAGACAAGGATTGTTTGGTCACCGAATTGGAATACACAAAGGTTCCATTCCAACGATTTTTGCGATAGGAATAGTGCCCACCTACAGTTTGTATTTTATCGTGTAGCGTACTTGGCACTAAACCACTAGCTAAAAACAACACTTTGTCGTAATAATAATTATACCGGTAGTCTTCTGTAAAAAACTGAAAAGTCCCCAACAAGGCATTATTGTACTGTATCCCTACTTTATTATACATTTTATTATACCGCGTCTTGTCTTTGATATCCGCAGTGACATAACTGTCTCCAAAACGATTTATCTTTTGGGTCCCTATAGTAGAAGGTACTGTGAATTGGCTGTATTCATAATACTTGTTTTCATAGTTAAATTGATGTAACACATACAATTGATGAGAGCCCGTCCCTCCATTCAACCGAAAAGAATGATCTGCAAAGAAACGTTTCCCCTTCATAAATGATTTAGCATCCTTCAAATACACTTCCAATCGCGCGCGATTTTGGTAATCCGGATTTTCTCCTTCAAAATCGGATACAGTGGTAATCCCACCATTCTCTCCATTCAAAAAATCTTGACCGGTATAATGAAACCGAAGTTCATACCGCTTATTCTTAGTTTGATAAGTAGACGTAAATCTAAAATTACCCGTACTACTCAATTGATTAATATATTTCCCAATAGAACGCAATCCTTTAAACGCTATAGACATATTAAAGCGCTCTGAGGTATTTAAAGCAATTAACGCATCTATGGAATGCCCTTGCTCCATAACAGTCTTATAATAGAGCTCTGTGATGGGAGTAGCAACTGAATAATAGGATATATCGTTTACACCCATAAAATTGAATTGCTTTCCTGAAAAACCAATCTCAGGAAATGCGGAATAGGCTTTTAATCCATAATCCAATACAGCGTAGGTTTGTCCTTCATTAGAAAAAGGTAACAAACCAAATATATCTTTTCGCAAATAATTATAAGCATACTCTTTTTGAATAGTCAAAGTAGTATCCACATAAGTAGTATCACGTGCTAAACTTATGATACGGTATTGTGTATAAGTTGCTTTGGGGGCTTTTACCTCCGGAGCTTTCCCGTCAGACGAACCTTTTGGAGGGGTCCCAACTCTATTTTGGGAATATCCAAAGGAAACAAACAAGGTTAAAACAACGATATAGAAGTGTCTCATTTCAAAATATTACAGGGCAAAAATACACAAAACTATTGGTAATAAAATCATAAAAAAAACCACCCAGAATTCTGGGTGGCTTATATAAAGTAGTTTATAAAACTTATTCTTTAATGAATTTCTTAGTCACTGAGTTTTTACCGGATGTAAAAGTCACAAAGTACACTCCTGAACTTAAGTTAGAAACTGATAATTGTGTCGGTGTATTAGCCATGTCATTGCGGTATACTTCTTTTCCAGCTATGTCATGCATTACTATAGACGAAACCTCATAATTGTTGCGAATTACATAATTCAATTCAGTGGTTGCAGGATTTGGGAATATACTAATTGAGGCTTCAAAAGCTTGTTGTACAACACTCATCGGAGGCGAACAAGCCAATGATGTTTTCAATTCTTTACGACGTACAGAATTATTCATTACCGCTACCATACGCGCCTTTTGACCCGCAGTAAAAATATTCATACACGCGTCATCGCTGTAATCCATATAGTTTTCAACCATATCTGCATAATCATCAAAACACGAATCATCACCTATTTCACATCCATAATGCAAATAGCCTGCAGTAGGAGTATCAGCCACATAATCTGTTGCCGTACAATCTGCAGTATGGGTTTGATAATCTCCAGATCCATCTCCCCATATATGACGCAATCCCATACAATGTCCAATTTCATGTGTAGATGTACGCCCTTGATTATAGGTAGCATCATAAGGACCCGTTGGGCAAATAGATTGATTTCCAAATGACATATAACTAATAGCTACACCATCCGTATTGGCAGCACCTCCATTAGCATTTATCCCAGACAATCCAGAAGTACTTGGAAATTGAGCATAACCCAATAAATTATTTACAGAACCTGAAAAATTAACGACCCAAATATTAAAATATTGTAAAGGATCCCATTGCGTTGTAGCCTTCATAGTCTCTACATCAGGGCGTGACGGAAAAGAAGCTAGTGAAGTGGTTACACGATCAATTCCATTCGTAGCAGTACCATCAGGCTTACGTTGAGCCAAACAAAATTCTATCTCCATATCCGCGCCAACTGGATTCTCATTATATCCAGCAGTTCCAAACAGCATTCTGAAATCTTGATTCAAAGATTGGATTTGGGATAACACTCGTGCATCCGACAAATTCTCATTCGTACCAATAGCATCACCATTACTTAAAATATGAACTACTACAGGTATAGTAATTAAAGTATTTACATTCTTAGAGGCATGTGCACGGTCCTCTTTTATTTTTTGATCTATCCAAGCCTCAAATTCAGCAGTGGTCTCACGCTCTGGGTATATACTTTTCAAAACGGCTTCGTTTTCTACAGTCGCACAACGTATAGCTCCTTTGGGAGAAGCTTTAAGGGCGGTCTTAAATTCTTGCGCACTCATAGAAGTAGCCGCAAAACTTAACAAAAATAGAAACGATAAGGATATTATTTTTTTCATAAACTAAAAGGTTGATTCAATAAAGGTTACAAATTAAAGCATTATAGACAATATGACAATACAAAAACAAAAAAAATCCCGATACGAATATCGGGATTTTATAAAGTAATCGTAAAATACTAGTTCTTAGTAATTAGGATTTTGTTGTCCTTTAATAGCTGAATTGGCATTAATTTCATCAGCAGGAATTGGAAGAGCAAAACGGTAATCCGTTACAGATAACGAACAAGCACCATTTACTTCACAATCTCTACCATCTCTTGAAATACCTTCATTAGCTAAAGTACCTAAACGTTTTAAGTCAATAAAACGGTAGCCTTCATAAGCAAATTCCATTTTACGTTCTCTTAAAATATCTTGCCAAGCATCAGTAGCCGAAGCATATACTGGAGCTGGTAATACTCTGTTATGACGAGAATCTTTCAAGGCTTTCATTGCTGTAGCAGCACCAGTCAAATCACTTTGAGCTACTCTAGCTTCAGCTTTGATGAAATACATCTCAGACAAACGAGAAATTTTAACATCATTTACTAAATTTCCTGAATCAGTTCTACCAGGGTACTTACGAATCGCTAACTTATCCGTATTACGGAAGTCAACAACAGTTTGATAGTTATAATTCACAATAGATGAATAATGTAAGTTTACATCAAAACGGACATCTCCAAAATTTGATTTAGCAGCGATAGACAAACCAGTAGCATTAGGAGAGAATGAAACCGCTGTAGTTCCTGTTCCAGCTGTACCTAAAGTTTGTTGTAAAGTAAAGTTATTGCCACTTACCGATTTTACATAGTAAATTTTACCGGCTTGTAAAGCCGTTGGTGATGTAGCCGAAGCTCCTGTTGGATACGTTACTTGTGGCACAAACTCATCTCCTACTTGCATAGTGTGACCTGGAATAGTCAATGTTGAACCTGCAACCGCAGTAATAGTATAAGAAGTAGCCGATGGCAAGTTTGTAGTATCAAAAGTATTGAACAATTGACGACCCATTTCGTAGAATGGAGAACCAGTTACAGTAGCGTTAACACTTGCCCAGATTCCACCAATTTTAGCATCACCCGATAATTGTCTCAATTTAAAAATAACTTCACTGTTTGCATCATTATCATCCGTATGGAATACTTTTTTGTAATTAGAGAATGTAGCCAAACTTAACCCTGAATTTGCAATTACATCATCAGCATACGTTTCTGCTCCTGTATAATCTCCACGTAAAGCATGTGAACGTGCTTGTGTAGCAATGGCAAAATATTTATTAGCATACATATTGCTTACAGCACCTGTAGTGGTATCAAACAAAGCAATAGCATCCGTTAAATCTTGATCAATTAAAGCATACACATCTGCATTAGTAGAACGTCCTACATAATAATCTGAAGGATAAACATCATTTGAAATCATAACGCCTAAAGCAGTCATATCCTTAGGATTCGTAGAGAAATAAGCCAACAATTGATTGTGGCAATACGCTCTCAAAGTCAAAGCTTCCGCTTTAATTTTGTTAATTTCCAATTGATCCGCAGCATCTACTGCTGTTATTTGATCTGCATATTTAATTACTCTATTCACATAAGCTAAAGTAGCATAATGAGTATCCCAAATTCCATTAGGAGCACCAGATAAAGTGTTCAATAAGAACGAATAATAATCTCCTAATCCTTGACCACCATTTCCATAACCAATTCCAACTTCGTCTGTAAATACAGAGTTGAATTCAATTTCAGAACTTGGAGTCATAACACCATAAGCGGTTTGCAATAAGGTAGATAAATCACCTGAAGTTTGTATTGCTACATCTTCAGTTACAGCTCCTGGAGTAAAAGGCTCCAACAAATTATTGTCGCATGAAGTGGTTATAAACAAACCACCCAAAACTAGTATTGAAAGTATTTTTTTCATATTTTCTTTATATTATTAGAATCTTAAGTCCATACCAAAAGAGATGATCTTTGGAGTTGGATATTGATATTGATCACTAGCTCTATTACTTTCCGCATCAAAACCTTGCCATTTAGTCCAAGTATGTAAATTTTCTCCTTGTGCATAGAAAGATAAATTAGTCATAAATGTTTTCTCTAAGAATTTTTTAGGAACTCTATACCCTACTTGCAAGAAACGCAAACGAACATAAGAAGCATCTCTCAAGAAACGGTCTGAAGTATCAGCTGTACCTAAATTCAAAGCATTTAATGAAGGAACATCTGAAGTGGTGTTGGTTGGAGTCCAAGCGTTCAATAAATCACTTGTAACATTAAATTGACCCAAGTTAGTTGGATCATACAATCCACTCATGTCAAAGTCAAAACGCCATACTTTTTGAGCAAACGTAAAGTTTGTAGTAGCAAAGAATCCTTTGTAATCCAAATCAAATCCAAATCCACCTTGGTAAACTGGAATTTCTGATTTTCTTGTATATTTAGTAGCTGCTGCACTTGGAGTCTCCGTTAAAGTTCCATCTGCTTCTTCAAACAACAATTCTCCATTCAATGGATTAACTCCTGCATAATGAGTTACATAAAACTCACCTACTTGGTGTCCATTTGAAGTAGCATAGTTTCCACTAATATTTTCTCCTCCATTTAAGGTAATTCCATTTACTTCATTTTCGTTGTACGCAACATTAGCACGAACAGTAAATTTGAAATTATCATTACGAACTACATCGTATGCCAAAGAAGCTTCAACACCTGTATTGGTAACGTCAGCTTGTGTATTTCTAGCCAATACAGTTTGTCCTGTAATAGGTGAAATTGGTGCACTATCAAAAATATCAATAGTTTTTCTGTGGTACCAATCAAAAGTTCCTCTCAAACGGTTTTTCAATAATTCAAAATCCAATCCAGCATCTGCTTGTTTTGTAGTTTCCCAATGTAAATCTTGGTATCCTAAATTAACCGCATATCCTCCAATACCATTGTACATATTAGAAGCTGTTGAATACGTATCCGCAAATAATGGTGGGCTAATCCCAGCATAGATAGAACCATCTACTACACGTTCGTTACCTGTAGCTCCATAAGAAGCTCTCAATTTCAATACTTGGAATAAGTTATTATCTTTCATGAAAGACATATTACTCAAATTCCAACGACCTCCTAAAGACCAGAAAGTACCCCATTGTCTTTTTCCAATAAATCGGCTAGACCCATCATAACGCAATGACCCTACTAATCCAAATTTTTTGTCATAATCATAGTCTACTGTAGTAAAATAAGAAATCAAACTCTTTTTAAACATAGAAACACTAGATGTTGAACCATAAAAATCGTGAGCAGTAATATCTGCTAAGTATCCAGATCCTGTACCTGGCACAAAAGTCAACGGATTCAACCCTCTTTGTCTTGAATTATTAGTATTAAGCTGATTAAAGTTAAACTCAGAAGCCAATAAGAAATTCAAATTGTGTTTTTCTGAAAACGTTTTAGAGTAATCAAATTGCCATAATTGAGTAAATGCAAAATCTCTTCTGTAGTTTACATCCTCAAATCCACCAAACTCTGCTGCTGGATTCACAAACAACAACGCATTGAATGATATTGGATGCTCTGATTGAGTAAAACGATTTTCTAACAATTCAGAAGATGTTCTTGAAGTAAAGTTAGCATCTTTAAAAATTTCATAGCTAGCTTCAATAGAACCTAATATACGAGTTTCATCAGTATTGTTTGTAAACGTTTTCATTTTATCAATCAAGAACAAAGGCGTATACAATAATGTACCGTCTGATCCATATAAATCCAAAACTTGTTGAGATCCTGTATATTCATCTGGGCTAATGTATGGAGCTCCTGTATAAGCACCCAATACGTAGTTACGGTTTACCGCACCTGTACCTAAGTTACCAGCTTCATTATTTTTTGAGAAACCAATCGATAAGTTAGTACTGTATCGGAATTTCTCATCTTTTGATTTACCATCAATGTTATTACGAACTGTAAAACGGTTCAATTTAGTTCCTTTCAAAACCCCTTCTTGATCCAAATAGTTCACAGAAGTATAAGAACTCAATTGTTTTCCTTGACTTTCTACACTAAAACTATGCTCCTTAGAAACCGCAGTTCTAAAGAAATATTTAGTCCAGTTCGTATTAATTGGATACGCATCAATCTCAGCATCACTTAAAGTAGCTCCACGACCTACACCATAGTTTTGCTCCAATTTCAACATTTCATGAGAATTTGAAACCGCATAACGAGCCGATTGCAATTCACTAAATCCAGTATTCAAAGAATATCTGTATTTTGTTTTTCCTTCTTCTTTACCACCTCTACGAGTTTTGATTACGATAACTCCATTCGCAGCTCTGTTTCCATATACCGCTGTAGCTGATGCATCTTTCAACACAGTAGCTGATTCGATATCATTTGGATTCAAACTTCTAAAGTTATCTCCATTAGTTGGTACACCATCAATAACATATAAGGGATCCGTATTACCATTAACGGTACCGACTCCACGAATCAACACCGTACTCTTAGCACCCGGTTGACCTGTTCCAGTCATAATGTTAAGACCTGCAACTTGACCTTGTAAGGTTTGAATAAACGAAGCATTCGGTCTGTTTTCAATTGTTTTGGCATTTACTGTCGTTTGTGCTACTACTGTAGTAGCTTTGGTAGTACTTCTATACCCCTCTACAACCACTTCATCCAGTTTAATCCCGTCATTAAGGGTTACATTGTAAGTAGAAGCAGCACCTACAGTTACACTTGAATTGTTGTAACCAGTAAATGAAATTACTAAAACTTCACCAGTTTTAGCTTTGATGCTATATTTTCCATCAAAATCTGCTTGTGCACTACGGTTGCTGCCTTTCACAACAACATTCGCGCCAGGTAGTGGTCCAGTTTTATCTGAAACAACACCCGTCACAGTTTTCTCTTGTGCAAACGAAAACTGCATTGTAAACGCCAATAAAAGCGTAAAAATCCATTTGAACTTCGATCTCATATTAATTTTATTTGAGTTAGTTATTTTGCAAACTTCTTAATTATTTCTTAATTAACCAAATATTAACATCAATTATAAATAGCATTGACTGACTATTTCGTAATATAATCCAGGCCCTAAAATACACGTACTAATTTTCAAAATCGAATTCTACTTTTTTTTATACTTTTAACCAAACCTTTTTCATGTTAGCACTAAAATTCTCAAACCAACTTCTAGAAGCCGGAACCGATGAAGCCGGAAGAGGCTGTTTGGCAGGCCCAGTAACCGCTGCCGCAGTTCTATTACCTGAAAATTTTGAATTGGAATTACTCAACGACTCCAAACAATTATCAGAAAAAGTAAGAGAAAAATTAAAACCACTGATTGAAGAAAAAGCCATAAGCTTTGCAGTAACTCATCTAGGACCACTCGTAATTGACGAAATAAATATCCTAAATGCCTCCATAAAAGCCATGCAAGAGTGTATTATTAAGCTAAACCCTACACCCAATTACATCATAGTGGATGGAAATCGTTTCAAACCGGTTCAAAATATTCCCTACAGCACTATCGTAAAAGGGGACGGTAAATACCTAAGCATAGCTGCAGCATCTGTTTTAGCAAAAACCTATAGAGATGCTTACATGGACAAAATTCACGAAGAATTTCCCATGTACAATTGGAAAAAAAACAAAGGATACCCCACAGTTGAACACCGAGATGCCATAAAAAAATATGGCCCTTGCAAATACCACCGCATGTCCTTCAGACTTCTCCCTGAACAATTAAAACTGGATCTCTAGCTCAAGAACTGAGCTTCGAATAAAATAGCAAAATGCGCTATAATTTTGGACTTCACAACAGTTTCATCCACGGCATGACCTAATTCCACATGCATAGAAGTAACGGCCTTTCCTTTAATACCACAAGGAATAATATGATCAAAATAACCCAAATCCGCATTCACATTTAATGCAAAACCATGCATCGTAACCCATCGACTAGCACGTACTCCCATGGCACAAATTTTACGAGCAAAAGGAGTCCCTACATCCAACCATACACCCGTTTCACCTTCACTTCGCGTACCATGTATGCCATATTCGGCTAAAGTCAAAATAATAACTTCCTCCAAAAAACGCAAATATTTATGGATGTCCGAAAAGAAATTTTCTAAATCCAATATGGGGTACCCAACGATTTGACCAGGTCCATGATAGGTGATATCACCCCCACGATTAATTTTGTAAAATGTAGCACCTTTAGTCTCCAACTGCTTTTCAGTCAACAACAAATGTTCCATAGAACCGCTTTTCCCCAATGTATATACATGGGGATGCTCCACAAATAAAAAATAATTGGGAGTTTCCAATTCAGGTTGTTCTCGCTTAGCCATTTTTACAGCTACCACTTCTTGAAACAATACCTCTTGATAATCCCAAGTTGCCTTGTAATCCCGACTACCTAAATCCTCCAAATGTATCTTCTTATTCATAATCGTATTTAAAAGCCCAAATTTACAAATAGTAAAACATTCTCTACTAAAAAACCAGTTTTATAATTATAATCCAACTTTTATTATCATAATTCAGAACTCTGAACTGCTTTAAATCGACATTCCTCACTGTCTTGTCTTGAATTAGCATACACTTCTTTTGTATATAGCTATTTTTAGGACGGGTCAAAGTAATATATATAGCGTATATATGTCGTGTTTATGTCGTATATATGTCGTGTTTAATATACGAAACATACCCAAACACTCTGTATCAACTCCTATACAACCCCATTTTAAATTATATATCCTCTCGGGATTATGAAAACCCCCGACAACCAGCAACCAGCAACCAGCAACCAGCAACCAACAGCCAACCAAGTAGTGCTATTATAATAGTAGTAAAACTGCTTCTTATCTGCATTGCACCATTTTCAAAATATCCCTATCTTTGCAGCCTTAAAATCATTGTTATGCAACTTTCGGAACAAGAAATCATCAGAAGAGAAAAACGCCTTGCCCTACGTGAACTAGGTATCAACCCCTATCCAGCGGATTTATTCCCTGTAAACCACACGTCAAAGCAAATCAAGGAGCAATTTGAAGAAGGTAAACAAGTAATTGTAGCCGGACGTCTGATGAGTGTTCGAGATCAAGGGAAAGCTTCTTTCGCCGAATTACAAGACAGCGAAGGACGCATACAATTGTATTTAAATCGCGATGTAATTTGCCCCGATGAGGACAAAACTACCTATAATCAAGTATTCAAAAAACTAACAGACCTTGGAGATTTTATAGGAATTGAAGGAGAATTGTTTACCACGCAAGTAGGTGCTAAATGCATTCGCGTTTCGAAATTCTCAGTATTAAGCAAAACATTACGCCCATTACCACTTCCCAAAACAGATGAAGATGGTAAAATACACGACGCTTTCAACGACGCCGAATTGCGGTACCGTATGCGTTATGTAGATTTAGTAGTAAACCCTCATGTGAAAGAGGTTTTCATCAAAAGAACTAAATTATTTACCGCTATGCGTAGTTTCTTTAACGCAGCGGGATATATGGAAGTAGAAACTCCTGTATTGCAATCCATTGCTGGAGGAGCAGCAGCACGTCCGTTCATCACACACCACAACAGCCTAGACATTCCGCTGTACATGCGTATCGCTAATGAATTGTACCTAAAACGATTAATCGTAGGTGGTTTCGACGGAGTATATGAGTTTTCTAAAAACTTCCGCAATGAAGGTATGGACCGCACACACAATCCAGAGTTTACCGCCATGGAAATCTATGTAGCCTACAAAGACTACAACTGGATGATGGAATTTACCGAAAACCTCCTTGAGCATTGTGCTTTAGCAGTAAACGGCACCACCGAAACTACTTTTGGCGAACACAAAGTGAACTTCAAAGCACCTTATGCTAGAGTTACCATGACGGATGCCATCAAACAATTTACAGGATTTGATATTTCAGGCAAAAGCGAAAAACAACTCTTTGAAGCAGCCAGAGATATGGGCATCGACGTGGATGACACTATGGGTAAAGGAAAATTAATTGATGAAATATTTGGCGCTAAATGTGAAGGTAACTTCATCCAACCTACTTTCATCACCGACTATCCAAAAGAAATGTCTCCCCTTTGTAAAGAACACAGAGACAATCCCGAATTGACTGAGCGTTTTGAATTAATGGTTTGCGGAAAAGAAATTGCTAATGCGTATTCAGAATTAAATGACCCAATTGACCAACGCGAACGTTTTGAGGCCCAATTAAAATTAGCTGAACGCGGAGACGATGAAGCGTCCAAATTCATAGATGATGACTTTTTAAGAGCACTAGAATATGGTATGCCTCCTACATCGGGTCTAGGTATAGGAATGGACCGTTTAATTATGTTCCTAACCAATAACGCATCCATTCAAGAAGTATTGTTCTTCCCTCAAATGCGACCAGAGAAAAAGCTAATCGAATTAACGGAAGACGAAAAAGTAATAGCCAACCTTCTAAAAGAAGAAAACAACCAGCCTATCGCCCAACTCAAAGAAAAGGCCGCACTAAGCGGTAAGAAATGGGATGCTGCCATGAAAGGTTTAGCCAAATACGGCATGACTAAAGTAGTCGTAGATGGCGACAACAAAACGGTTGTCTTAAACCAATAATCTAAAGCACTCTCCGGAGTGCTTTTTTTTGTACTAAAGCAAAACCAGCAACAAACAAACTCCTTTTTTTATACATTTTATAGCCTACATGACATTTATCACGTTTTTAATGACGGGCTTTTCCAACCTTCGTAGCTTGATTTTTTATACCTAAAAGTAAAGCATGAAAACAACGCATCCAATACATACGTTTCACATACCAGTTATGGGTTTAGCCTATACCATTGACAGCCCCATTAGAGTGGCCCAATACGGAATAGACTCAGTATTATCCATCACCGACGACGAACTTATTGAAAAAATGAGGGCTTTCTATTGTGAAAAATTTAGCATACCCTATCAAGAAATTACTCAAAAATTCCACGATTACAGAGCAGAACGTATAACGCATTACTTAAATCTAGTTGATACCATTGTCAAAGACAAGTTCGAAAACTTCAAAAAAGAAGTAGCAGAAAGTAAAACCACACTAGAAAACTTTATTGCGCTCTTACCTAATAAATCGGAACTACGCAAAGGACTCCAACAGTTCCTTGAAGACGGAAACACGATTAAAGAAACCATTCTAAATTATTTAGAAGAAAATATGTTCCCAGGGGCTATCGATGTCAATATCATGACCAAAGTAGACAAGGACAATTTCATAGACAAAGTACAATTACCCGTAGAATTCAACGATGCACATGCAGCACTACGCGGATTCGCCAATAGTAATTTATCGTCAAGTGTAGTCCTATCAGCCGGTATGAACCCACGTCTTTACAGCTACTTTGAAAACTTCTCCGACTTTTACCCCGATGCTAAGGGGAACCTGAAAAAGAAAATCATTCTTAAAGTAAGCGACTATAGATCGGCATTAATTCAAGGAAACTTCTTGGCTAAAAAAGGACTTTGGGTATCTGAATATCGCATCGAATCTGGACTTAATTGTGGAGGACACGCTTTTGCCACAGAAGGATTCCTCATGGGACCTATCCTCCAAGAATTCAAAGATAAAAAAGAACAACTTATACAATCGGCTCACGAACTGCTTGTCAAAGCACTCACACTAAAAGAAGCTGCAATACCAACACAACCCTTACCTTTGAAAATTACAGCTCAAGGAGGGGTCGGCACAGCAGAAGAACACGAATTCTTATTAGAAGAATACCAATTAAATTCTATAGGTTGGGGCTCCCCATTTCTTCTAGTGCCCGAAGCTACCGCTGTAGATAATTTTACCCGTACCTTAATGGCAAATGCCAAAGAAGAGGATTTTTACTTAAGTAACATTTCGCCACTAGGTGTTCCTTTCAACTCTATCAAAGGAACTACTAACGAAAACTACAAACAAAAAAGAATAGAAGCTAACAAAGCAGGAAGCTCTTGCCCTAAAAGACTTTTGGCTTTAAGCAAAGAATACGAAGAACAAGGCACTTGTACGGCCTCAAAAAAATACCAAGATCACAAACTGGAAGAACTAGACCAAATAAAAAACACCCTTTCTAATTCAGAATATGAAAGCTTGCGCAATAAAATCACAGAAAAAGCATGTCTCTGCGTAGGTCTTGTTAATGCAGCCTACTTAGATTGCAATATCGAAATTAAAGGGCAGCAACAAGGAGTTGTAATTTGTCCTGGTCCCAATTTGGCCTATTTTGACAAAGAATTGTCGCTAACTGAAATGGTACAACACATCTATGGCAATACCAATGTAATGTTAGACACCAATAGACCCAATGTTTTTATCAAAGAGTTAAAAATGTATGTAGACTATTTAAAAAAAGAACTACAAACCATTTCTGAGACGACTACTGCAGCCCAACTTAAAAAATGGAATGCATTTAAAAATAACCTTTTAGAAGGAATTCAATACTATGAAGCTGTATTTTCTGAAACTCCATTCTTTATTTTAGACAAAAAACTAATTTACAGCGAATTACAAAAACACAAAGCCAATTTAGAAGTCCTAGAAATCAATGCGCTTACAATAGCCTAACGGACGAATTGTATTAATTTTATGTTAACGATTAAACCTTTTTCATTTAAAATAGTCTAATTGCATATAACTTATTAAATCTAATAAAATGAAAAAATTCGCATTAGCAGTTGTAATGTTAGTTGGGATGACAACATTAGCTCAAGAAAACGGCCCTAAGAAAGAAGCCTTTGACAAATTAACTAAAGAACAAAAGATTGATTTTCAATTAAAAAGACTTACCAAAGAACTTGACTTAAACGAAAAACAAGTCAAAGAGATCAAAGAAGTGGTTACTAAAGAAGTAGAAAAAAGAGAAGCTAAAAGAGCTGAAATGGAAAAAACCAAAGCTCAAAAGAAACAACTACGCAATGAAGCCAAAGCCAATTTTGAAAAAGATGCTGCTGAAGCCGATGCTCAAATGAAACGAATATTGACTCCAGAACAATACACTAAATGGGCACAAAAGAAAGACGAACGCCTAAATAGAATGAAAGAAAAAATGCTTGAAAAGAAAGAAGAGCGTATGAATCGCAAAGGAGGCGAGCTTGAAAAAGCAGAATAAATTAAAAATAAATTTTGAAAAGAAATAAAAACGCCTTAGTTTTGAGCATCTTATTTCACTAAAACTATATCAAATGAAAAAACTAATTGCTGCTTTAACTTTATTGTTAGCCTTTTCTATAAACGCAACTGCTCAAGAAAAGAAAGCTACAAACGCACACGATTTAGCTAAAAAAGAAGCTGCTGACCTTGCTACCGCAGTAGGCCTAACAGATTCTCAAACGGCAGATTTCGTAAGACTTTTTGAATTAAAACACACTACTTTAGAAAACAAAACGTTATCTGATGAAAGAAAGAAAGTTTTAGCCACTTCTATTGAAGCAAAAATTAGAGCTACATTAGATGCAACTCAAACTGACAAATTGGAAAAAAACAAAGCCTTATTGGATCGTTTAGTTCACTAATAAGCCATTCCATTTACAAAATAAAAAAGCCCCAATTATGGGGCTTTTTATTTTACTATAACTCTTGTGCTACCTTTTGAATAGCTTGTATCGTATAATCAATGTCTTCATACGTTAGTGCGTCAGTAATAAACCATGTTTCATAAGCCGAAGGAGCAATATAGATTCCCTCACGCAACAATCCATGGAAAAACGCTTTAAATGTTTCATTATCCCCATTTTTGGCAGTAGCAAAATCTATTACTGGATTGGCATCAAAATGAACAGATATCATAGAACCCACTCGGTTAATTGTAAAGGACATCCCTTGTGCTTCTAACACCCTTTGAATTCCTTGATGCAAATAGGCTGTTTTTTCAGCCAATCTAGAATAAACTTCAGCATCTTGATTCAAATGCATCAACATAGCCATACCCGCTGCCATAGCCAATGGATTCCCTGACAAAGTACCTGCTTGATATACAGGGCCTACAGGAGCAAGGTAATTCATAATTTCGTTTCGTGCCGCAAAAGCTCCAACAGGTAGTCCGCCTCCTATCACTTTTCCAAAACAAACAATATCAGCTTGTATTCCGTATAATTCTTGCGCACCACCCTTTGCCAATCGAAATCCAGTCATTACCTCATCAAAGAGCAACAAAGTACCAGTAGCATCACACAATGCTCTTAAACCTTGTAAAAAACCATCTGCAGGGGGAACACAACCCATGTTACCTGCAACAGGTTCTATAATTATTGCGGCTACTTCATTGGCATTGGCATCCAATAAGGCTTTTACACTAGATAAATCATTATAATTAGCCATCAAAGTATCCTTAGCTGTACCTTGAGTAACACCTGGACTATTAGGAGTTCCAAAGGTGCTTGCTCCACTTCCAGCTTGTATTAAAAAAGAATCAGAATGACCATGATAACAGCCAGCAAACTTTATTATTTTATCTCTTTGAGTAAATCCTCTGGCTAAACGAATAGCACTCATACAAGCTTCAGTCCCAGAATTTACAAATCTAATTTTATCCACATTAGGCACCATTTGAATAGCCAACTGTGCAATTTGAGTTTCTAATTGGGTTGGCATCCCAAAGGAAGTACCACTTTTTGCGCGTTCAATTACTGCATCAACTACAGGTCCAAATGCATGTCCCAAAACCATTGGCCCCCATGAATTGATATAATCAATAAAACGGTTCCCATCTTCATCATACACATAAGCTCCTTGAGCACTTTTAGCAAAAATAGGTGTTCCTCCCACCCCTTTAAAAGCACGAACAGGCGAATTAACACCGCCCGGAATAACTTGTGCAGCTTCTGCAAAAAGCGCGCTGCTTCTTTTATAAATCATAGTAATTGACTATTTAACAATAATACTTTGCCCCAAAGACAAGGTAGTATCCATCAGATTATTTTTCTTTTTTAACGACTCTATTGAAATATTAAACTTTTTAGAAATAGAATACAGAGTATCCCCTTTAACCACAGTATATTTTACAACCTCATCTTCATATACGATAGGCTCTTTTGAGTTTTTAGTCACTACAAATTCTTTCCCCAATACCTCAGCATCAAATTGGTTCAAGTGATAGCGTTCAATCAACGCAATTAATTTGTCTGGGTATTTTGGATCTGTAGCATAACCCGCTGCTTTCAACCCTTTGGCCCATGAAGTATAATCATCCTTATCCAACTGGAATAAAGGCTCATATCGGGGTCTACTGGTTAAAAAGAACGAATGATCTCGAAAGGATTCACTCGGGTCATCATACTTTCTAAAGCACTCATTTTCTGAATCATCGGTGTATTTAATACTAGGCCCTGTCCATTCCTTGTGACATTTAATCCCAAAGTGATTATTGGCTTGCACACTCAAAGGACCTGTTCCAGCACCCGATTCCAATAAAGCTTGACCCAATGTAATACTTGCTGGTATACCGGTTCGCACCATATTATCTTTGGCCACACTCTTGTATTTTTCAATATAAGCCAATACCATTTGAGTAGTCACTTTGACACGCGTAGTGGCTTCCAAAACCACTGTGGTAGATTCAGTATCAGCAGTCTTAACCGGAATCGATTTATCTACTACAACCGAAGGAGTCTTTTTACTTTGAGGTCTATAAATGGGTTTTTTCTCTCTATGTACTACCGGGGCAGTTGTTTTTCTAGGATCGTGTTTCGTGGTACGCACTACTTGTTGTTGCGTACTACAAGACATCAAAATAAAAAGGAAAGAGAGCACTATTAGTTTCTTATACATGGACTGTTATTTCTGTTTGTTTTTTTTGACGCAACATTTGGTTCATTCCTGCAATGCCTTGCAATCCTCCCGTATGTATCATTAGTATTTTGGATTGACTCGGAAACCACCCTTTATCAATCAAATCTATCACTCCGAAGACCATTTTCCCGGTATAAATAGGGTCCAATGGCACCCCATAACTTTGGTAAAACGTATTGATAAAAGCCACTAACTCTTCTGTCACTTTACCATATCCGCCAAAATGATACTCGGTTTGTAAATCCCAATTGGTTTTCGAAACAAAGCTACAAATATCTTCCCTAAGAAAATCCCCTTTTAAAGCAGGAAACCCTAAAACTTGTTGACTACTTTTTGAACAATTAATCAAGCCCGAAAGGGTTCCTCCTGTCCCTACTGCACTACAAATAAAATCAAAATCTGCATCGGATTCTGTTAATATTTCTTCACAGCCTTTCACAGCCAAATCATTGGTTCCTCCTTCTGGCAGCAAATAAAAATCACCCAACATATCTTTTAAGGAATCCAAAAAATAACTTTCTGTTTTAGTTTTATAGGCTTCCCTACTAACAAACACAAATTCCATTCCAAAATCTTGGGCCTGACGTAAAGTCGGATTCTCTAAAATCTTATCGCGTAATTCTTCTCCTCGGATTATCCCCACCGTTTGAAATCCATACTCAGCTCCAGCTGCTGCTGCGGCTAAAATGTGATTGGAAAAGGCACCTCCAAAAGTAACCAATTTGGTCTTGCCTTCTTTTCGAGCTTGCACTATATTGTATTTTAATTTTCGGAATTTATTCCCAGAAATATAGGGATGTAGCAAATCCTCACGCTTTATATATAACGTAATATCGCTGTTCTCTAATAGGATTTTTTGATTGGTACTTTCCAAAAAAAAGGTTTTTACAAAAGTACAAAAGGTACGGTTTCACTTTATCATTTAAAGTGTATTTATACCCTATTTTGTAGTAATAAGTATTTTTTGACCCATTTTACCAGAATCTTTGGTAACTAATTGCACTTGATATACGGCCGCACTTAAATTGGTAGTACTAAATTGGTACAACTCATGCGCCCCTAAATCGTGTTTGTCCAAAACTAACTTACCTAATAAATCATACAACTTCACGCTTTGTATGTCCTCTAAATTCGGATTGGAAATCGTAAGCAATTCGGATTTGTTATTTTGATACACAAACATCTGGGCTTTTGTAGTAGTTGGAGTTCTCAATGCTTCATCCTTAAAAGTCAACTGAAATCTTGAATTATAAACTCCACTAGGAACGGTTACTTGATAGGTCTCATTTTTCACATCGTGATAACTGCCATCCAATCCATCATACATATAAATAGGTTGATTGATGTCAAAATTAACAATCGTCGAAGCATCAAATGTAAAAGTGGCATTGTCTGTAGATTTAACACCAATTGGAATTCGCTTATCAACATCAAACTTCAATCCTTGAATCACATACCGATCTTGATCCAAAACAAAGTAGACTTCATTAGGCACTTCATCTACGGGACTTTTAGCATCTATCCCTCTATCTATTCCGTCTGTAGCTTGAGGTAAAAAAGCCAATGCCACTTGACTTGTATATTGATTATTAAGCGTTGTATTCAAACGTATTTGAGAAATAGGTTCTATTCCCATGGCAGGATCTTGCACTGAATCTGTTGTGGTTGTACTTGAACTAGTGACCGGTGGTGCTTGTTTTTCAAATTGGGAAAAAGTGCCTTCCTTAACATAAACTCGATGTGCATTTTTAAGCGATAATGTTCCATTAGCACTTCCTTTTACCATGAATCCTTGGCCTATAGGTGCATATTTTCGTTCAATCACCAAACCCGATGAAGCACCTGTAGTATTCAAGGTACCGTCAATATTATACGTATTAAAAGTAGCCGGAACATAAATTCCATTGGACAACAAACTTACTGGAGAATACGTCCCATAACCGCCTTGATAACTCAATAACATATGGGAATTTACCGTTTTATCTTGTTCCCAATAATACGCTATACCCGTACATGCCGTATTAGAAGCATCCAACAAAAAGGCATTCACATGCATAGCTGAAGGATAGGGATTACCTGTCAACGTATAGGAATTAGTTGCCACATTAACGGATATCGTTCCATCATTAGGCTTACCTCTAAAATCATAACGTTGAGCACTGCCTGGATTGTTGACCGCAACCTCTGCCACATTCGTTAAATCTGTGCCAGCAGTTCCTTTCATAGTAAATCCTTGGCCAGCACTAATATTTGTAGTACCCCCCGATTGAAACCATTGAGAATAGGTAGTAGAAGACAAGAATTTCCAAATCCAATAGGTTGAAATCGCTATAGTACCTGTGCCAGAAACCCCATCCGAGTCATCGGTTATTAAGGATGCTGGTGAACTACTTGTAATAGTTAAAGGCACATGCAACATCGTAATTCCAAAATCTTCATTTCCCGTTAATGCCGATGCAGTTCCTACCGGTGAACACCAATAGTTATAGGCAAAATTATTAACCGTACCTTCTTGAAACACTGACAATTTTCCAGTTCCTTTATTGGCCGAACTCCCAGTGGTTGCTTGAAGCAATTGACCCTGATTTCTTAAATAGAGCATGCTGTTTGCTCCATTTAACTCCACATTACCCGTTACAAAAACTACATTTCCTTTATTATACATATAGCTATTATTACTCACATACAATTGCGCATGCAAAGCCATAGTGCCAAAAAGCAAAATTAGAAATGCTAACTTCCTCATTATTAAATATTTTTATAAAAATAACAAAATAAATACTAAGGTAATAAACAGTTCTTAAATATTTCAATGTTCATGCAAATAATTCATTGGCAACACTAACAATTCTGATAAAGTATTTAAATTTGCAAGATGACCGATAAGCAGGAAGACCAAAAACCAATAGAAGGAGAAGATTACTATCTTAGCCCTGAAGGATATAAAGTTTTTACGGAAAAATACCATCTCAAAAGAGGGTATTGTTGCCGAAGCGGCTGTCGGCATTGCCCCTATGGGTTTGACAAAAAAACAGGAACGATAAAAAAGAAACCGTAATTCGTCACAACAACCATTAAGATAACTAATACGCAATAGCACTCAAGTATATGACATTTCAAGAACAAATTTTAGAAGGTATTCCAGCACAATTACCGCAACCGAAACCTTATGAAACCGAAATAAACCACGCACCAAAGCGTAAAGAAATACTTTCTGATGAAGAAAAAAAACTAGCACTAAGAAATGCATTGCGTTATTTCGAACCGCAGCATCATGCCGTTCTTCTTCCTGAATTCAAAGCAGAACTTGAGACTTATGGCCGTATCTATATGTACCGCCTTCGTCCGGATTACCGCATGTATGCTCGTCCCATTTCAGAATATCCAGGAAAATGCGAGCAAGCCAAAGCCATCATGTTAATGATTCAAAATAATTTGGATTATGCGGTTGCTCAACATCCCCACGAATTGATTACGTATGGTGGAAACGGAGCTGTGTTCCAAAATTGGGCGCAATACCGTTTAACCATGAAGTATTTGGCCGAAATGACCGAAGAGCAAACTTTAACCATGTATTCGGGCCACCCTATGGGACTATTCCCCTCTCATCCAGATGCTCCTAGAGTTGTGGTTACTAATGGTATGGTAATTCCAAACTATTCCAAACCCGATGATTGGGAAAAGATGAATGCATTAGGTGTTTCGCAATACGGTCAAATGACAGCGGGTAGCTATATGTACATTGGACCACAAGGTATTGTTCACGGCACTACTATCACCGTATTGAATGGATTTAGAAAGATAAAAAAATCACCTACGGGAGGATTATTCGTTACTTCCGGTTTGGGAGGTATGAGTGGAGCCCAACCTAAAGCAGGGAATATCGCAGGGTGTGTTACTGTTTGTGCTGAAGTTAACCCTAAAATAACCCACATTCGCCATTCGCAAGGATGGATTAATGAAGTAATTGAACATATAGAAGAATTAGTCCCTAGAGTTAAAAAAGCACTAGCCAATAAAGAAGTGGTTTCCATTGCTTATCTCGGAAACGTAGTGGATATATGGGAACGTTTTGACCAAGAAGGCCTTCACATAGATTTAGGTTCCGATCAAACATCCCTTCACAACCCTTGGGCTGGAGGATACTACCCAATTGGCTATACGTTTGAAGAGTCCAATGATTTAATGGCAAACAATCCTGCTAAATTCAAAGAAGAAGTCCAAAAAACATTGCGTCGTCATGCTACAGCCATCAACAAACACACTGCAAAAGGCACTTATTTCTTTGACTATGGCAATGCCTTTTTATTAGAAGCTTCACGTGCCGGTGCCGATGTCATGGCCGAAAACCATATTGATTTCAAATACCCTAGTTATGTTCAAGACATCATGGGTCCCATGTGTTTTGATTATGGATTTGGACCATTCCGTTGGGTTTGTGCCTCAGGTAAGCCAGAAGATTTAGCCAAAACAGATGCCATTGCGTGCGCTGTGTTGGAAGAAATGAAGCTAACGGCTCCTGAAGAAATTCAGCAACAAATGGCTGATAACATTCAATGGATCAAAGGAGCGCAAGAAAACAAATTAGTTGTAGGCTCTCAAGCCCGTATATTATATGCCGATGCTGAAGGGCGTGTCAAAATTGCTGAAGCCTTTAACCAAGCTATTGCGCGTGGTGAAATTGGCTATGTAATTTTAGGACGCGACCATCATGATGTATCGGGAACTGACTCTCCATATAGAGAAACCTCAAATATTTATGACGGATCTCGCTTTACTGCCGATATGGCCATTCAAAATGTGATTGGAGATAGTTTCCGTGGCGCTACCTGGGTATCGATTCACAATGGAGGTGGTGTTGGCTGGGGCGAAGTTATAAACGGAGGTTTCGGTATGGTTCTTGATGGTAGTAAAGCAGCATCAAAGCGCTTAGAATCAATGCTTTTCTGGGATGTGAACAATGGCATCTCTAGAAGAAGTTGGGCACGAAACGAAGGCGCCGTTTTTGCTATCAAAAGAGCTATGGAAACCCAACCTTTGTTAAAGGTAACTCTTCCTAATTTGGTTGACGACTCTTTGCTGTAACTCAAACGTATTGGATTATGAAAAAATTAGCTTTATTACCCGTTATTCTAGTATTTCTTGCTTCGTGCAGTGCAGTTCGTGTAAATTCAGACTATGATTCAAAAGTAGACTTTACACCTTATAAAACGTATGCCTTTTTAAAATCAGGCATTGATAAAGTTGACATATCCGATTTGGACAAAAGACGCATCCTTCATGCTATTGAAGACGCTATGACGACCAAGGGCTTTTCCAAAAGTGAAACCCCCGACTTGCTCATTAATATTTTCACGAAAGAACGGGAACAAGTGGATGTCAACCAATTCAATGCGGGTTGGGGATACGGTTGGGGCTATGGTTGGAACCCTTATTTTTGGGGCGGACATACTTCAGTTAACCGCTATACCGAAGGCACTTTGTATATTGATCTCATTGACGCTAAGAAAAAAGAGTTGATTTGGCAAGGCGAAGGTGAAGGCACCCTAACCAAAGACACCACTAAGAAAGAGGCGCTTATCAAAGAATTTGTTACTAAAATACTAGAACAATACCCTCCAAAATCTAAGTAATCACAAAAAAACACTATCGAATAACTTTACTAGTGCTGCAGTACTACTTGTATTGAAGTAGTAGTATACTCGTGGCATTACCCTACTCAAAAAACGACATTCAACCCGACACCTTTTTAGAACTATAGAGTCACTAAAAATCGTCAATCCTTATAGGTTTTTAAATTTCCGTACGGGAATTTGATATTTGCCGTACGGGAAATGAATAATTGCTGTACGGGAATTTAACAATTTCCGTACAGCAATTACTTTTTGTATCCTGATTAAAAGATTTTAGGATGCTACTTGGTTGATTTTAGTAAGCGGCTTACTAGAAAAAATACTACGCTTGAGTCTTTAGATAACAAGTGATTCACCAAACACTAATACGATAGTAATTCCTCCATTTTAGCTCTAACCTTATCGGCGTTAGGAATCATAGTAAATTCTAACGTACTATTCAAAGGAATAGCTGGCATGTTTTCTGAACCAATTACCATCACAGGCGCATCTAGATATCGGAAGCATTTTTCTTGTAGTAATCCGGCCAAACTACGCGCAAAGGAATTATTGGTTGGTTCTTCGGTTACCACTAGACATTTTTTGGCTTTCTTCACCGATTTAATAATAGCCTCTTCATCCAAAGGATATAAGGTTCTCAAATCCACAATCTCTACTTGATTTTTCATATGCTCTGAAGCATTCAAAGACCAATGTACTCCCATACCATACGTAATCACAGTAATGGTTTCTTTGCTTTCTTGCTCCCATATTTCTTGAACCACATTGGCTTTACCAAAGGGCAATATGTAATCTTCACTTGGTTCGTTGACACGTGCTGCTTCTGTACCCTTCACTTTACTCCAATACAATCCTTTGTGTTCTAAAAGCACTACTGGATTTGGGTCATAATAGGCCGCTTTTAACAATCCTTTTAAATCGGCACCATTGCTTGGATACGCAATTTTTATGCCTCGTATATTGGTCAACACGCTTTCTACTGATGAAGAATGGTAAGGTCCGCCACTGCCATAAGCACCAATTGGCACACGCAATATCATACTCACAGGCCATTTCCCATTCGACAAATACGACGAACGACTAACCTCTGTAAACAATTGGTTGAGCCCGGGCCAAATGTAATCGGCAAATTGAACTTCTACTATAGGCTTCAATCCTACAGCCGACATCCCAACCGTAGAACCTACGATAAATGCTTCTTGTATAGGTGTATTGAATACCCGCTCATCTCCAAATTTTTGAGCCAATGTTGCTGCTTCTCTAAACACACCTCCTAGTCGACCTCCTACGTCTTGTCCATAAAGCAAACACTCTTTGTGCTGCTTCATCAATTCTTCCACAGCAAACAAAGCACAATCTACCATTACCACTTTATCGTCACGTTCTGGATTGCGTTCTCCTACTTCTTCTGTAATGGGTGTAGGTGCAAAATCATGGGTAAATAAATCTTCCGGACTTGGATCTTCAGCCAATTGAGCCTTGTCAAAATCAGTCTGGACTTTCGCAATAGCAGTAACTTCTAGAGCATGTATTTCTTGACTACTAAAACCCGCTTCTTCCAACTGACGCATCAAAACAGGAAAAGGATCTCGAGATTGAGCTTCTTCCAAATCATCGCGGTACCATTCCATGCGAACTCCCGAAGTATGGTGATTCAATAATGGCACTTTAGCATGTACTAAGAATGGACGACGCTCTTCACGTATCGTATTCACTACTTTTTGAACAGCTAAATAACTTTCTGTGAAATTAGCACCATCTATAGAAATCGCTTCTATCCCATGAAAACCTTTGGCATATTCAAATGCATTTTGCGCGCGCGTTTCGGCCGCATTTGCCGAAATATCCCAACCGTTATCTTGTACCAAATACAAAATAGGAAGTTGTTTTAAGGCTGCCATTTGAAGCGCTTCCGCAATTTCACCTTCGGTAACTGAAGCATCACCTAGCGAACAAACTACAATTGGTTTTTGGATAGTAGTATCTTGAATCCCGATATTTTCTTTGTACCAAAACCCCATTGCTGCTCCTGTAGCCGGTATAGCTTGCATACCTGTTGCTGAGGATTGGTGAGGAATTTTAGGTTTATCTGCATCCTTCAAACTCGGATGACAGTAATAGGTTCTTCCACCCGAAAAAGGATCCTCTTTCTTCGCCATCAGTTGCAACATTAAATCATAGGGTTGCATCCCAATACCCAACATCATGGCATCATCCCGATAATACGGAAAGGCATAATCTTGTGGTAGTAATTGCATCGCCATAGCAATTTGAATGGCTTCATGCCCCCGTGAAGTAGCATGAACGTATTTAGAAACTATTTTAAAATTATCTTCATACAACGTTGCCATCGCCTTGGCTGTAGCCATAGTTGAAAAAGCGCTTTCGAGTATCTTTTTATCTAACATTATAACCTATATTCTTTAAAACTCCAACAGCGTTTAAAACTCTGTTGGAGTTAGTTTTTAATCTTTATTTCGCCGCTACTATCCAACCAAATGGATCTTCAACTGCTTGTACTTTAATCGCATTTAAGGTATCATTTACCATTACAGATGTAGGGTTGGCTTCTGGTAATTGGATGCAGAAGTCGTTATTCCCAATTTCTTCTATCATAGCAATTCCCACTGCAGTTCCCGCACCAAAAGCTTCTTCTAATGTGCCATTTTTAGAAGCTTCGATGATTTCCGATATTTTAATTGGGCGTTCTGTAACTACAAACCCTTTGGAACGCAATAATTCAATCACACTCATACGAGTAATACCCGCCAAGATTGACCCACTCAAATCAGGTGTTATAAATTGGCCTCCTACTTTAAAGAAGACGTTCATCGTTCCTACTTCTTGTATGTATTCAAAATCCTGAGCATCCAACCACAATACTTGATCGTATCCTTTTGCTTTAGCATACTCGGTAGGACGAATAGCTGCCGCATAATTTCCTGCTGCTTTGGCTTCTCCTGTTCCACCGTTTACAGCACGAACATATTTTTTCTCGGCATACAATTTTATTTTTCTACTAAAGAAGGGTCCGGCAGGCGAGCCCATTACAATAAATTTAAAACTGGTAGCCGCACGCATTCCAATAAAAGGTTCATCGGCATACATAAACGGACGTAAATACAACGCACTACCTTCTTGGGTTGGAATCCAATCTTTTTCAAGAGCCGTGAATTGTTTTAGGGCCTCTACAAACAAGTCTTCTGGAAATAAAGGCATTCCCATACGATCGGCGCTATGATTTAGGCGTTTGGCATTCTCTTCGGGACGAAATAACAAAGGTGTTCCGTCTTTACCCAAAGTTGCTTTCATACCTTCAAATATAGCTTGCCCATAATGCAAAGCCATAGCTGCTGGATGGGTAGGAATCAAAGCCAATGGCTCAATTCTAGGATTGTGCCACGCTCCATTTTCATAATCACACACAAACATGTGATCGGAAAATTGGGTTCCCATCACAATACTGTTGTTCAAATCGACTTGGCCAACTCGGGATTGCGCTACTTTGGTTATTTGTATTGAATGTGTCATACTATCTTTCATTATAAATAGGTTTATATCCCTTCTTCAAGGGTCTTGGGGCTAAATTGTTCTAAATAATCACCAACTCTACGCAAGAATGAACCTCCTAAAAAGCCGTCAACCACACGGTGGTCAAAGGACAAAGAAAGGAACATCATGCTGCGAATGGCTATTTCATCACCCTTTGAAGTTGTAATCACTTCGGGGCGCTTTTTGATAATTCCGAGGGCTAAAATAGCAACTTCGGGTTGGTTAATAATAGGAGTTCCCATCAAACTTCCAAAGGTGCCTACATTGGAAATGGTAAAGGTACTGCCTTGAATTTCTGCGGGCTTTAATTTGTTATTTCGAGAAGCTTCAGCAAGTGTATTTACATCTTTAGCCAAAGCCACTAAATCTTTTTCGTTGGCATTTCTCACTACAGGAACAATCAAATTCCCACTAGGTAAGGCCGTAGCCATTCCTATATGAATATCCTTGTGAACGATAATGTTTTTTTCATCTACCGACACATTAATCAT
>JAHEHJ010000077.1 GCA_024644655.1 Flavobacterium sp.
TTACCATACCGGTCTTTGTATTTGAGAGATTGTCCGTCTACAAAATACAAGGCTTCACCATACCGGTCTTTGACACGAATGGTTTGTCCATCAAAATAAAAAAGCGCTTGACCATATCGATCTTTAGAACGAACAGTATTGCCATCTAAATAAAACAATGCTTCTCCATAGCGGTCTTTTGAACGTATGGTTTGTCCATCACTATAATATAGGGGGGTGCCATATCTATCTTTTGTTTTTAATACAAGACCATCTTCAAATACTATAGAGTTACCATACCTGTCGGTTTGTTTGACACTTTGAGCCCAAAATGAATAGGAGGCCAATAGAACAAAAAAGAGAATAGTTTTTTTCATAGTAAAACGGTACATCTATTTGATATGGTGAATAGGAACTTTATTGTAAAATTACGGATACTTCCTTGAATTTTCATCTTTTATTTAGGTGGCTCTTGTACTAGTAAAAGTTCTGATTTAATGCTCATATAGCCAAAATAAAGTAGCATAAATAAAATTAGAAGAAATAGAAAGCCTATACATCCTAATTTTATTTTTCTTTTGATTGGACTGTAATTTGAATACATAAGTGGAATAATTATGCATCAAATATATTGCAATGTTAGCTACGTTTTAAAAGCAAATAAGGGCAAATTATAAGGTAAAGTTCAAGAGAAATAGCGTATCGTTTTTTAGGCGCACTTGGGTGTTTTTTTAGATTCAACCGTATTGTTTTTTATAAAGCTAAAGAAGCATTTTTCTATTTCCGTACATCTTTTGTGAAATTTCCGTACGGAAAACTTCCAATTCCCGTACGGGAATTAGTCATTTCCCGTACGGGAATTTAAAAATAGTTAAGGTTTGTCTTTATTTTGTATCCTGATTTAACTAAAAATGAATCAGGTTTTATAGAAATTTATCCATGCCAGGTATGTTAGGCATGCCTTCTTTGGCCACGGCTCCTAGCTCGGCTTCGTTGACACGTGTTGCTTTTTCAATGGCTTTATTTAAAACGACGATCAAGTAATCTTCCAATTGGTCTTTATCTGCTAGTAAGGTATCGTCTATAGCAATAGTTTTAATAGTTCGATTAGCCGTAAGGGTAACTTTTAGTGTGCCATCTTGACTTTGCTCATCAATCAATACGGTATCCAATCGGTTTTTTGTAGCTTCAATTTTTTGTTGGGTTTCTTTGAGTTTACCCATCATTCCCATAATATCTCCAAACATAGTGTTATATTTTAATGGGGTAAAAATAGCAAAGTTTTGTTAATTTTTAAGTGCATAACTTCCGCGGTAGGGATTACCAAAAGGCTAGTTAATGTGTATTTTTGCTTTTGAAAAGAAACACTCTATGCCCAAAGAACAATTACAAGCTCCGATTGCCCCAATTATTCCACATACTTTGACTTGTCATGGTCATGATCGTACCGATAATTATTATTGGTTAAATCAAAAAGAGAATACGGAAGTGCTTGATTATCTCAATCAAGAGAATCAATATTACCAACAGTCTACCGCGGCTACGCATGATTTTCAAAAGGATTTATTTGAGGAGATGAAATCTCGTATCAAAGAAGACGATACTTCAGTTCCTTATTTTTACAATGGGTATTATTACATTACTCGCTTTGAACAGGGTAAAGATTATCCAATCTATTCTCGAAAAAAAGAGAGTTTGGAGGCTTCCGAAGAAATTTTATTTGATTGTAATGCAATGGCCCAAGGCCATACTTATTTTCATTTATCGGGTTTGAGTATCAGTGAAGATAATAAATGGGCCAGTTTTGGTGTCGATACAGTGTCTCGCAGACAATATACCATTCGTATAAAAAATCTAGTTACTGGAGAAATACTTCCTGTTGAAATTATCAATACAACAGCAGGGGCTACATGGGCAAGTGATAATCGAACATTGTTTTATGCCCGAAAAGATGCAGTAACTTTGCGTTCGGATACCATTTTTAAACATAAGATGGGCACAACAGCAGATGATGACCAATTGGTTTATAATGAAAAGGATGAAACCTTTGATGTGTCAGTTTATAAGTCAAAATCTAAAAAATACTTGATTATAAGTTCCAATAGTACGTTGACTACAGAATATCAAATCGTGGAATCAGCAACTCCAGATTCCCCATTTCGCATTTTTCAAAAACGTACCCGTGGATTAGAATATTCGATATCCCATTATGGTGATAGCTTTTATGTACTAACCAATAAAGATAAAGCCACCAATTTTAAATTGATGAAAACCCAAGAATTGACTACTGCCAAAGAAAATTGGGTAGAGGTTATCGGTCATCGGGAAGACGTATTGTTGGAAGATCTTGATATTTTTAAAGATTATTTGGTTTTGTCAGAACGATACAATGGTTTAAATACCATTCGTATTATCCCATGGAATGGGGGTGAAGAGTATTATTTGCCTTTTGAAAGTGAAACGTATACAGCTTATACCACAACCAATTTGGATTTTGACACCGAATTGTTGCGCTATAGTTTTCAATCGTTAGCCGTTCCCACATCTGTTATTGATTTTAATATGCGCACTCAAGAAAAGTGTGTATTAAAGGAACAAGAAGTACTAGGAGGACAGTTTGATAAACACAATTATACCGAAGAACGTCTCTGGGCAAAAGCAGAAGATGGTACTCAAATCCCGATTTCTATAGTATATCGAAAAGGAATGCAACGAAATGGAAATAATCCAACATTATTATATGCCTATGGGTCTTATGGAGCTACGATGGATTGTTATTTCTCTACTGTGCGTTTAACCTTATTAGACCGAGGTTTTATTTATGCTATTGCTCATGTAAGAGGGGGAGAGGATTTAGGGCGAACTTGGTACGAACAAGGGAAATTGTTACAGAAGAAAAATACATTTACCGATTTTATAGATTGCTCAAAGCATATGATTGCTTTGAACTATACGAATGCCTCTCATTTGTATGCCGAGGGAGGCTCAGCAGGAGGACTTTTAATTGGCGCGGTAATCAATATGGCACCTTTTTTGTATAGAGGAGTAATTGCTCAAGTACCCTTTGTGGATGTAGTTACAACTATGTTAGATGAAACAATACCCTTGACAACAGGAGAATATGACGAATGGGGAAATCCCAACACTAAAAAATATTATAATTATATGCTGTCTTATTCACCCTATGACAATGTGAAAGCACAAGATTATCCAGCGATGTATGTATCTACAGGCTTACATGATTCACAGGTACAGTATTGGGAACCAGCGAAATGGGTGGCCAAATTACGGGTGTTAAAAACAGATTCTAATCCGCTTTATTTGGACACGAATATGGATGCCGGACATGGAGGTGCCTCAGGAAGGTTTGAATCTCTAAAAGAAATTGCCAAAGAATTCAGTTTTTTGTTAGATTTAGAAGGAATAAAAAGCTAGTTAAAAAATAATTTATTAAATTTGCAACGTTTAGAAGTAGGTTCAAATTACATCTAAATAGGCCTTGACTAATTTATTTTATGAAAGAAGATATAAAAGCTCACGATAATGTGCTAAGTTTAATAGGGAATACCCCATTAATTAAACTTAATAAAATCACTGAATCTTTACCAGGGAATTTTTACGCGAAAGTTGAAGCATTCAATCCAGGGCACTCTACCAAAGATAGAATTGCATTATATATTATTGAAGAAGCGGAAAGACAAGGAATTTTAACTCCAGGTGATACTATTATTGAAACTACTTCGGGTAATACTGGCTTTAGTTTGGCTATGGTTAGTATCATAAAAGGATATAGCTGTATTTTAGCGGTAAGTTCAAAATCATCAAAGGATAAAATAGATATGTTACGCAGTTTAGGAGCCAAAGTATATGTGTGTCCTGCACATGTGTCTGCAGATGATGAGCGTTCTTATTACAATGTGGCCAAGCGTTTGCACGAAGAAACTAAAGGTTCTGTATACATCAATCAATATTTTAACCAATTGAATGTGGATGCCCACTATAAATCAACTGGTCCTGAAATATGGGAGCAAACCAATGGAAAAATTACCCATTTGATTGCGTGTAGTGGTACAGGAGGTACTATTTCTGGTGCTGCCAAATACTTAAAAGAAAAAAATCCAAATATTAGAATATTAGGTGTTGATGCTTTTGGTTCTGTATTGAAAAAATACCATGAAACGAAAGAGTTTGATGTGAATGAAATATATCCATATCGTATTGAAGGATTGGGTAAAAATTTAATTCCTACTGCTACTGATTTTGACTTGATTGATCATTTCATGAAAGTGACAGATGAGGAAAGTGCTCATACAACTCGTGAAATTGCCAAAAGAGAAGGTTTGTTTGTAGGATATACTTCAGGCGCTGTTATGCAAGCTATTAAACAATATGCTGAAGAAGGTGAATTTACAACTGAAAGCAATGTAATAGCCATTTTCCCTGATCACGGTTCACGATATATGAGTAAAGTATTTAGTGACGATTGGATGAATGAGCAAGGTTTCTTTGACAGTATCAATGCGGAAGAAGTTCAAAAAGTTGAATTCATAAAATAGAATTACTACTATATATTATAGAAAAACTCCAAGTGAATAACTTGGAGTTTTTTATTTTAACATAGTGATAATATGAATTATGTTTAGCGCTATTTCATGAAAAGATTGTACTAGAAGCATAGCTAGCTAGGTTTCATGCTTCCTTTTTATGATTTAATTCTGTGTTTACTCATTTCGTGATATTTACTGAGTTTTATGTTTAATTCTTTAGGAATAAAAGGTTTTGTAACACATTCAGTAACGCCTAATTGCATGGCTTTATCCAAGCTTAAATAGGAAGTAGAAGCCGTTAGCGCAATAATAGGAATTTCGGAATTAGATAAGCGAATAATAGCGGTAGCTTCATAACCATCCATAATAGGCATTGACAAATCCATTAGAATAACATCATAGTTTTTGGCATTGTGCATATCTACCCCAATCTGTCCATTATGAGCTACATCTAGTTCTACTTGCCATTGATTCAATATCTTTTCCGCAATTTTAATATTAATTAAATTGTCTTCTACTAAAAGTATTTTTAATCCAGTTAGCATTTTCTCCCCACTTGTATTAGATACTGGGGTGTTTATTGTTTCATTTTCTTTGTGGAATAGATGCAAGGAGAGTGTAAAATGAAAATTTGAACCCACTCCGAGTTCACTTTCTAATTCAATATCTGATTCAAAAAGACGCAATAACATTTTGGTGATGACTAATCCTAACCCTGTGCCACCATATTCTCTAGATGTTTTTGAATCGGCTTGTGTAAATTTCTCAAAAATAGACTGAAATTTATTCAAATCGATTCCAATTCCATTATCAATAATTTGAGTTTTAAATTTCAAATGAGTATCAGACTGAGTTACCTTATCTATTTTAATCTCAATAGTTCCATTCTTAGTAAACTTAATGGCATTAGAAACCAAATTAGTGATGATTTGACTTAGACGTAATGGGTCACCAATCACATTGGTTACAAAATCATCCGCGATAGATACTTTGAGGGTGTTTAAGTTTTCATGGGCTTTGTGGTCTAGAGATCGTACGATTTCATTAACCAAATCTTTATAATTGAATGGCGTTTTTTCAAGTGCTATTTTACCCGCTTCAATTTTATTAAAATCAAGAATATCATTTAATAAGTTGTGCAGATTTTTAGCGGAATTTTTAAGTATCTCAATGTTTTCTTTGATACTCGAAATGTCTGTTTCTTTTTCAAGTATATAGGCTAATCCAATAATAGCATTTAAAGGTGTACGTATTTCATGACTCATAATAGATAAGAAATCCGATTTAGCTTCATTAGCCTTTTCCGCATTTAATTTAGCCGCAAAAAGTTCTTCGGCATATTTCTTTTTAAATTCAATTTCATCGTGTAAAATGGCAAACAAACTTGAAAAGTCTTCATCTTCATCAAAAGGAACAATTTCTTTTGATGTGTTAAGTTGTTTGATGACTTCAATTAATTTGGATTGGATGACTTTGTTTTTCTCAAATTCATTTTTGATTTTACTGTATATATTATGAAACTCAATATCGTTCAAACGCATGGATTGTTCGAATAAATCGGCATCTTTATCATAATTGACATAACTTTGGTGTATGGCGAGTATAAAACTCTGTAACGATTGATTTTCATCAATTAACGATTCGGGCAAATATTTTTTGATTTGCCGTTTCAGTAAGTTATGCAATTGTGATTGATCCATAGAGTTTACCTTTCGTTAAAAGTTACTACTGTAATAGTTTGATTGTGAAGTTCACAGGCTTTATGTTCAACTATAGGAGATATTTCACCATAGGAATAAAAACCACAAAGCACTGTTGAAGGTCCAAATGTCACTTTCATTGCTTCAAGTTCTTCCTCAATTCTATTATCTAAAACTATTTTCCGTCCTACACAGCTTACTATAAAAGCAAGTTGGGGTGCATTATTTTTGTTAGATGATTCAGTAGCTGCATCATAGGCAGCATTGATTAATTTATCGAAGTTTCCTTTCATTAAGCGTACCATTGCCCCTTGAGGAATGTTGCCTGCAAACGTCATTGACTTTGTTGTTTCATCAATGGATAATATAGTGCGTACTACAGGAGATGCACTGCTACTTTCTTTCATTGATAAAGGAAAATATAAGGCAGAACCGGGCAATTCATCAGCATAGGAACCCAAGTATTCTTTATATAAGTCCAAAGCCAAACGATTGCCAATTTGGTATACTACATTTTTTTCAGATTGGTTTACTTCTCGTTCTGGACCATAATCACTCCATCCTCCTTCACAACCAAAATTCAATTTTAATGCATCACCATAGAAACCTATTAGGGCAATAGTGCCCTCTTTGGCATTGCCATTAACACCTACCATCGTTTTTTTGAAGTTTACGGAATCACCCGCTAAACCACCATAGATAGGTATTTTAGATTCAGTAATACTTTCTAATTCTTGCACCAATTCGGTTCCATTTACAAATGATCCTTCTGAGAGTACTAATATAGAATTCAACTCTGTATTCACCAAACTATGTTTAATTCTACTATTGAAGGAAGATAGATTTCTTTCTTTTGAAATGTTAAATTCAAATAGTTTTATCGTAGTTTTTTCAAACTCAATTGCGGTGACTACTAATTTATTTTCAATTAATGAAGTGTCTGAAATTTGTCCTGAAGTAGAACAAATAACGATTTCAGCATTTTTATACCGTGCTCTTAAAATTTTGTAAGGCATTAAATCTTCAAGGAATTCTCGTTCACCAAATGCGAGTACAAGTGTAGCTCTATCGGTGTCAAATCCGTCAGAAACATTTACAATAGTTGATTCTGAATTATTGTCCAATAATAGTTGTTCAAGTTTCATGAGAAATGTATTAAATAGGATTAATAATGATATTATTTAAATACTATTAGCTTAGACAAATTACAGCTACAATATAATAAATAATTCATTTAATTTAAGAATAATACATTAATTTGAAAAATAAATAAAGATAAGAGGTTGACTATTATAGTCCGATGTCATAAATACTAGGTTGATTGGTTGAAATTGTGATTAAATGAAATGAAATTTCAAATACAAGATAAGTATTATAGGAATGCCCAAAAGTAATAGTAAAATGCCCATGCAACCAGTTGTGGTTTTAGTATATACTTTATTGTATATAAACCGTTTAGGGTTGGTTATCCATCCCATGCCTTTGGGTGCTTTAACTCCTAATGAGTGTCTAATGAAGCGTGCTGGTGATGTTTTAGCGGATATCCGTTTTGTTATTGAAGGGATTCGAAAACCAAATTTCATATAAACTACAATTAGGTTGGTACAAGTGAAGAAAGTAGAACAATTTAATAAAAAAAACCGGAACTAAAAGCTCCGGTTCGAATAAAACATTAAACCAAAATCTTGATTTGACAGATTTTATGGTTAGATTTTTCCATTAGTAATTGAATTCAACTGCAATCATTCAGTACTAATTTTAAACCTAAATATTCTCAAATGGTAGTTTGAGGTTAGTTTTGGTTTAATTTTTTTCTTTTTTTAATTTACCCAATTTTTAATCATTTGAACCTATACTTATTGTTTTAAAATATGTAGTAAAGTTCATTTATAAATCTAATTCTTTATTGATTTTGACTACTTTTTACTTTTTGGGGTAAAAGGTTTATTTCTAAAAAATTAAATTTCATATTCAAAGATAACAAAGCGTATCCTTTTGAATTTTTAAATTCGGTTGAGTAAAAGAAAACTATGGATAAATGGTACATATAGTTAGATAAATGGTTTTTTATTCGTTGTATTGATTTGTTGGTTTAGTTCTATTTACAATAATATGTATATAAAAAAAAACCACTCAATTTTGAGTGGTTTTTTCAAAAACACAATTAATTTGGATAACTTAAATACTTATTTTTAAAAAAAACAGGTAAACGTAAGACTCAATTTAATAACCCTAAAAAATTGCCCGAACTGCCTTTGCTGTCTATGATCCAGCTTGTTTACCTGTTTGTATTTATGATGCTTGTAATTCTAATTGATTATTGATATATTGTAATAATTCTTTTTTAGTTAAATCTAAATTTATATTGATGATTCCATCATAATGGTCAAATCTAGTTTCTAAATTTTTAATGGTAATGCCTAGAAATACAGTAGATACGTCATAATAAAACGAAGAAAAAACTAAAGAGTCAAGTACATCATTGACTATAAAGAAAATAGTTTTAAAATCGGTTATGTTATGTTTTTTGATGTCTTTTTTGTTGTTGATTACTTCAACTTCAAATTGACTTTCGAACTTAGATTTAATAAATCTCGAAAACCCTCTTGAGGTATCATAAACTAGTATTTTATTAGACATTTTTGTTTTAGTTAACACTTTGATATTTTGTTTTCATAAATAGTATTGCTTTTTGGAATTCGATAGCTTTTTCAATATTCTTCGTGCTAAAATCAAATGAAATCTGATCTCCATCATGTAAGAAAATATGAAAAGCATATTTTGCTTTAACGATGTTTCCAAAAAGAAAGTTTGTAGAATTTCTTTTTTCTTTTATTATTACAAAATTGATATTAGCTAAAGAAATCAATAAATCCTCCTTTTTGAATAGCATAACACTATTGTAAATAAAGCATCCATATTGTGATGTAAAATGATTTATTTTAAGGGTATCTATCGGTGACATATTAATGTTCTAATCGCTACATGCTACAAACAGCCTTAAAATTATTCTTTTAAAAAAATGCTAAGTAAGGTATTCGATGATTGCACTAATACATATGGTAAAAGACTATTTTTTGTAGATAAATGAAAATTCTATTGTAATTAGATTACTGTATCAAACTAAGTTATGAATACAATAGTGTGTACATACTTTTATAGAAGATTGATATGTTTTGAGGAAATAAGTAATTCATCAATATGCTTGATAGTTTGTGTGTAAAGGTGTTTTTTTTGACTTTGTTTTCTCTTTAATAAATTTAACCAGTTCTATGGTCTCATCTTTTAATGTTTCACTAATAGATACTGAAATTAAATGGTGAGGTCTTGTGATGATACATAATTTGTAATAGTATGATTTTTTGAGAATAGAATACATTATGAGTAAAGCAGAAAATTGGTAACCTATCATATACACTTGTGAAAAATTATATTTGATAAAATAAGAAATAAACGCGATACCACATCCAAGAATAAATAGTAAATAATTTATGTTTAAATTTCTTCTTTTATTTAAATGAATTCTTTTAATCTCATGAATATTTAATTCAATGGGATGATTGTTGTGTCTGACATAAACCAATTCTTCATTTATGATTTCAATAGAATTAATTTGATCTTCGTTGAAATTCTTTTTTATGTCTTGTAATGATTCTAATGTTCTCATTTTATAGTTTAGAAGTGTTTGTTTTTAAAAAAACCGTCCCGAATTCTCGGGACGATCAGTGTCAAATAAATTGGGTGCTCAAATAAACAGTCTAATTTCCCCCGAAATTAGATAGTATTGCCTTATTGGCATAACCATTTTTTAGTAACAGTAATGCCATCTAGTGTGGTTGCTCTAACAATTATTGGTTGATGATTTACATTTAAACTTTCAATAACAATTTGATGAGTATTTGCATTGTTAGTATGATATAATTCTTGTCCAGTAATAGAATATAATGTGATGTCTTTTAAATCAGCTGTTCCAGCATTGATTACAATTGAAGTATTGTTGTTATAAACCATTAAGTTATTCGCAGTAAATGCATTTTCAGATACATCTAGGCTTCCTGATGGTGATGAGTAAGCTAATTGAAAACGTGAATTAAACATTCCAACAGTTGAAGTAAATGTATAACCACCATTTTTTAAGTTAACATAAGTGTTGGTTAAAGTATCGTGAATATATACACCAAAGTTAGTTCCTAAAAAGAATCCATCACAATGGTCAATAGCAAGAGTGTAAGTACCGTTATAAGTAGCATTAAAACTTAATGGCACTTCGTTAGAGGCATTAAAAGGTAAACCTTTAAACTGAATAGCATAACGTACATCTCCAATTAAAGAAGCTAAAGCCACTGCGCCATCATTCATAAATGCTCCGTCTAATCCATGATCATAACCATCTGTTGCACCTGAACGGTATCCAAATAATGTTTGAGAAAAAGCACCATTGGTATCAGTTACATTTAACCAAACTCTGTTGGTTTCTACTACGAATGCTTTTGCGTTTCTATTTAATGTAGAAGCTTGCACTTGTGTACCAACTAATGAAGTTAGTAATAACAAAGTCATTGAAAGATTTTGTAAAGTGCTTAGTAGGTTGTGGGTAAAATTTTTCATGATTCAAAATTTTAATAGTTGATAGTTTTGTTTTGACTTGATTTGGGTTTCAATTCTTATACAAAGATATATAGCAACTATGGGGCAGGTTTAATATTTCGATGATTGCATTTTGTCTATGGTCGAAATGTTCAAAACTATAGATAAGCTGTGTTTTTATCGGTGTTCTACACTGTTTTTGATGTAATTGTAGTAAAATGTTGCTATTTTGGCTAAAAAAAATCCCTTGTATAAACCATTTTAGTTTAATACAAGGGAATCTATTTTGAATATGATAATCGTGTTTTGTTTTATAGTAAGTTTAAACGATTAATTAGCTCAGGCCTGTTTCCTCTACTTACTGGAATGACATCTTTACCTATAAGGACACTATTGTCTTCAATGTCTATAATCTTTTTGGTGTTAATGATATAAGACCTGTGTACTTTTAAAAATAGATCTTTAGGTAGTTTATCTTCTATCTTCTTTAGAGTAGTATGAACTGTATAGGTATTGCTTTCTGTTTTAATTATAATATAATCCCCTTTTGCACGAACTAAGGTTACAGATGGTATGTCAATTTTTATCAATCGATGACCAATGTTGATATAAAATTCATTAGTTACTTCTGAAGTTGTGTTTTTGTCTTTGGCTTTTGATGGTACTAATTTAGTGTTGATATGACGTGCATTCAATTTTTCAATTGCTTTGTTAAAACGATCTTCTGTTATTGGTTTCACTAAATAGTCTACAATACAATCAAATTCAAAGGCTTCAAAGGCAAAGTTTTTATCAGATGTTACTAATATGATTTTCGGCGGTGATTTTAATGTTTTTATAAAGTCAAAGCCAGTAAAATCAGGCATGTGAATATCTAAAAAAATAACATCGACTGTATTTTGATTTAAATATTTGATTGCCTCAATAGCATTGGGGAATTCATCGACTACTTTTATGTTTGTCTGAGAAGTTATAAATTGAGCAATAATTGCTCTTGCTAACGCTTCATCATCTATAATTATACAATTCATAAATTCAGTATTAAAGACTTTTTACAAAAGACTGCATTAAATATAAGATAGTATCAAATTCAGCTTGTATTTTAATTTGATTGTTTTTTAGTTCTTCTTCATAGGTTTCAGCCACAAAATACCCAGCTTCAAGCCCTAAGATTCCTATTTTATGTTTTAATTTATGTACACATTCAGCTGCTTTGTGCAATTCATTAGAACGTAAACTTACAAAATATGCCTCAATTTCAAAAGGCAATTCGTTTTTTAATGTGGTAATAAATTTTTGTTTTACTACTTCATCGTTACCAGACAACTTTAAGATATAATCAAGATTAGGCTGTTCCATTTTTCTTTGGTAATTTAATGTAAAACGTTGTTCCAATACCTAATTCACTGTCCATCCATATTTCACCATTGTATTTATCTACAATTCGTTTTACAATGGATAATCCTATTCCTGTTGATTTGTCTTCATTAGAAAAGGATTGGAAGAGTTCAAATACTTTATTTTGGTATTTTTTGTCAATTCCAGTACCATTATCTTTAATTGTAAATATATATTCTTTTTGATTTTCGGAAACACCAACTTCAACTAAGCCAACTTTTTTATCACAGTAATTTACAGCATTACTTATTAAATTCTGAAATAGTTGTTGCATACGGAAACGGTCTACTCTTAATGAAGGTAATGGGTTTACAATTTTTACAGTTATATGATCGGGTATGTGAATAATTTCAATAATGCTTTGAATTACCTCATTCAAATTAATATCCTCTAATGCCACTTTATTGGATTCAACTTTCGAATACGTTAATATACCTTTGATTAAGTCATCCATTTTTTCAACTTTATCCTCAATCATAGTAAGATATTGACTAGTCTGTTCGTTGAATTCTTTTTCATTATCATCTTTAATCCATGAAATCAATGTATGTATGCTTCGCAAGGGTGATTTTAAATCATGAGAAACAACTTGAGCATACTCATTTAGGTATTCGTTTTGTTTTTCTAATTTAGAAAGTAATTGTTCTTTTTGAATTTCTAATTTCTTTTGCTCGGTAATATCCAAATGAATTCCAATAGTTCCGATTAATTCGCCATTAACATTGTAATTGGGTGCCCCACTGATTAACCAGTATTTTTCTTCTCCTGATTTAATCTTGATATTTATTTCGTAGGAATCGGATATGCCATTTTCCCTATCTTTTGCTTTTTCCGTTATTATGCCTTTACTCTTTGTGGTTAAAAATAAACTCGCAGCTTTTTGTCCAATTAATTCGCTGTATGTGTAGCCACTCATGTCACAAAATGAATTATTAGCCAATTGAATGGTATCATTTTTGTCAACTTCCAAAAGCCCCATATTCATGTTGGCTATGATATTACTGTATTTTTCACGTTCAGCAACTAAACTTTCCCGGTATCGCTTCTTAATTGTAATATCATCATAACTCCACAAATGGCCATCATATTTATTGCCACTTTGGATTGGTATAAAACTGCGTTCTAAAATCCGTCCATCTACCAATTCTATTTCTTCTGCAATTACATTTTCTTTATTTAGTAATATTTCTTCCAATCGTTTCATAAACGAATCTGGATTTTTGAAATAATCTTTAGAACCTAATGCCATCATCTCGCAATCAAATCCTTTTAACACTTCAGGTTCTACTTCTATACCAAACAATTGACAGAATTTTTTATTGACAATTAATATTTTTCTGTTCTCATCTTCTAGTAATATACCCGTTTGTAAATTCGAAATTAAAGAGGTTAATCGATTTTCGGATTCAATTAACTGTTGGTTGAATTCTTTTTCAAAAGTAATATCTTCTTCAGTAGCAAAATATTTGATGACTTCACCATATTTGTTGTGTAATGCTTGACCTTGAATTCTTACCCAGTATTTCTCCTTCGATTTGCTATAATTAATCAATTCACAACTAAAAGGTAATCCATTTTTGATTTGTGCTTTTAAATAATTTATTGTTTTAGTATCCGATTCAGGTCCCTGTAGCAAATGTCCCGGTTTTTTTCCAATCAATTCTCCAAATGTATAACCTGTCATTTCACTAAAACTGGTATTGACCCATTCGGTTTTCCCATCGGCATCCGTAATAATTACAGCATTTGTGTTTTTTTCTGCAATAGAGGACAAGAGCATTAATTGTTCCTCACGTTCCTTGTCCACTGTTATATCTTCAATTACAGCAAAATAATATACAACATTTCCAAAATCATCTTTTATGGGCTGTTTAGTAGTTTTGTACCAAAATATTTTACCTTTTTTGGTTACACTTGCATTTTCTCCTTCAAAAATAATTCCTTTTTGAAAGCCTTTTAATACGTCTGCTTTGTGTTCTTTACTCGATAGTTTACAGGGACCAAATTCTAATATGTTTTTGGTTAGAACTTCTTCAAAACTCACTTCGGTAATGTCTAGATAGGCGTCATTACACCATACTATGTCACCTGTGATGTCAAGTAAGACAACGCCGTTTTTATTAGCGCTGGCAACTAAGGATAATTTGTTTAACTCTTCTTTATCTTTTTTTAACTGTTTTCGTTGTAAATCAATAGTCTCTAAAAGCTCTTTTAATTCTTTATTATTTACTTCTTGATTTTTAAGAACATGTAATAAATCGAGCAAAGGATCGTGATAGGCAAAATCATTTAAAGATAGTTTGTTTTCAACAACTTCCTCCATAGAAACAAACCAAGGAGATCCTACAAATAGGAATCCTTCTTCGTTTTTTTCAATTTGCCCTCGAAGTGTTAATCGTTTGTTTTTTTTGGAACCAATTACAACTAATTGATTTTTACATTTCTTAAAAGAATCAATAGTGATATTGCTAATAACGGGTCTTAATATATTGAAGTGTTCAGCAAATGAATCTCCAATATTCAATTCGGGAAAGATTTTAGACAAACTTCTTCCGAAACTTTGCAAGTTCAGATTGTCATCAATTAAAATATAAAATGGAAAAATGTTATTGAACGTTTTTCCATTTAAAATGAATTGAGAGTTATTCATAATGTATTACCAACTTATATTATATATTTCATATGCAGCTCCTTCATTCCTGCTTTGCAGCAAGGAGATGGTTACTGGAGTGTTAAACATTTTACCTAATCCTTGGAGTAAACCTCTAACAAAATCTTGTAAACCTTCTCTTTTTGAGATGTAATGTAAATGTAAACTATTCTCCTGAATATCTGTAACTTTAAATTCAGGGGGAGTTAATTTTGGATAAATTAACATGACTCTATTGTGAAATAAAGGAAGATTAATTAAAAATTCTTTAAGGGTACTACCTCCAGCTTCCATTAACCCACCATATTTTTCTTTAGTCGTTTTTATGACCCACCATTCTCCAAAAGTAATCAGTACATTCTGTAGTGTCATATTCATTTCATCGGAAACAGCTTGAGCCAATTTAAAGGTCACATCATCATCATAGGCTTCATTGCTAATGAAAAAATCCTCTTCAATACCACTGCGTTTGTGAATAGCATTCCATTTATGTTTTCCAAAATTGGTAGTTATTAAATCTTCAATTGCTTTGTTTACTATACCATACATGTTATTCTAATTCTGAAATTATTTCGTTATGACTCCAATACAGTAAGAGAGCTTGTATGCGGGTTACGTAATCTTCATATTTTAGTGGCTTTACAATGTAGCCAGCAATTCCGATACGGTAACACTCTAATACATCTCTTGTGTTGTTAGAAGTGGTTAAGATAATGGCAGGGATATACTTTAACTCAGCGTGCTGTTTTAAAATCTTTAAAAATTCAATACCATTGATTTTAGGCATATTTAAATCCAAAACTATGATATTGGGAAGTTCATTTTTGTTTTCTAATAGAGCAAGAGCCTCTTCACCGTTGGCTGCTTCAATAATTTGATGTGGTAATTCTAGTGTTTTTACAACTCTATTAAATTTCATTACTTCAATCGTATCATCTTCTATTAATAGAATTCTTAATGAATTTTTCATTTTTAATCTCTACAGTTTATAATAATTTCAAAATTAGTGCAATAGTATAACGAAGGCTTTTAAATTCGTTAAATAGCTTATATGTTGCTTTCAAATGTACATTACTGTAGATGAAATGTAAAATAAATTAGATGAAATACCTTTTGATTTTTTTGTTTGACCATTAGTCTATACTTTTTATTCAATCATTTATTATTAAATTTCTTAAAAAATTGATTCTCATAAGGTAGGAATAAGGACGAAATGCTATAAGTAAAAGTTGACTAGTGTAACAATTGATACGCTATGATTCTTTGTGTTGTTCTAATTTTATAGTATTAAATTAAAACATCATGAAAACTACAGTAGTTATAGGAGGAAGCTTTGCCGGAATGACAGCTGCTCTTGAAATTAAAAGAAAAGGGAAAGAAAATCATAAGGTTATTCTAATCGATAAATCACCACTTTTTTTATTTATTCCTTCACTAATATGGGTTCCGTTTGGAAGAAGAGAAATCAAAGACATCTCTTTTAGAAAAGAGGCTATTTTAACCAAAAAAGGAGTAGATTTCATTCATGCAGAAGCGATAACTGTGGATACTAAAACCCAAACAGTAAAAACAGATAATGGGGACTATGCCTATGATAATTTAGTGATAGCCACAGGCCCTAAAGTAAAATATGATATTGCTCCTGGTATTGAAGAACATGCTTTTTATGTAGGTACACCAAACGGTGCCATGAAAATTAGAAAAGCACTAGAAGATTTTAAGAAAAATCCAGGACCAATAGTAATAGGGGCAACTCAAAATGCAGGATGCATGGGAGCCGCTTATGAATTCTTATTTAATATTGAAAAATGGCTGCGGGAACAAAATATCCGTAAAAAAGTCGACTTGTATTGGATTACTCCCGAAGATTATTTGGGACATTTTGGTATCGATGGGATGCCATTAGGGGAAAGCATGTTGAAAGCGTTTATGAAGATGTTTCACATTCACTATAGAACCCAAGTAGGTGTAAAAGAAGTGACAGCCAATAGTGTTGTTTTATCTACAGATGAAATTCTCCCAAGTCAATTCACGATGCTTATGCCGCCATTTATTGGGGTGGATTTTGTTACCAACTCTCCTACATTGCAAGCTACAGCCAATGGTTATATTCCGGTTGGTGACGATTATAAACATGTCTCAATTCCTAATGTTTGGGCTGCTGGTATCGCAGTAGATGTAAAACTACCATTTACTCCTAAATCAATTCCATTTGCTTCTCCTAAAACAGGATATCCATCAGATGAAACAGGTAAAATTGTAGCAGAAAATATTATTAGAGAATCCAATGGTCGTACCAACTTGAAAAAGAAAGCTTGGGGTAAAATACCAGGTGTATGTATAATGGATTGTGGAAAAAAAGAAGTGCTGATTTTTTCAAACCACTTATTTAAACCGAGAACAATAGCACTTATGATTCCAAATGTTATTTATGATTTCAGTAAAGTGCTTTTAGAAAAGTATTTCCTTTGGAAAATCAAAAATGGCTATTCATATTTACCATAACAAAAAGCCCTTTCTTAGAAAGGGCTTTTTGTATGTTTTAATATGCAATACAATTAAATGGAGTGTTCTAAAAGTATAGAAACAAGGGCTTCCTTGGATTGAAGACCCGATTGTTTCCAAAGTATTTTTCCTTTTCGAAATAATAATAGAGTAGGTACACCTCTTACTTGATAGAGTGCCGCAATTTCTTGGTTTTTATCAACATCTATTTTAAGTACAGTAACACGATCTCCCAAATTGTCTTTTACTTGCTTTAAAATGGGAGCCAACATTTGGCAGGGTCCACACCAAGTGGCATAAAAGTCAACCAGTATTAGAGTATCGGATTGAATAATATCCTGAAAACTAGTCTTCATTTTGTTTCGATTTTGGTAAACTACAACCTTTCGAGCCACACCCTAAATTAAATATAGCTTGTAGCAAAAAGAATACCCCAAAGGCTATAAAAAACCATTGTTGTAAATAATAAGCTTGAGTAAATAAATAGAATGCAAATGCAATTCTCAAAATACGCATTAAAGACCAATTGTGAAATAATAATTGTTTCATAGGATACTTAACTCATTTTTCCAATGGCACAACTTACGTAGGATTTTGCTTTTTTCAAAGGGGTATTATTTCCTTTTTCAGGATACCCTAATGCATTTAATTTCTCAATAAGGATAGATAGGTCAACATCTCCATTTACAGTAATGGTTTCAGTTTCCTTATCAATTGTCACCTCATCAACCAAAGGGAGCTGAATTAATGCATTTTTTATGCTATTCATGCAACCCCCACATTTGATGTTTTCAACTTGGATTTGATGTTCCATGGGGTTATTTTTTGCAAGTATTAATCCCAAATGGTAAGTATAATGGACAAAAGCTGATCAAACTAGTCAATACAAATATAGCTGCCAAGCCTAATGCCACTAATGCTAACGTACCTGTAATGGTTCCAGTGTAATATAAAATACCTAATACTATTGCTATTACAATTCGTATCATCTTATCTGTTGTTCCCATATTTTTTTTCATAATTCTAAATGTTTTAAGTAGTAATTAATCAAAAGTACTTTCTTTAGTTCAACTGTTAAGTGACTTTTGTTACACAATACTTTAGTCTTTAACTCCTATTTTTTTTAAAATATCTTCCATTAAGCACCATTTAGTTATTGAAGATTGTAATAAGTTAGCACCTACAAAGGCGGTAAACCATAACCAGTTTTGGTCTACATAAAGAGCCAAAACCAAACTTATAAGTATAAAGCTACCGGCAATAGCTCTGATAATGCGTTGTATCATAATATTTTATTTTAATTAATTTGTTTTTTCTATTTTCAATACCGCAACATGTATATGCGATAATGTTTCTTGCCGTACATTAAAAGCTGCTACAGCACTACAAATGAGATCCGTGTTTTCTTTAGGAACAAAAGCATAAAATAAGATTGATTCGTTTTCATACATCTCTCCACCAAACCAATTGGATTCTAATGCTTCATCAGCAGTGTTTCTATACCCAATAACATTTCTATAGGAATAGGTTTTGACATTTGCACTTTTTAGAATTTGCTTTACTTCACTACTGTATTCAGCAATCGAAGTGATTAATAGTAATTTCATGATGGTTTATTTTAAATTATTTTCCCATTTTTTTCTTTCCGTAACATAATAGATTATAGGTACAACCAATAACGTAAGTACAGTAGAAACAACAGCTCCAAATACTAACGATATAGCCAATCCTTGAAATATAGGATCAAAGAGTATGATAGAAGCTCCAATTACTACAGCTCCTGTAGTTAACAAAATGGGTGTCGTTCTTACAGCTCCTGCTTCAATTATGGCTTGTTTCAAAGGGATGCCTTCATGCAATCGAATCTCGATAAAGTCAATTAATAAAACAGAATTCCGCACCATTACTCCAGCTAATGCAATCATTCCAATAAATGAAGTTGCTGTAAAAAAGGCACCTAACAGCCAATGGCCTAATACAATACCAATTAATGAAAGTGGAATAGCCATCATCATCACCATTGGGGTTTTGAAATTTTGGAACCAACCCACAATCAACATATATATAATTACAATAACGACCATAAAAGCAACTCCTAAATCACGAAATACTTCTAAGGTTATTTGCCATTCACCATCCCATTTTACGGTAAAATCACTTTCATCGGATGGTTGTTCCATATACAATTCATTTACTTTGTATCCTTTGGGTAAATGCATCTTCTGCAATTTTTCATTCATACCCAAAATAGCATATACCGGACTTTCTAATGCACCCGCCATATCTGCCGTAACATAAACCACTCTTTTTTGATCTTTTCTATATATAGTGTTTTGAAGCGTGTCTTTCACAACTTTCACTAAATCGCTAATAGGAACTACAGTACCCCGACTGCCTTTTATTTTTAAGTTTTCAATATCTTGTAAAGAAGTCTTATCCTTGTCATCTAAAGACAATACGATACCCACATTGTCATTTGAATTTTCATCATACAAGTTAGAAACTGGATATTCTTTTAATAAATAGGTCAAATTACCCACTACTTGTTGAGGTGCTATACCATTCAACATAGCTTTTTCTTTATCTACTTCTAATCGATATTCGGTTTGATGATCTTCTGTCATCCAGTCTACATCTACTATGTCTGTAGTTGTAGCTAATATCGTTTTAACTTGTTGCGCTACTTTGATTTGGTCTTTATAATTCGGTCCATATATTTCAGCTACTAATGTTGATAATACAGGAGGTCCTGGTGGGACTTCAATAATTTTGACATTGGCACCATATTTTTTAGCAATTTTTTGCACTTCTGGACGTACTTCTTTGGCAATGCTGTGACTTTGCATTGAACGGTCTTCCTTATGAAGTAAATTCACTTGTATATCCGCCATATTACTACCCCCACGCAAATCGTAATGACGAACCAATCCATTAAAAGTAATAGGGGCAGAGGTTCCTATATAGTTTTGGTAATTTACAACTTCTGGAACTGTAGAGAGGTATTGAGCAATTTCTTGAGTCACTGCAGCTGTTCTTTCCAATGTGGTTCCTTCCGGCATATCGATAACTACTTGGAATTCGTTTTTATTGTCAAATGGTAACATTTTAACCACCACCGATTTGGTAAAGAACATAGTCACAGAACCTAGTAAAAGTAACACGGTTATCCCAACCAAAACCCGACGCTTTTTACTGCTTTCCAAAAGCGGTCTTTCAAGTTTATTGTATACTTTATATATCCAAGACGTTTCTAGTCCTTGTTCGGCTTTGTGCGCCTGAGTTTCCTTTTCTTGTAATAAATGATAACCTAAATAGGGAGTAACTGTTAAGGCAACAAATAAAGAAAGTAACATGGCAATTGAAGCTCCTATTGGCATCGGACTCATATATGGGCCCATCATACCCGAAACAAAGGCCATTGGCAATATAGCTGCGATAACCGTAAAGGTGGCTAAGATAGTTGGATTCCCTACTTCATTAATGGCATAAATAGCGGCTTGTTTGAATGGTAATCGCTTCATTTTAAAATGACGATGCATGTTCTCCGCAATAATGATACTGTCATCAACTACAATTCCAACCACAAATACTAAAGCAAAAAGTGTAATTCGATTTAAGGTATAACCTAATAAATAATAGGCAAATAATGTTAAGGCAAACGTAAGCGGAACGGAAAAGAAAACGACTAAACCACCGCGCCAACCCATAGCCAAAATAACTAATAAAGTAACCGCAATGATTGCAATACCTAGGTGCATCAATAGTTCACCCACTTTATCAGAAGCTGTTTCTCCATAATTTCGGGTTACTTCTACATGCACATCATTTGTAATCAAAGTCTTTTTTAATTGGTCCACACGCTCTAGTATCTTTTCAGATATTTTCATAGCATCGGCCCCTTTTACTTTTCCAATAGAAATGGTCACAGCAGGATATTCAGATTGGGCTGTTTTGAATTTTTCATTGGCTTTGCCATACCCAAAAGAAACATAACTACTTGGTGTAGCCGGACCATCTTCAACTTTAGCCACTTGTTTTAAATATACGGGCAAATTAGCATTAACACCTACGACTAAGTTCTCTACATCTTCTGAAGATTTTAAAAATTGCCCAGTAGTAACTAAATATTCTTGATCTTTATTTACAAAACTACCCGATTGGGAACTACTGTTATTCGCCTGAATCATTTGCATGATTCCCATTGCATCTACACCATTTTCAGCCATTTTATCCTTGTCTAGAACAACCTTTACCTCCCGATTTCTTCCTCCAATTTCTCGTGTAATCGCAACATCTTTAACTTTCTCTACTTCCGAAGTCACTTCTTCAGCTATTTGACGTAATTCGAAATCATTCAATTTAGAACTCCAAAGGGTTAACCCCAACATCGGTACATCATCTATGGAACGTGTTTTTACTATGGGTTTGTAAACACCTTGTGGAAACATGTTTTCATGTTTGGCTAACTCATCATATAATTTCACGTAAGAACGTTCAACATCTTGCCCCACATAAAATTGGACTATTAACATGGCCTGTCCGTTCATTGCCATACTATGTACATGCTCAACACCTTTAATGTTGGTTAAGATTTTTTCCAAAGGTTTGATGATGCGACTTTCTACCTCTGTAGGATTAGCTCCGGGATAGCCCACCATAACATCGGCCATAGGAACATTAATTTGGGGTTCTTCTTCACGTGGAATTAAGAACGAACTATATACTCCTAGTATCATCAATCCTACCATTAATAATATGGTTAATTTTGAATGAATGAAAAAATGAGCGATTTTACCTGATATACCTTCTTGCATAATCTTGATTTGAAAATTTGAAAATGAGATAATTTGAAAATGACTTAGTCTATTTTCACTTTGACACCGTTATATAACTTGCCTTCTGCTGAAACGATATACTGTTCATTAGACGATAAACCCGATAAAACTTCGACTTGATTATCATACGTTTTTCCAATACGCAACCATCGTAAAATCGCGGTGTTTTCGCTGCCAATGGTATAAATTCCAGTTAGTTGGCCTTGATGTACTAAAGCACTTTCGGGTACAATAACTTTATCAGATGGCGTAGTAGGAGTTTGCTTTTGAATAGGCAATGGAAATTGTACATTCACAAACATGCCCGATAATACTTTACTACCAGCATTGTTTAAATTGATTTTAACCAAATATTGCCCACCCGTGTTTTTAGCCGAACCACTCACCTCAATTACTTTTCCGTTTAATTTCTGCTGCGTTGATTTGACCAATATACGAGCAGCCATTTCGTTGTGTATAGCCGTAATGTCACTTTCAGAAACCATAGCGGTTACTTGTAATTGCGAAGCGCCTTCAATACTTACTAGTGGCATTCCTGGATTGGCCATATCACCTTCTTTGATAAACGTATTAGTGACTTCCCCCGAAAATGGTGCCGTGATATTAGCATACGAAAACTGAGCGACAACTTCATTTCGCATTTGTTTTGCACCTTCTAAACTAGCTTTAGCCATTTCATATCGAGAAGTCATATCGTCTAATTCTTTTTGAGAGGCACTTTGTTGATTATACAAAGCAGTAAAGCGATCAAAGTCTTTTTTAGCATTGGTATAGGCAGCTGTAGCTTGTAAAATAGCGGCATCTACTTGTGCTTTTTTTGCTTGTAAATCGGTGTTGTTAATACTTACTAGCAATTGACCCGCAGTTACTTTTTGCCCCACTTTTACATGTACTTTAGTCACATAACCCATCATACGGGTAGAAACATTGGCACTGTTCTCAGCTTCAATTTTTCCACTAGCTGAAACATAAGCTGAATTGTGATCTGTGGATATACCACTTACTTTTACCGCAATCGCAGGTTCTGTAGTAGTAACTTCTTTTTTTTCTTTCCCACAGGATAGTAATAGGGCAGTTGAAAGGGTCAATAGTGTTATTGTTTTTTTCATATCGTTATCTTTATAAGTCTTGTTGTCTGTTTAGTCTTGAGTTAAAAAATGTAAATATTGTTTGGTGAAATTGTATTCAAATACAGCTTGTAAGTGCTCCATTTCTTTTTGTATCATTTGGGTTTCAGAGAGCAATAAATCAGTTGTTTTTTCTAATCCCTGTGTAAAACGATTTTGTTGAATGCGATACACTTCTTGAGATTGCTCAAAGGCCAATTGGGATAGATTAACTTTATTTTCAGCATCCACTAATTGACGATGGGTTTTATTAACTTCTACCTGACTTTGTTTTTTATAGAGTTCAGTTTCTAGTGTTGCTTTTTGATAATCAGCTTTGGCTTTAGCCATTTTTCCAATCGATTTATAGCCATCAAAAACAGTCCAAGATAATTGGGCACCTACGACATAGCCATTGGCTTTGGTACCCAAAAAAGTTTGATCATACAGTTCATAACTTCCAAATGCATTCAAACGAGGCAGGAAACTCATTTTGCTCGACACATACATTTTCTGATAGGCCGCGGTGGATTGAGTCATAGCCAATAGGTCTTTTCGATTCTCAGGAACTTCAGTTTGTATAGTTTCGGTAGTAATAGTGTTTTCAAGTTCTTCTGTGGGCTTGTAGATTTGTCCTTTAAAATCTTCATTGAGTAAAAAGCCTAAATAATCAGACGCATTTTGAATCGAACTTTTAGCATAGTGTAATTGGTTACTGATATCATGTACTCGAACTTGAACATTTAAAACATCTGTTTTTTGAACCAGTCCTTGGGTAAAGTAATTGGTGACCAATTTCAAATTGGCTTGGGCAGTGTTTGCCGCTTTTGATAATACGTGTACCGATTTATATGCCAATTGCAATTGCATAAAAGCTTTGCTAACTTCCAATTGCAAATATTCTTTGGTACGCTCGGTTTGCAAGTGATAGGCTTCCATTTTAGCCCGAGCGGCTTTTCTTTCATACAGTCCGTCTGCGTTCAATAAAGGTTGTTGTATGCTGATGACTGTTGCAAAATTTTGTGTTTTGTCAGGGTCATTTAACAGAGCCGGATTGAAATCAGAAACAGTCAAGATTTCCTGATTCAATTTAGAACCAAAAGCCATTAAGGGATTGGTTGTGGATATAGCCGTATGGCTCGCTGTAATGTTGGGCAAAAAGAGGGCATTGGATTGTTGGTAATCGGCTTTGGCTGCTTGGAAGCTTTTTTGTGCCAAGCGTATTTGAAGATTGGCTTCTACTACAGTGTTCAATACCTCTTTTTTAGAGATGGCTATAGTATCCTGACTATAACTAGTTAATGAAATACTAAGTATTCCTAAAGTGAAAATAATTGGGTGCTTCATAAGTTTGTTCTGAATGATGAAGCAAAAATAGAAGGCTAATAATCGGTGGGCAGTAACAAGTGTTACACAGTAACGTTTGTTACAAAAAAAAAGAGTGCCTAATCTCTTAGGCACTCTAGCAACAATTAAATCAAAACAATACTATTTAGCTTTACCCGCACAACATCCTGCTTTTTTATCTTTCGAGCAAGTTTTTTTCTCCTCTGCAGTACATGTTTTCTTGTCTTTTTTACAAGCTTTCATCTCTTCAGCAGAGCATGTTTTTGTTGGGGTTGCTTTTTTCTTTTGAGTTGGTTTTTCTTGAGCAAAACCATTTGCTGTAAATAGGATAGCAGCTAAAGCTATCATCGATACTATATTTTTCATGTGTCTATTTTTATATTAAATGAGTTGTAAATTTTGGCCCACAGACCCGACTATTATACAAACTCGTTTTGGGCGGATGCCAAATGGAATAGGTGTAATTTGGAATTAGTTTTTTTTCATAATCCAATGTTTTTTGTTCTTGCAATTCAAGAAACACCAGTGGATTTATTTGTTGAGTTACTGTCGAAAGGAAGCTACTCGTATTAGAACTGAAATGCAACAAACATTTTTCTTTAGAGCACCCTTTAGTTGATTCTTTCTTTGAAATAGCACAACAAGATGCATGACAACCCAACTTACTTTTTACCAATTGTAGAGTAGGTAATGCTAGTAAGAAGAAGAAATAGAAACTAACCAGTAGCGTTTTATATTTCATTAGTGTTTGTCTTTAATCGCTGATAGTTTGTACACAAATACCATTCCACTTGTTTATTTTTTGGGCCCTTTATTTTTTTGAATTTCAAGTTTATAAAATAGCCAACCAAAACCAATTATAAGATGCAATAGAATGATTCCAAAAATAATAGCTTCTGTTGTTTTCATGATTACTGTATTTGAGGTTGAAGGTATACTTTACTGTTTATGGAGTTGGATATCAAACAGGCTTTTTCACTCATTTCTAATACCCGATGTGCTTTTTCTTTTTGTTCCATAGTTACTAATGTCAAAACAGGAAACAAGGTGATTTCAGTTATGCAAAATTTTCCATCCACTCGATCCAATGTCCCAATTGCATTACAACTAAAGGAGGTGAAATCCAAGTTTGAATTTTCAGCAACCGCCAAAAAAGTAGTCATGAAACAACTGCTAACAGAAGCCACAAATAAATGCTCAGGTGACCATAGCCCAGCAATTCCTTTCGGAAAGTCAGGAGGAGTTACTACCTCTATTTTTTGGCCTAATACATCAGATTGTAATACGCCTTTGCGCGCTTCCAACCAGTTTAAGTGTATTTGGTAGGTATGTGGAATAGCCATTCTAATTCATTTTAGAATGATAAAGATAGTTGAGGCAATACTCTTAGTATGTGACTAATGTTACACAGCTTTTTTGGTGCCAATAAAGCGAACTACAATTCCCTTCCCTTGATGATAAGGACCTTCGTCTAAATCCACTTCAACGGTTTCCAGCACTTCAAATTCCAAACCATCAAATTCAGTGCGTACTTCCAATTCATCAAATAAGAGTGCAACATCTTTAGGCCCTCCCGAAGGATTACCCAACTGAGCTTTGGCAAAGGCTTCAAAAAGTACCTTGCCTCCTGGTTTGAGTAAAGAAAGTAATTTTTGGTGTTCTTGTTGTCGTATTTCCGCTGGGAAGTGGGCAAAAATCAAAACCAATCCATCAAAACTCTCCGGGGTAAAATCTAAGGTGTCTAAGGCACCTACATGATATGCTATACTAACATTCATTTGTGCCGCTAGGGCCAAAGCTTTCTTTTTTCCTTGTTCGCTAAGGTCATAAGCTGTTACATCATACCCTTGTTGGGCAGCATATACCGCATTTCGGCCTTCACCTTCAGCAGCAAATAGAATCTTTTTACCCGAAAGGGTAGGTAAGTATTCGGCATAAAACGCATTAGGTTCTATTCCATAGGCATAGTCCTCTTGTGCATAGCGAGTATTCCAAAAATCAGACATGGGTATACAATTTAAATTTCTGCAAAATAAAGGACTAGCCAGTATAGGTTAGGTAACCTATGTTACTTAAACGAGTATTTCTATGGAAGCTCTATGGAGTTTGATTCGACCTTCATTTTCTAAGGCTTTCAATAACCTCGAAATCACAACTCTCGATGTATGTAAATCATAGGATATTTCTTGATGGGTATTGGAAACTTCTCTC
>JAHEHJ010000100.1 GCA_024644655.1 Flavobacterium sp.
GAAGATTTAAAAACAGTTACAATAACAGCTCCAACTGCTCAAGAAGTGGAGGATTTAATTTTCGCTTCGAAAGTGTGTAAAAACACTAAATCCAATACGATTGTGTTTGCTAAGAACGGAACTCTTATTTCTTCCGGAACTGGACAAACTTCAAGAGTAGACGCTTTAATGCAAGCCATTGAAAAAGCTAATGCTTTTGGTTTTGACTTACATGGAGCCTCAATGGCAAGTGATGCCTTCTTCCCTTTTCCTGATTGTGTGGAGTTAGCAAAAAAAGCTGGAATCACTGCTGTAATACAACCTGGAGGATCAATTAAAGACCAGTTGAGCATTGATTATTGTAATGAAAATAAATTAGCAATGGTATTTACAGGAACACGTCATTTTAAACATTAATTTGTTTAACTTTGCTTGTTAGATAATATTAAAATTTAAACCCCGCATAAGCTTATGGGATTTTTTGATTTCATGACCGAGGATATCGCAATCGACCTTGGTACCGCAAACACATTAATTATTCACAACGATAAAGTTGTCGTAGATAGTCCTTCTATTGTTGCCAGAGACAGAATCTCAGGTAAAATCATTGCTGTTGGTAAAGAAGCCAATATGATGCAAGGTAAAACACACGAAAATATTAAAACAATTAGACCATTGAAAGACGGTGTAATTGCAGATTTTGATGCGTCAGAGAAAATGATTAATATGTTTATTAAGAGTATTCCTGCGCTAAAGAAAAAGATGTTTACTCCTGCACTTCGAATGGTGGTTTGTATTCCTTCAGGAATTACCGAAGTGGAAATGAGAGCGGTGAAAGAATCATGTGAAAGAGTAAATGGTAAAGAAGTATATTTGATTCACGAACCTATGGCTGCGGCAATCGGTATTGGAATTGATATTATGCAACCAAAAGGAAACATGATTGTTGATATTGGAGGAGGAACAACTGAAATTGCTGTAATAGCACTTGGAGGTATTGTTTGCGACAAATCAGTAAAAATTGCTGGGGATGTATTTACCAATGATATTGTTTACTATATGCGTACACAACACAACTTATTTGTTGGAGAAAGTACTGCTGAAAAAATTAAAATTCAAATTGGTGCTGCAATAGAAGATTTAGAAACTGCTCCAGAAGACATGTCAGTTCAAGGGCGTGACTTATTAACTGGTAAACCAAAACAAGTAGAAGTTTCTCACCGTGAAATTGCTAAAGCATTGGATAAATCAATCCAACGTATTGAAGATGCTATTATGGAAACCTTATCACAAACACCTCCGGAATTAGCAGCCGATATTTACAATACAGGAATCTATCTTGCGGGCGGTGGCTCTATGTTAAGTGGTCTTGACAAACGAATTTCACTAAAAACAGACTTGCCTGTTTATATTGCAGAAGATCCATTAAGAGCTGTTGTAAGAGGAACAGGTATGGCGCTTAAAAACATCAACAGATTTAAAAGCATCCTGATTAAATAGTCTTTTTTCTGAGAAGAAGTCACAAATAATATATTTTAAGAAATGCAGCAAATATTTAATTTTATATTTAAAAACAGTAATCGCTTACTGTTTTTGCTGCTTTTGGGTATTTCGTTAACACTAACCATTCAATCCCATTCTTTTCATAGAAGTAAAGTAATTAGTTCTGCTAATTTCTTAAGTGGAGGTGTTTATGAACAACTTAATGAATTTGACGAATACTTAAATTTAAAATCTCAAAATGAAGCATTAGCACAAGAGAATGCCACGCTTAAAAGTATTCTGTTTAACAAAAAAGACACCACTGTAGCTAGAAAACTAGACAGTATAAAAGGGGTTAAATCAAGTGACATTATTGTTTCAAGGGTAATTCACAACTCTTATAATGTTTATGAAAATTATTTAACCTTAAATTCTGGAGAATTACAAGGCGTAAAGCCTGACATGGGAGTAGTGAACAGTTTAGGTATTGTTGGGATTGTAGACAACACCTCGCCCCATTATGCAACTGTAGTTAGTATTCTAAATAAAAAATCTCAAATCAATGCTAAAATTAAAAAATCAAATCATTTTGGTTCTTTGATTTGGAATGGAAAAAGCACAGGTTTTGTTCAATTAATCGACGTTCCAAGATTAGCATCCGTTAGAAAAGGTGACACTATTGTAACTGGAGGTCAGTCTGTTATTTTTCCTGAAAATATCAATATTGGAACTATTGAAAAAGTATACATTGACAACCAAACTAACTATTATACTTTAGATGTAAAGTTATTCAATGACATGACCAACTTAGGCCATGTTTATATCCTAAAAGGAAAAGACCGTAAAGAAATTATGAATCTTGAAAAAAGAGAAAACGATGAATAGTAGTTTGTTTTTGAATATTTTCCGATTTATTATTTTATTAGCCATTCAAATTATTGTTTTCAATAACATTAATTTATTCGGTTTCATCAGTCCGTTTCCCTATGTTTTATTTATTATATTATATCCTGTAAACGGAAACAAATCAGGATTATTGATTGCTAGTTTTTTCTTAGGACTTATTTTGGATATGTTTAGCAATTCTGGTGGAATTCACACCACTGCTTGCTTAGCATTAGCCTACTTTAGACCAGCTATTTTTAAATTTGCTTTTGGAGTAAGTTACGAATACCAAACTATAAAGCTAAATGACACATTAACTCCTGAACGATTCTCGTTTGTATTGGTATCAGTGCTTATACATCATTTGACTTTATTTATACTAGAAGCATTCCAATTCAGTCTCTTTTGGGATATTTTAATACGAACACTACTTAGTAGTGTACTCACAATTGCGATCTGCATCATCATCATATACTTAATTAAGCCAAACAAAAGATGAGAAAAGTTTTGCTGCCTACCTTAATCATTGTTGCAGCATCATTGCTGGTATTACGAATTTTTTATCTCCAAGTTGTTGATGATTCATTCAAATTGAAATCAGACAATAACGCAATTAAAATAAAATACGACTACCCTGAAAGAGGTTATATCTATGATAGAAATGGGAAATTATTAGTTTCTAATCAAGCCTCTTATGACATTATGGTCATTCCTAGAGAAATCAAAAACTTAGATACAATTGAGTTTTGTGAATTATTGGATATTACCAAAGAAGATTTTATCAAGAAAATTGAAAAAGCCAAAATCTACAGCCCGAGGTTGCCTTCTGTATTTTTATCTCAATTGAACAAGGTTGAGTTTGCCGCTTTTCAAGAAAAAATTAGAAAATTTGAAGGCTTCTATTTTCAAAAACGTTCTTTACGTGACTATGAAGTAAATTATGGCGCCAACGTTTTTGGATTTATTACTCAAGCAAGTGAAAATTTGGTGACCAAAAATCCGTATTATAACAGCGGAGATTTAATTGGTAAACAAGGTGTTGAAGAAAGTTATGAAGAAATTTTACGCGGAATTAAAGGGGTAAAATACATTCAAAAAGACAAATACAACAGAGAAATAGGTTCGTTCAAAGAAGGAAAATACGACACCATTGCAGTACAAGGAGAAGATATCAACTTAACTATTGATGCTGAACTTCAAAAATATGGAGAAGAATTAATGATTAACAAACGTGGTGGAATAGTAGCTATCGAACCTAAAACAGGTGAAATTTTAGCTTTAGTAACTGCTCCTTCCTACGACCCCTCCATTTTAGTAGGAAGACAACGTTCAAAAAATTACACTAAATTATATCGAGATTCTATTGCAAAACCGCTTTATGACAGAGGGCTTTTAGCCGAATATCCTCCAGGATCGCCTTTTAAAATCATGACAGGACTAGTTGCCTTACAAGAAGGAGCAATCAATGAGCAAACTAGCGTAGTCTGTAATCACGGATTTAGTTATGCTCGAGGACGATTCATGCGATGTCACTGCCATGGCGGTGTATTGCAATTACATCGAGGTATTTATGAATCTTGTAATGCCTTTTTTGGGACAGCTTACATGAAAACCATCAATAAATACGTAAAACCTGCGTATGCAGTTGATGTGTGGAGCAAACATGTCAAAAGTTTTGGATTAGGAAAATTTATGGGCTACGATTTGCCTACAGGAAGAAAAGGAAATATTCCAGATTCCAAAATGTATAAAAAAATATATCCAAATGGTGGCTGGAGAAGTACTGCGATTGTGTCAAATGCAATTGGACAAGGAGAAGTTTTAATGACCCCTATTCAATTAGCTAATATGATGGCAACCGTTGCTAATCAAGGTTATTATTACACTCCTCATATCATTAAAAAAATTGAAGGTAGAAAAATTGATAAAAAATTCACTACTAAGCATGTTACAACCATCAATAAAAAATATTTCAAACCAATAATTGACGGTTTGTTTGATGTATACAATTTTGGAACAGCTTATGCTTTAAAAGCAGAAGGAATTGATATTTGTGGAAAAACAGGTACCGCAGAAAACTTTGCCAAAATTGGAGGAAAAAGAACCCAATTGGAAGACCACTCCATATTTGTAGCTTTTGCCCCAAAAGACAATCCTAAAATTGCTCTCGCTGTAATGGTGGAAAATGGTGGATTTGGAGCAACTATTGCTGGTCCTATTGCAACTCTAATGATAGAGAAATTTATTCGCAAAAAAATTACTAGAACCGACTTAGAAACCCGAATATTAAACAAAAGTTTACAAGGGCAATATGCTAAATTAGGTGGGTTATCAGAATCGGTAAAGTTAGAAATGAAACGACAAGATTCTATTATGCAAAACAAGATTGCTCCTGCAAAAATTAAGAAAGATACGCTTAAGTCCAATAAAAAGTGATTCGTTTAAATTATGAAAAACCAAAGTATAACAAACAATCTCGACTGGATATGCGTCATTATTTATGGTGTATTAGTATTATTGGGTTGGCTAAACATCTATTCGTCTTCTTTGTCTTCTATGGAGGGAACTTCAGAGAAACAATTTATATTTATTGCCTTAACTATCCCTTTAATTTTTATAGTGCTTTTTGTAGAAGGTAAATTCTATGAAAAATACGCCTCTATTATTTTTGGAATCTCCCTATTGTCTTTGATAGGTTTATTTGCTGTGGGAAAAACCATTGCTGGTCAGCGTTGTTGGTACGGATTTGGGAGTTTCACATTGCAACCTTCTGAATTTGCAAAGGCTGCCACCGCTTTGGCTTTAGCCAAATATTTAAGTGACACCCAAATCAATTTAAAAGACACTAACAGACAAATTCAAGCCTTAGCCATCGTTTTTTTACCCGTATTGCTCATCTTACCTCAACCCGACCCTGGAAGTGCTTTAATATATAGCGCCTTTTTCTTGGTTTTATACCGCGAAGGTCTTCCCTCTTGGTACATTTGGACTGGATTCTCCGCCATTTTATTATTTGTTTTGACTTTAATTCTACAACCGCAATATGTTATTCTAATAGCACTATTAGTGATTGTATTTATCCATTTTAAATCGAGGATGGCCGACAGAAATATTGTACTCAGCGGAATTCTTTTTGCTTTAATTTCAGGCTTTGTTTTATCTGTAAATTATGTTTTTACACACGTTTTCAAACAACACCACAGAGATCGTTTTAATATTTTATTAGGAAAATCAGTAGACATGAAAGGTATTGGATATAATACCAATCAGTCTGAAATCGCCATTGGATCAGGAGGATGGTTTGGTAAAGGGTTTCTCGAAGGAACTCAAACTAAAGGTGGTTTTGTACC
>JAHEHJ010000102.1 GCA_024644655.1 Flavobacterium sp.
TTCTGTTGTTTGTTTTTTTCTTCTTGGTGTTTCCATAATTAAATTTAAACATTAATAATTGAAAACTCCTTCTAGCAATATACATTCAATCGGTCCACTTTATGCTGACGATTTACAGTTTATAGAAGGATTTTGTACATATTTTGGTGGAAGCAGAGGTGAATCGTTCGAGTGGCACAAGGAGAATCTCAAAAAGCATCTGACTCAACACCCTGAATTGAATTTAAATAATTTGTTAGAGTTAAGAAATATGGACTATATAACCGACTACAGATATGTTCTTGGGGGTTATTTTATTCAACTAGCTTATGAAAATGGCGGAGCTAATATGGTGAAACAACTTCTGTCTTCTGGAAGTTCTGACGAGGAATTTTATAAGGCTTTGGAATCAATTTTAGGTATTAAAAAAGATTCGCTAAATGAATATATTAGGACAAATTTGAATTAAGTAAATATTAATATTCAACTAACCTTAACAAACATCTCCATCGATCAACTCCAAACTATGCCCAAATCCATCCTATTCCTTTTCGTTATATTGTATTTCATTGGAAATACCAAGGCGCAAAAAAATGTCAACCTAAAACTCAATGAAAAGGAGATCAGCGCTTATTGGAAAGCCGATTCTCTTTTTGATCTTGGTGAGTATAAAAATGCGCTTCCAATTTATAAGGAGTGTAATCCTAAAAATCAGTATAACTTAAACTGGACTATTAAAAAGAGTTTATGCTTCTTACTAGTCGGTGACACAAGTGCTGCCAGGGATTGTTTTGCGACATACGTGTCCCATGGAGGTTATTATATGTATGGTGACCAAATCAAACAAATACCACTTTACAAAGAAATTGCTCGTGATGAAAAAGTCAGAAGGGAGTTTGAAAAAAACACCTATGCGTTTGAACATAACGACTCTACTTGCCTTTATCCTGACGTGCAAAAAACGCTTATGAAAATGCGTGAACTTGACCAAGCATATCGAGGAAAAGACAATCCTGGAATTTCTAGTACATCGATCGATTCTTTGAATCAGATTAAACTAGATAGTTTAATTTCGATTTACGGTTGGCTAGGATACAAAGAAGTTGGTAAAAGCGGAGAAAATGCATCTTTCCTTATTGCACAACATGCAGATCTAAACTTGAGTTTTCAAACAAAATGTCTGGCGCTCATGAAAAAGGAATTGGCAGAAGGTAACATCTACCCACCAAACTTCGCTTTATTATATGATCGTGTAAAGGTAAATTCAAATGAGGCACAACTTTTTGGGAGTCAAGTAACATTAAATGAAACCACCAAACTTTTCAAACCTAAAAACACGGTCTCATTGGAACTAGTCAATGCTTATCGCTTGTATTTTGGTCTTGAAACAATTGATTCCTATCTAGACTTTATGAATAAACGGTATGGTAAAGAATGACACAAGAACCTTCCCAGTTCATCAATTGGACTTTTGTTGAATTCAATTTCCAGCTGATCAGGAAACCAATAATTAAAATTGTTGCGCTCACCTTTAATACTCACTATTTCAGGAGTTCTGCCAGGCCTCTTGAAAATCTGATTTCATCAAATAGCAATCAGATTAATCCGAATTGAACTTGTCAAGCTAAAGACTCAGCTCTTTGACTTTTTAAATAGCACAATTATGGTATCCTAGTGCAAATCGGCAAGTCAAGCCTTGTCTTTCGTGAACTGCTTCAAATGCTAAAAAAAACAACAACCCGATGCAAGCAAGAAAGAATTCGATAGAAGTGTTGGTTTGCTAGCAGCTCCTGGAATTCGTTCATTGGGGTAAAAGTAGTTTATTGAGGTTAAAGGTTTGTGCGAAGTTAATTTTCGAGAAATACCTTTTATAAAGAAGGGTCCTTTAAATTAACTTTCAGAATTCGATAATCCTCTTGTATAAACCTCAGAACGAACTAGTTTATATTTCGTCAGAAGGAACTCGAAATCTAATCATAGGTTTTCGTTAGATGAATGAGACACAGAACTTTTAGTAGTAATCTATTAGCAACTGCATGAATTTTAAAGAAAGATATAGATGACATTATTTCTTCATCTTTAATATCGCAATCCGCATTAATTCAAATTGTTAACAAAATATGTTAATATTATTATAATATTTATTTGTTATAATGCGCAACTAATTACCTAAATTTACGTCATAAAAAAAAGCACTCTGGCAGGAGTGCTCTGTTCTTTGAAATGGTGGATCTGTGATAAACACAAATACTAAATAATATGACAAATTTATATAAATTTTTATATAGACTGAAATTATCGGAAGAAAATTTCAATGGGCTATTCAAATGCGTCAAAGATGTAATTGAGCAGGGAGTTTCCGATGCGAACTCCAAAATAAATAAAGATCCTGAACAATTTGATTATCGAGGAGCAAGAGCAATATTCTTAAACTCATCAGTGAAAAAAATATTCAGAAGACGTATTTATGAAAGTAGTGAATTGCAAAGTGTGAAACATATTAGATCGCATGGAGTGGATTACTTTTTAATAAATGGAAGTTTCTTGTTGTGCTTTAAAAAAATGGATAAGAAAGCTCGTGTTTCGAGTTTCTATTCCAAAAGATTTCAAGAAACGATAAATGGAGGTAAGGTGAAGTATTCGAAAAAAATGCTTGATATATTAGGTGAGCTTGGGATATTGAAACCTCTTCCAATATTTTTTACAGGCTATGTGTTAGATCCGACGGGACGACTTGAAAATATTTTTCTCGTAAATTACAAGTTAGGGAAAATTGAAAATGTCGTTAGTTTAAAAGAATTATTCACACCTGATTTATTCACGATAAATGAACCAACGGTGACAGAAAATCAAAAACTTGTCACTGTTAAGAAGAAAAGCAGATTAGCTGCAAATTATTAATATAGAAACAGATCCGCCATTTTGAAGAATTCTTTTAATTAAGCAACTATGAATACTGACAACCTAACATTGGCGAGAAAATATCTTGGCTTAAATCAAAAGGAATTTGCAGAACAAGTTCAAGTTTCTCAAGCTTTAATATCGCAAATTGAAAATGGACTCAAGCCTATTCCAGAGGAAATCATCAAGAAACTATCGCACCTTTTAGGAGATACGTTTTTCAGTCAGAAATCAAGCAACCCAAATTTAAAGGTTCATTATAGAGTTAGTTCAACAATTGCAAAATCAATTTTAAATTCCTTTGAAGCACGAATTGAATTAATAAGCAACAATATTAATTCAATGTTGGAAACAGTTGACATCCCTCAAAATAGAATTCCAAAACTAGATTTAGAGGATTTTGAGTTGGATGCAAAATATGTTGCAAATGAAATCAGGGGATATTTAGGACTCGGAAGAAAGCCTGTGGGTGATCTAATAAATATTCTTGAAAAAAATGGAGTAATTGTTCATTTTTATGATTTTGACTTTGTGAGTGAACAGAACAAAACGTTGGATGGGGTTAGTTTTATGATGGGCGGCGTACCAGTTATTTTAGTAAATAATAAAATACAAAATTCACGAAAATACTTTACTATAGCCCACGAGCTTGGACATATTGTAATGCATTTACCTGAGAATATTATTGTAGCAAAAAACAGGGATATAGAAAAAGAGGCTAATGAATTTGCATCAGAGTTTCTTGTACCAACCGAAGCGATCCGAGAAGAACTTGTGAATATATCAATTGACAAACTGTTTATGCTAAAGTTCAAATGGAAAATTTCTGCTTCTGCTATACTTTACAAGGCAAAAGACGTCACTCTTTCATATGATCAATATAGAAGATGGGTTCAAAAAACATCCCAGTGGAAAAAGCACGAACCGATGGACGTTGATATTGTTAAACCCGTTCTTTTAAAAACCATGATTGAAGTTTGTAAAAAAGAATTTGAAGGCTCAGTCGAATTATTTTCACACTTAGGAATAAATTCTCGAATTTTCGATGATTTATATGGAGTATTATTTGAAAAGCAAAATCCGAAACTCAAAATACTGATATAGATATTTTTAAATGGAAAAGGGTAAATTATATGGAGTGAGTCTCTAAATCTTTCTGTACATTGATTCAAAATAAAGAGTCAAAAAAAAATCAAAATTACATGCGAATAAGCCAACTATTCTTCCTCATTCTTTTTTTTATAGGAAATCACATTTTGGCGCAAAAGGAGTTCACAATCTTTAATGAAAAGAAAGTTTTTACTTATGACGCCTTTTTTATTGAAAAAAGTGGTGATACTCTAACTAGGGAGATTTTAGCCTTGAAAGGGAATGAAAATTCTTGGCAGTTTCAAAAAACACAAACGGAACTAGAAATATTTTACGAACCTGACTCATCTGCCTTGGTTAATTTTGTTTATCCTTTAAAGGCCGAGAGAGAGCGAATTAAACGGAATTTATCCAAAGCAAAAACAAAAAAATCATGGGCTAATTATACTTGGCTTATGTTGAAGGAAACCACTGGTAAAATAGAAAATGATACTATTCTTTGGCTTCACCCACCTAGATCCAATCAATACATCTATACTTATCTGTCAGCATATCCAGAAGTAAGATTTAATGAATTGAAAATTGGCGGAAATTGGCAAAGTAAGATTTCAATTGCAAAAGGTTTTCCTAATAATGAAGAATTTGTTGGGACGGTAACCAACAATTTTATTGTCAGAGACTATCTAACAACAACGGTTGCTGGAAACAGCATTGAAAAATGCTGGATAATAGAATCGACAGACAACCATTGTAAATTGGGTGAGTCGTTTTCAACTTTTATATTCGATGAAAAGTATTACGGCTTTATACGTATGGAATTCGAATATTATAATGGAATAAAAATAATATTCAATTTAAAGGATGTAACGATGATTAAGTAAATCGGAAATCTTGAACCAATTGAGTCCTATCTGGACTTTATGAATAAGCGGTATGGTAAAGAATGAGACAAAAACGCCAATGAAATGATCAAATTTAAACCTCTCACCAATGAGCACCTTACACCATTTTATACTTGGTTAAAGAATGACTACGTTATCAAATATTCGCTCACCTTATTTCAGCAACTATCAACCGAGGAAGAGATTTCCAAATGGTATTCAGAATTGTTAAAGGACTCAAAAAATTATACAACAGGAATTTTCCTGAAAGAATCTGAAGTGTTCATTGGTTATACTGGAATCTGCAATATTTCAAAAGTAAATAGAAGTGGAGAGTTTTTCATTTTCATTGGGGATAAATCATATTGGGGCAAAGGAATCGGAACTCAAGTAACTAAAGACATTTTAGAATTTGGATTTCAAGAATTAAACTTAAATCGAATCATGTTAACCGTTTCTGCTCCAAATATCGGTGGCATTCGCGCTTACGAAAAAGCTGGTTTCAAAAAGGAAGGCATCATGCGAAATGCTTGTTTCAGAGATGGTGAATTTCATGATAAAATCATGATGTCAATTTTAAAAGACGAATGGGAATAATTACTGTTTTCTGGTGTTCATTTCTTTCCATTCCATCACCCCCTCCAAGTCCTCATAAAAGTTAGATTTTTCGACCCTTGGGGTCACAAGTAAGTGTATTAAAGGCTTGTATATCAAATGATTGCAAGCCTTTATTTTTTACCGGGTAAACATAGGGTAAACATTTTAGGACATGTTTGGCACACATAAAAAGCTGGAA
>JAHEHJ010000105.1 GCA_024644655.1 Flavobacterium sp.
CTTCATCAACGACTGCATTAGAAAATGAAGTTATTTTTGAAGGCGATCGTTTGGAACCTGATTTTTCGGATGTGCCAGGACAATGGGGAACCATTTGGTTGACCGATGGCAGTACGAATAACAGTATCAATCATTTAACCCTAAAAAACGCTACTGTAGGCTTGTTAATTGACCATAATGATGGAAACTATATGACCATCAAAAATACACAAATATATGATTGTGCGAATATGGGAATCTATGCCAAAACGGCAAAAATACAAGGTGAAAACATTGTTATTAATACGGCAGGGCAATATAGTTTGGCTTGTACCTTAGGTGGATCGTATGATTTCAAACAATGTACTTTCAACAACAATTGGTCGAGTTCTAAACAATTGGCTGTATTGGTAGATAATTACTATGTAGATGACACCAATACCCAAGTTGCTTTTAATTTAGACCAAGCTGATTTTAAAAACTGTATCATTTTTGGGTCCAATCAAACCGAATTGCTATTGAATCGTAGTTCGGATACTTCAAAGCAATTTAATAGTTCATTTTCTAAATGCCAAATTAAAATCAATACTTCAAATTTGAGCACCAATCCTGATTATGACTTTGTGAGTAATACTTCAGAAATTATCAAAAATGGAACACCTGATTTTTTGGATATTTATACGAACCGATTGCAAATAGGTGACGATTCTGATGGGAATGGTTTTGGGAATGATGTAGGAGTTATGAGTGATTTAATAAACACACCCCGTAACTTTCCAAATATAGATTTGGGGGCATACCAACACATAACTTTTCCAACAAATTAATTCACAAAAGCAATTTTAGTTTTCGTTTATTTACCCTATTTTTGCACTTACAACAACAACTAAAGCTAACACAATGATTCATTTCTTCGGAAACGAAAGCACTACTGTTTTTGCCGTACAAGCGCAAAACGAGCTTTCAGCAGAAACTATCTCAAAATTAAATTGGTTATTTGGCAATGCCTCAAAAATAGAAAAATCCGTACTAGCGGATTTTTTTGTTGGACCTCGAGCCACTATGGTTACTCCTTGGAGTACAAATGCTGTTGAAATCACCCAGAATATGGGAATTGAAGGCATTATACGGATCGAAGAATTTGAGAGCGTTAAAGCAGATTATACTGGTTTTGACCCCATGCTATTACAAAAGTACACAGAATTACATCAAGACATTTTTAGCACTACGATTCAACCCGAACCAATTTTACATATTGAAGATATTGCTTCTTATAATACAACTGAAGGATTAGCTTTGAGTATGGAAGAAATTGATTATTTAAATCAATTGTCTACTAAATTAGGTCGTTTATTAACCGACTCCGAAATTTTTGCTTTTTCACAAGCCAATTCCGAACATTGCAGACACAAAATATTCAATGGCACATTCGTAATTGATGGTGTAGAACAGCCTACTTCGCTATTCAAATTAATTAAGAAAACATCGGAAACTAATCCGAATGATATCATATCAGCTTACAAAGACAATGTAGCTTTTGTTCAAGGGCCTACGGTTGTACAATTTGCACCAAAAAGTGCTGACCAACCCGACTTTTATGAAGAAAAACCCTTTGATTCGGTTTTATCTTTAAAAGCTGAAACACATAACTTCCCTACTACAGTAGAACCATTCAATGGGGCTGCTACAGGTTCTGGAGGTGAAATCCGTGACCGTTTAGCAGGAGGGCAAGGTTCATTGCCTCTTGCAGGAACAGCAGTGTATATGACTGCTTATTCTCGATTAAACCAAGATAGACCGTGGGAAAAAGGAATGAATGAACGAAAATGGTTGTATCAAACACCCATGGATATATTAATCAAAGCTTCGAATGGAGCTTCCGATTTTGGAAACAAATTTGGGCAACCTTTGATTACAGGTTCAATACTCACTTTTGAACATGAAGAAGAAAATCGCAAAACGGGTTATGACAAAGTGATAATGCAAGCGGGTGGAATTGGATATGGAAAGCGAGATCAAGCCATCAAAAAGAAACCTCAAGAAGGGGACAAAATAGTTATTTTAGGTGGTGAGAATTATAGAATTGGTATGGGAGGAGCAGCTGTTTCATCGGCTGACACCGGTGCTTTTGGTTCTGGTATTGAATTGAATGCCATCCAACGTTCCAATCCTGAAATGCAAAAAAGGGCTGCCAATGCCATTCGAGGATTAGTAGAAAGCGATAATAATCCAATAGTTTCAATTCACGATCACGGTGCTGGAGGCCATTTGAATTGTTTATCTGAATTAGTTGAAGAAACAGGTGGATTGATAGATTTAGACAAACTACCCGTGGGTGACCCAACCCTTTCAGCAAAAGAAATCATTGGTAACGAATCCCAAGAACGTATGGGATTAGTAATTGGCCAAAAAGACATAGACGTGCTTCAACGCATAGCTGAGAGAGAGCGATCTCCTATGTATGAAGTAGGAGATGTAACAGGTGATCATCGTTTTACTTTTAAGTCAAAAACTACGGGTGCCACCCCAATGGATTATGCGTTAGAAGACTTTTTTGGAAGTTCTCCTAAGACTATCATGAACGACAAACGCACTAGTAGAACCTATGCAGATCCTGTCTATACACCAAAAAACATACCTAACTATCTAGAAGATATTTTGCGACTTGAAGCCGTTGCTTGTAAAGATTGGCTAACCAATAAAGTAGACCGTTGTGTTGGCGGAAAAGTAGCCAAACAACAATGCGTAGGACCTTTGCAATTACCTTTAAATAATGTAGGTGTTATGGCTTTGGATTATAAAGGTAAAGAAGGAATAGCGACTTCTATTGGTCACGCACCTATATCAGCCATGATAGACCCAAAAGCAGGAAGTCGCAATGCAATTGCTGAGGCTTTATCGAATATCGTTTTTGCTCCATTAAAAGACAATTTGAATAGTGTTTCCCTGTCTGCTAACTGGATGTGGGCTTGTAAAAACGAGGGAGAAGATGCGCGTTTATATGAAGCTGTTCAAGCCTGTTCAGACTTTGCTATCGAATTAGGTATCAACATTCCAACAGGAAAAGATTCGCTTTCGATGAAACAAAAATATCCAAATGATGAAGTAATTGCTCCAGGAACTGTTATCATATCGGCAGCTGGAAATTGTTCAAATATCTCTAAAGTAGTAGAACCTGTGTTCCAACATAAGGGAGGCTCTATTTATTACATTAATTTATCTCAAGACCACTTTCATTTAGGAGGAAGTTCATTTGCTCAAACTCAAAATAAAATAGGTAGTCAAACACCAACAATACAAAATGCTGTTTTCTTCAAACAAGCTTTTAATACCATTCAAAATCTAATTAAAGATCGTCAAATTATAGCAGGTCATGATATTGGAAGTGGTGGTTTAATCACAACCTTATTGGAAATGTGTTTTGCAGCTAATCAATTAGGGGCTAAAATTGATTTTTCATCGTTCCCTGAAAAAGATTTAGTGAAACTATTATTCGCGGAAAATATTGGAATTGTACTTCAAGCGAAAGACAATCAAACATTTGAAGCCGAATTTGCTGGATTGGAATACTTTAAAATAGGAGAAGTCACCTCTACTCCGGTTTTGGAAATAGATACTTGGAAATTTGACATTGTAAAATTGAGAGACATTTGGTTTGAAACCTCTTATTTATTAGACCAAAAACAAACCAAAAACAATAAGGCTCAAGAACGTTTTGACAATTATAAAATACAGGCATTACAATACCAATTTCCATCACATTATACTGGAATGAAGCCTAAAATTGATAATATCAAACCACGACCAAAGGCAGCTATTATTAGAGAAAAAGGAAGTAATTCAGAGCGTGAAATGGCCAATGCAATGTACTTAGCAGGATTTGATGTCAAAGATGTACACATGACCGATTTGATTACAGGACGAGAAACATTAGAAGACATACAATTTATAGGTGCTGTGGGTGGATTCTCCAATTCCGATGTATTAGGTTCTGCCAAAGGATGGGCCGGAGCATTTAAATACAACGAAAAAGCAAATTTAGCACTACAACAATTTTTCAAAAGAAAAGACACGCTGTCTGTGGGTATTTGCAATGGTTGTCAATTGTTTATGGAATTAGAGTTAATCAATCCTGAACATGAAATACACGGAAAAATGCACCACAACGATTCTCATAAACATGAGAGTATATTCACTTCAGTTACAGTTAAAGAAAACCATTCGATAATGTTAAACACATTAGCTGGAACAACTCTAGGGGTTTGGGTTTCTCATGGTGAAGGGAAATTTCATTTACCCTACGAAGAAAGCCAATATAATATTGTGGCCAAATATGCTTACGAGGGATATCCAGCGAATCCAAATGGATCTGATTATAACACAGCCATGTTATGTGATGCTACGGGAAGGCATTTGGTTATGATGCCACATATAGAACGTTCTACATTTCCTTGGAACTGGGCCTATTACCCAGAAAGAGGACAGAAGGATGAAGTATCCCCATGGTTAGAAGCATTTGTCAATGCTCGAAAATGGATTGAAAACTTATAAAACATAAAAAAAGCTCCTGTAAATTACAGGAGCTTTTTTTATTAAAATCGGTAACCTAATGTGAGTTGATACCACATATTTTTATATCGTGGTGTTGTAGATGTTCCGTCACCATTATTATTTTGCACATCCCAACCAGCTCTTGCTCCAATTACTATAGGATCTATATTTAAATCGGCTCCACCTGTCAAACAAAAAATGTTTTTACGAATATTATCATTAGTAAACTCTTGCTCTTGAGTAGCAGTTATAGAACCTGAAGTAAAGTCATCTGTTTGCTTCATCAAATAGGAGAATTGAGGCCCAAATAAAATGGTTACTAATTCGATTGGTTTAAATGCAACAAGAAGTGGAATATCTAAATAGTTTGTTGTTCTAGTCATAGAATAGGTATTTCCTAAATAGGTACCAGAGGATTTAAATCCTTTTTGAGAAAATAAAACTTCAGGTTGAATTCCAAACTGTCTTCCTAAAGGAATTGTCACAAAACCACCAATTGCAAATCCATATTTAGAATCTGCCACAAAATCATCCCCTTTTGAATCATACACATTGGACATATTAAGTCCACCTTTTACGCCAAAAAACAATTTATTCTGATTATCCGAGCTGTTATCTGAAGCTTCTGTCATCTGTGCTAAAGCAGTTGTAGCTGTTAGCGTAATCATTGCGATTACCATAAATACTTTTATCATATTATTTGTCTTTTAATAACATTCACTTGATAGACTATTCTATTTTGTGTTTTGTTAGTACAAATTTCATGATTAAAAGACTCGAAAGTCTTACACAAAAAAAGCATTTAGTTATATAATTTACAGTTCTAGTAGTTTATTTCACATCACTTTTTATAAATAGCATTCATACACTTTCCATTAAAGAAACTGACTAGAGAAAAAAGTAGCTGTCCATTTCATATGTGAGTACGTATAAGAAGTAAACTTACTCTTGAGCTATAGAGACTTCCTAATTGAAGATACGCTGTTCTATTCTTATAAACTATCAATCCCGTAGGGATGACATATAGGTAACAATGGGTTTTAACCCGTTGCCAAAACACTATCCACTGTGCTGAACCGC
>JAHEHJ010000088.1:0-7133 GCA_024644655.1 Flavobacterium sp.
TTAGCTGAGTTTGGACGTGGAACTACCACATACTTTCCTTCAAAAGGAAGTGGAATAGTTTTACCATTCTCAACAAATGTAAATTTACCATTAATAGTTTGCTCTCCAACATTACCAGCAGTCATCGAAATAACAGCTTGTCCGTTTTCAATTTTACCAGGACCTTGGAATGAAGTAGGTTTTGTACTTTCATCATAACGTCCTAATACTACTTTACCTTTTACAGCCTCACCTTGAAAGTAAGCACTTTTTTCAAGTACTACCATCGCAGTATAATTATTCATAGAAGCTGCATCAACTGCCGCACCTCCTAATAAGGAACTATAACTATCATATTCTGCTTTTTGAACATCATTTTGCCAAGCAGTCATTTTAGCTAATGACGCAATAGCAGGGAAATGCTCAAAATGATACGAAAGATACTTTTTTGTAATTCCTTCATTATCTTTAATATCAGCTGTATTAAATTTAGATTCCAAATCAGTTATAATTGGAGTTAATTTTTTGGCTAATGAAGGCTCACTTGCCGCTGCAGCTTTCATATCAGCTACATATTTATTGATTTTAGCAACAATTTCAGTTCCTTTTGGAGAATATCCATCACCTTTAAACCATTTCTCATCAATATTTGGACCTTTATCCATAGCCTCGTATGGTAATTTTCCAGTCTCTTTATCTACTTCTACACCAAAAGTTGCATCTTTCTTGATTTCTTCAATGTAGTTGTAAAAGTCTTTTGAAATAACCGCAATCTTATCAGCAGCATTTTTAGCTGGACCAAACATACCTGCATTTTCAGTACCCTTTTGATCAATGGTCATTAAAAGTTTATTGTTGTTTACTTTGGATGCTGTATTCGATGATTCAAATTTTTCGTTCATCAAACCAAAAGCCGAAAGTACTTCTTTTGACATGTTCAATGCCAACATTGCGATGAATACCAAGTACATCAGGTTAATCATCTTCTGTCTAGGGGTTAATTTTCCTCCTGCCATTTTTTCTAATTAGTTTATATTATTATTTTGTTTGTAAAATATAGTTAAAAAACTAATTATCGGTTATTCATTGCAGACAACATACCTCCATAAACATTGTTCAATGAAGACAAGTTTGAAGTTAATGATTGCATTTGATCTTTTAATTTTAAATTGTTTTCAGCAACTTCATTGTTGATTTGTGCATTACGCTCAGCACTTTGTAATTGTACTTGGTAAAGACCATTCAAAGTTTCTAATTGTGTTGCTGCTTTAGTCATTTCTTCAGCATATTTTTTAGTAGATGCTACTGAATCAACTGTTGGAGAAATAGCTTTAGCTGCTCCTTCAAAGTTTCTAATACTACTTCCTAAGCTTTCCATCAATTGACCATCGATTTTAGCTTCTTTCAACATAGTGTCTAATTTTTGTGACAATAAACCTTGTGCGTCTTTAGCATCTTCTTTCTTAGGTTTATCTTTTGCTTGTCCTCCTGCTAATTCAGGATATACTAATGACCAATCCAATTCGTGGTCTACTGGTTCAAATGCAGAAAGAGCAAAAATGAATGCCTCAGTGATAAGACCCACTTTAAGTAAGATACTTGCACCTGGTAAGTGTTCGATTTTAAATAACGCTCCAACAATTACAACTGCGGCACCCATACCGTATGTGAAATTCATTGTTTTTTTGCTTAAAATTGCCATAATAATAAAAATTTTAGTTAGTTAAGTTAATATAATTTAAGTTGGTTTTTGAATTTATTTTTTAGGTGCTTTACCTGTTACTTGTGTTCCCATGTAATCTTGAACTGTACGGAATCCAATATAACTTCTAGCAGTATCCGCATATTCGAAATCTCTAGTACTTACTTGAATCGAATAAGCCACATCTTTCCATGATCCACCACGAACTACTTTACGCATGTTTTTCAAATCCGGTACATTTGGATTCATAGTAGACACATACTCATAAGCCGCAGCATCATAAGAAGAATCCGTCCACTCAGCAACGTTACCAGCCATGTTATACAAATTGTATCCATTTGGACCATATGACTTAGCTTCTACTGTATACAACGCTTGATCCGCCGCATAATCTCCTCTATTAGGTTTGAAGTTAGCTAAGAAACATCCTCTGTCATTTTTAGCATAAGGACCTCCCCATGGGAATGTTCCCGACTCTAAACCACCTCTAGCAGCATACTCCCACTCCGCCTCTGTTGGTAAACGGAAAGAGTTGATTAAATCGTGATGCTTCTTTTTTGATTTGATATACGTATTCTTATTCAAAGTTCTCCAAGCACAAAATGCTTTAGCTTGTTTCCAGTTTACCCCAACTACAGGATACTCTCCATAAGCTTGGTGCCAGAAATAATCATTATGCATCGGCTCATTATAAGAATAAGCAAAATCTTTAATCCAAACTGTTGTATCTGGATAAACCTCTTGTTGTTCTGTTCTAATAAATGAACTTCTTTTTCCAACTTTAGCTTTCGCAGCAGCTTGAATATCCATCCATGAATAACGGAACTTTAATTTTTTTACATCTATTGTACGTAAACCATTAAAAGATTCAGCAACTGGCAAATACATTGTATCCATTACTTCAGTATAATACTCATCAGGGTATTTACTAGTCTCTTTAATAAGTTTAACTTTTCGATTCAAACGTCTTCCAGCATAAGGATCATCATCAGTTCCTACACTATAATAATTCTCATACATATACTTATCGTATGGAGTCATTTTAGCAGGATCTGTGTTATCAAAAGCAAAGTCACCAATGCCACCACCTTTTCCGCTGCCTTTTCCGCCTTTTCCACCAGAACCACCAGTTTGACCCATCTCATCTGCAAGAATAGCCAAACGAACTCTAATAGTAGAGTCTTTTACCCATTCCACAAACTGACGGTACTCGCTGTTCGTGATTTCTGTCTCATCCATGTAGAATGATCTTACGGTAACTGTTTTAGTCGGCGCATCTTGTACATTAGCTAAATCATCATCTGATTTACCCATAATGTAAGCACCACCAGGAATTAAAGACATTCCAAAAGGTTTCTCTGGATGCCATTTTTTCCCTTTAACTCCTACTAACTCACCTTTGTCGCTTGATCCTCCACAACTTGTAAACAAAGCTAAAAATGATGCAAATACAATGAACTTCTTCATATAAATTGGGGTTATTTGTATATTCTATTTTTTAAGGGCGTAAACCTATTTATTATTTTTTAAAAAAACAATTATAAAATCAAAAATTAATTAACAAGCCAAAGCTAAAATTAATTGCGCTAAAAAAAAAATATTTTATCGATAAACTGCACTTTTTTACGTCTAAATGCAAATAAAACAAGTTTCTTGTAGGTTATTTATGATTTATAAAGCTATTTTGTACTCTTTTAATCTTGTAATTAATCTTTTTAAAGACTATTCTTCCGCTGTGCTTTCCACCATCTTTCTGGTATTTCTTGATTGCAAGCAGTCAAATACTCTTCGTGCGAACAAGGTAATAACGTATTTTTTTTCAGTTTATTGTGCTGCCCTGCAAAAAAATTAATTTCAATCCACCAACGTTCTGTTTTATTACTCTTATAAAAAACTAATTCTTCATTTTCTAATGGTACTATATACTTAATATAGTGTTCTCTACTGCCAAAAGGATACTCATTGGAACGATAATTAACACCCTCTATAAAATACCATAAAATCTGCGCTATTAACACAGCCTCCTCTTTTTTGTTCTGATGATTGAACACACCAAAAGAACTAACCTTATCGCTTATACCCGCATATCGAGCCAAACTACATATCTCTTTTCCATCAAATCCATTAGGGGTAAAAGTAACGAAATTTCCTGAATAAGAAGACTTTACCGAATTTAAATCAATACTAACAATATCAGCATCTCTAAAAACAGGCTCGGCCAATTCAATAGTATTGGAAATCTCTCCCAATCGATAAGCATCAAAATATAATTTCTCTATCAAATCAATTTCTTCTTGTGAATTGTAATAGGTTTGATAACCTATATTACAATAGTTGAAAAGATTATTAGGCTCGTCCAATATAATTTTAGAAAGATAAGAATCCGCTGATACACCTTCTTCTTGTTTACCCAAATCAAACTTGCTATCCACCGAAACCAAATTCACCATTTGCTCTTGAGAATCATAGGCACGATACATCCCATATGTCAAATCTTGGGTGCCTCCTAATACTATTGGAATCACTCCTTGACGAAGTAATTTAGAAAGTACTTTCTGTAACGCAAAAAAAGTGTCTTCTATAGAATTCCCTGGCAAAATATCTCCAAAATCAGCTATCGGACTTTCCCAATTCCCGGGATACAATCCATAAAAAGATTTACGAATCGCTATCAAATCAACTTCTTCATAAGCCTGCTTATCCCCTCGATTATCTAAAACACCCAGTATAGCAATCCTAATCTTATCCGAATCAGGAAATTCCTTATCCGTATGAAAAGCTACCTTACTACCCAAATGTTGGGAAGACAACGTACTCACATACTGAATGATTTCTTCATCAACCGGAGACAGAAAATCAAATTCCATAGTTTATTTCTTTTTTGTAGTGGCTTTTTTAACCGCGGGTTTCTTAGCTGCTGTTTTCTTTACAGGTGTCTTAGCAGCTATCATAGCTTGTACAGCTTCCAAAGTCAATTGGGAAGCATCTGTATCTTTACCCAATTCAATCTTTATTTTACCTTTAGTAATAACCGATTTACCCCATCGAGCTTTCTCTACCAATATGCCTTCTTCAGCCCAATGATGAATTACCTTGTCAATGTTTTTTTGCAATTTTTCTTCAATCAATTCCGCAACATCAGCTTCAGTCAACCGATCAAAATTGTATTTTTTACTCACATTAATAAACAAACCATTCCACTTCAAGAAAGGACCAAATCGACCCACTCCTTTTTGAACATCCATGTTTTTATATACCGCTATTGGCGCATCTGCCTTAGCTTTCTCATCTATCAATTCTTGAGCTCTGTCCATACTTACATCCAAGGGATCTTCACCCTTCGGCAAGGATATAAACTGCTTTCCATAACGAACATAAGGTCCAAAACGTCCATTACTCACCTCAACTTCTTCTCCGTTGTAAAGACCTAAATTTTTAGGCAACAAAAACAAATTCAAAGCTTCTTCTAATGTAATAGTCCCAATATTTTGCTCAGTACGCAAACTAGCAAATAGCTTTTGATCATCATCAGCTTCTCCAATTTGAGCCATAGGCCCAAACTTACCTAAACGTACCGATACTTGCTTGCCCGATTTAGGATCTACTCCTAAAATACGTTCCCCACTTTCACGATCGGCATGCTGCTCAACTTCAACCACATTCGGGTGGAATTTAGCATAAAAATCATGCATCATTTTTGCCCAATCGATATTGCCTTCCGCTATCTCATCAAAATCTTGTTCTACTTTAGCAGTAAAATTATAATCCAATATAGCCTCAAAATTCTTTACCAAAAAGTCATTTACGATGGTGCCTATATCAGTAGGAACCAGTTTTCCTTTATCAGAACCTGTATTCTCTTTCAATATTTTTTCAACTACTTTTTGAGAAGCTAATGTCATCTGAACATAAGCACGCTCAACACCCTCCAAATTACCTTTCTCTACATAATTCCTTGTAATAATAGTAGAAATCGTTGGCGCATACGTAGAAGGTCGACCAATCCCTAATTCCTCTAATTTTTTTACCAATGAAGCTTCTGTATAGCGAGAAGCTGGTCTTGAATAGCGCTCAGTAGCAGTAATCCACTGATTTACCAAAGTTTCTTTAACTTGTAATGCAGGCAACATGCCTTCTTGTTCTTCTTCATCATCATCATTACCTTCCAAATACACTTTCAAAAAGCCCTCAAACTTGATAACTTCTCCAGTAGCATGGAATAATTCAGAATGGGAACTAGCCGCTATCTTTACTTGAGTGCGCTCCAATTCGGCATCAGCCATCTGTGAAGCTAACGTACGTTTCCAAATCAATTCATACAATCGCGCTTGATCTCGTTCCACATTTACTGTATGCCGTGACATATCAGTAGGACGTATCGCCTCATGCGCCTCTTGAGCTCCTTTTGATTTAGTATTAAAATTTCTTGGTTTGCTATAGGCCGCACCATAATAACTGGTGATTTCGGCTTGTGCTGCTACTTGTGCCTCTTGGGACAAGTTCACACTGTCGGTTCTCATATAAGTAATAAGCCCAGCTTCATATAAACGTTGGGCAATTTGCATCGTTATCCCAACAGGTAAATACAATTTACGAGCGGCCTCTTGTTGTAACGTCGAAGTGGTAAAAGGTGCAGCTGGTGTCTTCTTAGTAGGCTTGGTTTCTAAATCGGCCACACTATAAGTAGACCCAACATTTGCCTGCAAAAAAGCTTCAGCTTCTTTCTTTGTAGCAAAGTTTTTCGGCAATTTTGCTTTAACAACTTTACCTGCCTCATTCGTAAATTCAGCAGAAACCGAATAGGAAGCAACCGACTTAAAGTCTTGTATTTCACGTTCTCGCTCTACAATCAAACGAACCGATACCGATTGTACACGACCCGCAGATAATCCTCCTTTAACTTTTTTCCACAATACAGGCGACAATTCATACCCCACCAATCGATCTAAAACGCGACGCGCCTGCTGTGCATTCACTAAATTATAATCTATCCCTCTCGGATTCTCAATAGCTTTCTGTATAGCTGTCTTGGTAATTTCGTGAAAAACGATTCTCTTTGTTTTATTAGGATCTAATTTTAATTCTTCCGCCAAGTGCCAAGAAATAGCTTCTCCCTCGCGGTCCTCATCGGAAGCTAACCAAACCATTTCGGCAGTTTTAGCTAATCCCCTCAATTTAGTTACCAAGGCCTTTTTATCGGATGACACTTCATACTTGGGCTTAAACCCATTCAGCACATCTACCCCTATTTCTTTGGAAGGTAAATCGGCTATGTGACCATAACTCGACTCTACTTGATACTCACTCCCTAGAAATTTTTCGATAGTTTTTGCCTTCGCAGGTGACTCCACGATAACTAAATTCTTTGCCATATCCCGATTATTTATGCGGACAAAAGTAATTGTTTTTTTTAAAAAACCGTTTTATTGTACATTTTTAACGGCAAAAAGCA
>JAHEHJ010000088.1:7233-26162 GCA_024644655.1 Flavobacterium sp.
GCCTTCGCAGGTGACTCCACGATAACTAAATTCTTTGCCATATCCCGATTATTTATGCGGACAAAAGTAATTGTTTTTTTTAAAAAACCGTTTTATTGTACATTTTTAACGGCAAAAAGCAACTTGCCTGTCTCTCTTACTCACTTTTTAAACCAATTTTGTAAAAGCAACTCCTCATGAAACAAGTCAATTACACACTACCCTAAATCAAAACTAAAACGGCATACTTTTCATATAAACCACACTCGACTGTATTCATAACACAATCAACTAGTAGTAGTCATTATAATATATAGGTATAAATCAATTTCTTTATAAATACTAGATCAATACTTTCAAAACATATATATAGCGTATATATAGCGTATATATAGCGTATATATGTCGTGTATATATCGTGTATATGTCGTGTATACTATACTAAATATTCACTAATAGCTCTACAGTGTAATACATAGGCTTCCTAATTCACAGAAACATCCTATCGTTTTGGAATCTTTTGACAAACTAGTCTGCCATCTTGTCAGATATTGATTTTTAGTATTATCTTTGCTATCCCCTAAGCGAAATTTTAGATATGGAAAAGGAAATCGACGAAAAAAAACAAGGCACTAGCTTAGTCTTGCAACATAAAGAGGAAAATCAAAAAAAACTATTTATAGAAAGTTATGGCTGTGCCATGAACTTTTCAGATAGTGAAATAGTAGCTTCTATACTCACCGAACAAGGGTATAACACAACTCAAAACCTAGAAGAAGCCGACTTAGTTTTAGTAAATACGTGTTCAATTCGAGACAAAGCCGAACAAACGGTTCGAAAACGACTAGAAAAATACAACGCCATCAAACGCAGCATCAACCCTGGTATGAAAGTGGGTGTACTTGGATGTATGGCGGAACGCCTAAAAACTCAATTTCTAGAAGAAGAAAAAATTGTAGACATGGTCGTTGGACCCGACGCCTACAAAGACCTTCCAAACCTATTAAAAGAAGTGGAAGAAGGAAGAGATGCGATCAATGTAATCCTTTCCAAAGAGGAAACGTATGGAGATATTGCTCCAGTTCGTCTCAATAGTAATGGAGTCAATGCATTTGTATCCATTACACGAGGATGTGATAATATGTGTACATTTTGTGTCGTACCCTTTACAAGAGGAAGAGAACGCAGCCGTGAACCTCAAAGCATCATGGAAGAAATCCAAGATTTGTGGAACAAAGGGTTTAAAGAAGTTTGCCTACTCGGCCAAAACGTAGATAGTTACCTATGGTACGGCGGCGGACTAAAAAAAGACTTCGACAAAGCCTCTGATATCCAAAAAGCGACCGCTACAGATTTTGCACAACTACTAGAACAATGCGCTCAAGCATTTCCTAAAATGCGATTCCGCTTCTCAACATCAAATCCACAGGATATGCATGAAGAAGTACTGCATGTAATTGCCAAATACGACAATGTATGCAACTACATTCACTTGCCCGTTCAAAGTGGTAGTACAAGAATACTTGAAGAAATGAATCGCCAACATACCCGCGAAGAATACATGGAACTGATTGACAAAATCAAACGCATCATCCCCGACTGTTCCATCTCTCAAGACATGATTAGTGGTTTCCCAACAGAAACGGAAGAAGACCACCAACAGACACTAAGTCTTATGGAATATGTAGAATATGATTTTGGATACATGTTCGCCTACTCAGAAAGACCCGGTACACTTGCCGCACGTAAAATGACAGACGATGTGCCTGAGCCTATTAAAAAAAGACGCCTACAAGAAATTGTCGACTTACAACAAATTCTAAGTGAAAAAAGAACAAAACGCTTTTTGGGAAAAACAGTAGAAATCTTAATTGAAAAAGAATCTAAAAAGTCAAACCAACATTGGAGTGGAAGAAACTCTGAAAATATGGTTACTGTTTTTCCAAAAGAAAATTATAAAGTGGGCGACTTCGTATTCGTTAAAGTAACCGACTGTACTACAGCCACATTAATTGGCGAAGCCGTTAGCTATAGCCCAATGCAATAAATAAAAATGGAATCAATTCAATCAATTAAACAACGCTTCGAGATTATTGGGAACGACCCAAAACTCAACCGTGCTATTGAAAAAGCCATACAAGTAGCTCCTACTGATATATCCGTATTGGTTGTAGGAGAAAGCGGAGTTGGTAAAGAAAGCATTCCCAGAATTATTCATTCCCTTTCTCATAGAAAACATGGAAAATACATTGCAGTTAACTGTGGCGCCATACCAGAGGGCACTATAGACAGTGAACTCTTCGGACACGAAAAAGGGGCTTTTACCGGAGCCACCAATACTCGAGAAGGTTATTTTGAAGTTGCAGATGGAGGCACCATTTTTCTAGATGAAGTTGGTGAATTGCCGCTAACCACTCAAGTACGACTTCTTAGAGTTCTTGAAAATGGTGAATTCATCAAAGTGGGTTCGTCCCAAGTACAAAAAACCAATGTGCGCATAGTTGCTGCTACCAACGTCAATATGTTTGATGCCATAGAAAAAGGCAAATTCCGTGAAGACTTGTACTACCGCTTAAGCACCGTTGATATTCCGCTTCCAGCACTACGCGAACGCAAAGAGGATATTCATTTGTTATTCCGAAAATTTGCTGCCGATTTTGCACATAAATACAAAATGCCTCCTATCAAACTGAGTGACGAAGCCATTTCCTTTCTACAAAAATACCGTTGGAGTGGTAACATTCGCCAGCTCCGCAACGTAGCGGAACAAATCTCGGTTTTAGAAACACATCGCGATATTTCGCTTGCCACACTTCAATCCTATTTGCCATCTGAAAGCAGCAACCTGCCTTCTGTCATTGGAGGCAAAAAATCAGATAGTGATTTTGCTACAGAAAGAGACATCCTTTATAAAGTACTTTTCGACATGAAAAGCGACTTAAATGATTTGAAAAAATTAACGTTGGAACTGATGAAGAACGGTGCCAAAGTACAAGACATCAATCCAAGTTTAATCCAAAAAGTGTACGGTTCTAAAGACAATGAAAGCGAAATAGATTATGAAGAAGAACCACGTAGAAATGTAATCCCAACAACCAATCAATCCCAACAAGAAGAATTTGATGATGAAGAAGACCAAAACTATTTGGTTGCCGAAACTGTGGAAGAGGAGGAAGTCCTTAAATTGGAACAAAAAGAAATTGAACTCATCAAAAAATCACTAGAACGGCACAAAGGTAAACGCAAAGCCGCTGCCGACGAACTGGGAATTTCAGAACGTACGCTCTACCGAAAGATTAAGCAATTTGATTTATAAAAAAATTAAGATATTAAAAACGGAAAAAGAATATCTTTGAAACGAAATGAGAAAACTCACCTACATACTAGTAGTACTAAGCGCCTTTGCATTGAACAGTTGCTCCGTATATAATTTTACGGGCACAGGCAAAATCGATGCCAAAACCTTTCAAGTAAATTATTTCCAAAACAATGCCGAACTAATTGAACCGGGCATCGAAAGAACATTTACACTGAAACTTCAAGAAATTATTCAAAATCAAACCAATTTGAATTTGACCAATAATAATGGAGACCTACTTTATGAAGGTGAAATTACAGACTATCGAATCACTCCAATGACGGCAACAGCCGACCAAAAAGCGTCTCAAAACCGTTTGTCAATAACAATAAATGTGCGTTTTAGCAATAAAAATAAGGAAACAGATAATTTTGAAAAACGCTTTTCATTCTATTATGACTATGATGGTTCTACTCAATTAGTTGGATCCAAACTTACAGAAGCCTTGGATGTCATCTTTGAACGAATCACTCAAGATGTTTTTAATGAATCGCTGGCTAAATGGTAATCCTAATACTAGTGTAATATTTTGAATGTAACCGATTATACTTTTTTACTCAACAAACCCGACGCAATCAACGAACGATATGCGGATACTTTAGACCAAGTGCTAGAGGCTTTCCCCTATTTTCAAAGCGCCCGAGTATTGAAGTTAAAACATTTGTACAATCAAGATAGCTTCAACTACAATAACACTCTAAAACAAACAGCAGCTTACACCACAGACCGAGGAATATTATTCGATTTCATCACTTCTGATTCTTTTGTTTCAGTCCAAAAAGGGCTATACGAAAAGAAACTAGAAGAACTCATGAACATGTCGGTAGTCGGTAGTGAAGTGGTTATCGTAGAACATAAAGTTTCTCAAGCTGAGTTACTAGAACAATCGATACTCACTTCTATTAAAGAAGCAACAACTCCCGAAGAAGCCCAAGCCGTGGCTCAATTGGAAATAGGAAAACCGCTAGAGTTTAATAAAACCGAACGCCACTCATTCCAAGAATGGCTTCAATTATCCCGTTTAAAACCGATTGTCCGAACAGAAGAAGCTGCAAAAGAAGAACCAGTTTCCGATGAAAAAAGAAAGAAACTAGACCTTATAGATAAATTCATAGAAAGCAACCCCAAGATAAAACCAGTGGCAAAAGATGCAATAGTCCCAACCGTAGAGCCTATTGTTGAAGACACTTCATTTCTGATGACCGAAACTTTAGCCCGAGTTTATTTAGAACAAAAGAAATATTCCAAAGCAATCCAAGCTTATGAAATATTAATTTTGAAATATCCAGAAAAAAGTAGTTTCTTTGCAAACCGAATTTCAGATATTAAAATTTTACAACAAAATAATAATTAAGTAATGAGCACATTTTCAATTTTTTTAGTATTAATCACAATAGTATGTTTTCTATTGATAATCGTAGTTATGGTTCAAAACCCTAAAGGAGGCGGCTTGTCTTCTTCATTAGGTGGATCAACTCAAATGGGAGGTGTTCAAAAAACAACCGACTTCTTAGACAAAAGCACTTGGACATTAGCCACAGTATTGATTGTTTTGATTATCTTATCAAGTTTAAGCTTCACAGGAAGTTTAAGTGATGCCAATTCAAAACTCATCAACGAAAAAGAAGCTGCAGCACCAAAAACGGTTGCTCCTGCTCCTGCTAAACCAATGGAGACTCCAAAAAAGTAATTTAAATTACTCACAGAATACAATGCCAGCTCTGACACGCTGGCATTTTTTTTAAGAAAAAATGTCAGTCACTAGGGCTTGGCACAATTTCTGAAATCAAGTTAGCAAACATTAGTATAACAACTATAAAATAATAATTATGGCATTAAACATTAGACCTCTTTCAGACAGAGTTATTGTGGAACCGGCAGCAGCCGAAACTCAAACGGCTTCTGGAATCATTATTCCAGATACCGCAAAAGAAAAACCACAAAAAGGTACCATTGTAGCCGTAGGAAATGGCAAAAAAGATGAACCCTTAACAGTAAAAGTGGGTGACACTGTATTGTATGGTAAATATGCAGGTACCGATCTAAAATATGAAGGTAAAGATTACCTAATCATGCGTGAAGATGATATTTTAGCAATTATCTAACAGCAATTCTAAGTAAATAAAAACAAACAATTCAATTATGGCAAAAGATATTAAATTCGACATTGAAGCACGCGACGGACTAAAACGTGGTGTTGACGCCTTAGCGAATGCAGTAAAAGTAACCCTTGGACCTAAAGGTAGAAATGTGATTATTTCTAAATCCTTCGGTGGACCAACAGTAACTAAAGATGGAGTTTCTGTAGCAAAAGAAGTAGAATTAAAAGACCCTCTTGAAAATATGGGGGCTCAAATGGTTAAAGAAGTTGCTTCTAAAACCAATGATTTAGCCGGTGACGGAACAACAACAGCTACTGTGTTAGCTCAAGCCATTGTAAAAGAAGGATTGAAAAACGTGGCTGCTGGAGCAAACCCAATGGACCTTAAAAGAGGAATTGACAAAGCCGTGGAAGCCATTGTGGCCGATCTAGGTAAACAAGCTCAAGTTGTTGGAAGTGACTCTGAAAAAATAAAACAAATCGCATCCATTTCTGCCAATAACGACGAAGTAATCGGTGAACTTATCGCTACCGCTTTTGCTAAAGTTGGTAAAGAAGGTGTTATCACTGTAGAAGAAGCTAAAGGAACAGATACCTATGTAGACGTTGTAGAAGGTATGCAATTCGACAGAGGATACCTTTCTCCTTATTTCGTGACCAATCCAGAGAAAATGGAAGTGGAATTAGAAAGACCTTACATCCTATTATATGATAAAAAAGTATCTTCTTTAAAAGAACTACTTCCTATATTAGAACCAGTTGCTCAATCCGGTAAACCTTTATTAATTATCGCTGAAGATGTCGATGGTGAAGCTTTATCAACTTTAGTAGTAAACAAATTAAGAGGTGCCCTAAAAATCGCAGCAGTTAAAGCTCCTGGATTTGGTGACCGTAGAAAAGCTATGTTGGAAGACATCGCTATCTTAACCGGTGGTACTGTTATCGCTGAAGAAAGTGGTTACACACTTGAAAACACTACTTTAGAAATGTTGGGTACTGCAGAAAAAGTAACTATTGATAAAGACAATACTACTGTGGTAAATGGAGCAGGTGATGCCGATATGATTAAAAACAGAGTAAACCAAATCAAAGCTCAGATGGACACTACAACTTCTGACTATGACAAAGAAAAACTGCAAGAACGTCTAGCTAAATTAGCGGGTGGAGTAGCCGTACTTTATGTAGGAGCTGCATCTGAAGTAGAAATGAAAGAGAAGAAAGATCGTGTAGACGATGCGTTACATGCTACTAGAGCAGCTGTAGAAGAAGGAATCGTTGCTGGTGGAGGTGTTGCTCTATTAAGAGCTAAAGCATCTTTAGCGTCTATTAAATCTGAAAACGCAGATGAAGCTACAGGAATCCAAATTGTATCCCGTGCTGTAGAATCTCCTTTAAGAACTATCGTAGAAAATGCAGGCTTAGAAGGTTCTGTAGTGGTTGCTAAAGTTTCAGAAGGAAAAGATAATTATGGCTACAATGCTAAAACAGATGAATACGTTGACATGCTAAAAGCGGGTATCATCGACCCTAAAAAAGTAACTCGTGTAGCCTTAGAAAATGCTGCATCTGTTGCAGGTATGATTTTAACAACCGAATGTGCATTAGTAGACATTAAAGAAGAAAATGCAGGTGGCGGAATGCCAATGGGTGGCGGAATGCCAGGCATGATGTAATCATTATTCCTCCAAAATTATAAAAACGTCTCACTTGTGAGGCGTTTTTTTATTGTTTTTGTAAATAAATAGTTATACTTTTAAAACAAATAAAACCAAACAATGAATAAACTTTTTCTTACATTCCTGCTTTCTGCCTTACTATTTCAATCAAAAGGCGAATGTCAAACCAATGACATCGATTACAAATCTAAAATCGCAACGGTAGTAGAGAATTATTTCGATTTAGAACGGGAAGCTATTCATTTACATATAGACAAAACTAGTTTTATTACTCAAGAATCCATTTGGTACCAAGGCTACATCATCAACCGAAAAACCAACAAACCTTTTTTCACAACCAATGTATTCATCATATTATACGACCAAAGCGGCAAAGCACTTTCCGAGAAACTAATCTATGCTAGTAACGGGGTCTTTTCAGGATCAATTGAATTAAAACCTACTTATCATTCGGGCAAGTATTATATTCAAGCCTACACCAACTGGATGAATAATTTTAGTGAAAACGAATCTACAATACGTCAAATCACCCTTATCAATCCAAATGAAGGCAGTAAAGATTACAATAAAATAAATACCAATTCGTTACAACTTTCTCTTCACCCGGAAGGAAATAGTTTTATTAAAGGTATTTCTAATACAATAGGGGTTTCCGTAAAAGATTGTAGAGGAAATGCCCCCGAAATCTTAGATGCAATAGTTCAAAACACAAGCGGAGAGGAAATAAAAAGAATAAAATTAAACGCATTTGGATATGGTAAATTGGACATTATTCCTAATGAAGTAGGATTAAAAATAAAAGTGGAAACAGGCACTAAAACACTTGTACAAGACCTACCTCCTTCCGAACCCATTGGCTTTGCCTTATCCGTAAATAATTTTACTATAGAAGGAAAAACAGTTTTAAAAATAAAATCCAATAATGCAACCCAGCATATAATGAACACCAAAAAAGTGTTTATTGTAGTGCATCAAGATCAAAAACACAGCATTTACAATCTAGAATTAGATGCCAATTTGGAACAACTAATTACCCTAAACAATACCGATTTATTTGAAGGCATCAATACAATTCGAATTATAGACAGTGACATGAAACAATGGTGTGAACGCTTAGTGTATGTATACCCAAAAACATACGCAAATGCAACACTTACAATCGAGGGCAAACTAGGAAACAGCATAATTCTAAAAGGAGAAAGCAATCTAAACAACGCCAATTTAAGCCTTACTGTTTTACCAGAAGACACCAAGAGTTTAGACAACAACACTACTATAATAAGTGGCCTTACCATCAACCCATATCTCAATGAACCCCTGAACAAAGCCTATTATTATTTCAATTCTATAAACCGAACTAAACTCTACGAACTTGACTTAGTGGTTTTGAACCAAACTTCCTCAAAATACCAATGGGAAGCCATGAAACTTTCTCCTCCTACAACCAAATATAGTTTTGATATCGGTTTAAGCCTAAAAGGCACTATTGACCCCAATATTAAAAATAAAACTTTTCATAAAGTAAAATTGGTTTCCTTTAAAGATTTTATCATGATGTCATCAGACATTAGTGAAAAGGGGGACTATTTATTTGAACATGTATTAATAGCAGACTCTACTTTTGTAAAGATGTCTTTGGAAAAGCTCCCTAATTTTGATAAAATAAACACCAAAATCACACCACAAATCCTCCATCGCAAGAAACCATTTTACAAATCAATACTTAATTACATAGCTACAACTTGTAATGACAGTGAAACAGAAGCAATAACTACTGATTTTGAATTACCTCGTTTTGCATCTAAAACCATTCAATTAAAAACCGTAGTGGTAACTGTTCCAAAGAAAAAAATGACTTATGAGAACCGATTAGGAAACGCAAGTCTTAGAGCTATTAAAGTAGATGACAGCATGCAAAACCAAAACTTATTGTATCTAATTGAATCAAATGGTTTCGACGTAGTTCGAAATCTAAGTAGTGTAACTATATATTCAAGACATCGCAATTCTATTAATGCAGCTCAACCTCAACCTGAAATTACCATTGACGGAAGAACCGTAATGACACACGATGAACTAACTTCATTATCAATGAGTGAAATTGATGAAATATACATCAGCCCTCATGCGATAGTAGCAAGCATGAAGAATAACATGGGAGCTATTCATATTTACAGAAAACAATCCTTTGCGAAATACACCCCTAAACAAGACCCAAACTCCTTTTATATCAAAGAAGGTTTCTCTCGGAATACTAATTTCAAAAATGCAGATTACATCAACTCCAACAGTGAAGGTTTTGACTATTATGGCATAATGGAATGGGTGCCCCAAATTAATACGGATGAAAATGGAATCTTCAACGCAACCATAAGTTCATTTAAAAAGAAAAAAGCCAAATATGTTCTCGAAGGAATGACTAATGACGGCAAAATTTACCACCAAACACAAGTTATCGAATTGAAATAAATAAGGCCTCAATACTGAGGCCTTTATAGTAAATTAGTTTGTCTTTTTAAAGAATTTAAGCAAAACTGGTAAAGTAGATAGTATTATAATTCCTATTACAATCTTCTCAATGTGCTCTTTCAAATCAATATGATATTTTTCCAGAAATAGGCCATATAAGTAATGTCCAGAAAACACTAAAGCAAATGACCAAAGGAAAGAGCTTACAATATTATAAAACATAAACTTCTTTTTATCCATAGTAACAATCCCTGCAACTATAGGCGCAAAGGTTCTTACAATCGGTAAAAAACGAGCAAATATGATGGCTTTACCACCGTAACGCTCAAAGAAATCTTTAGATTGAATTAAGTATTTCTTCTTAAACCAGAAACTATCTTCTTTTTTATATAAATAATACCCACTTTTTGACCCAAACCAATACCCCATCATATTCCCAACAATTCCTGCAGTGGCTATTAAAGTAGCTAATAGTGTTACATTTACTATATCACTTGGGATAATTGAGAAGTTCTCAATCAAATCTCTACTATAGATTCCTGACAAGAAAAGCAAACTATCTCCTGGAAGAAAAAAGCCTGCAAATAGACCCGTTTCGGCAAAAACTATAAATAGTACGATCCACAACCCAATCTTTACACCACCTATTGTCATAGTGATATAAAACTCAGGATTAAACAATTGTGTCCATTCAAAATTAGTCATGAAAATGCATTTTTAGTAGGTGTAAAAAATCGACCGTGAAAGTAATGATATTTTTTGTCAAAAATAACGATTACTCTTTAATTCTAAGCTATTGCTTTTGGAGTGTAAGATTTTGTAGTAAAGAAATTGAAATAGAGTGAATCATCACTTTATCAGTGTAGCAATTATTCATAATTTGGTTTAAATAACCAATTTCAAAACGGATATTATTATTATAATTCAACCCAATTCCAATTAAAAATCGATTTTGATCTATGAGTTTAGTGTTTCCACTATTAGTGCCTACTGTTACAAAAATCTCATCTTGTACAACGGCGTATATCTCTTCATTATTTGATTTTAAATTTACGAGATGAATTAAATTCCTGTTTTGATAGCGAAGTCTGTTTTGATAAAAACTCCCCAAAGAAACAACAGTACCATCTACAGTAGATAATTTTTCTATCCAACGTTGTTCTAGTCTAAACCTATGAATAGTTGCATTCTTAGCTTCATTCCATTTAGAACTTATAAAATATTGTTCCCAAAGCCTATTTTCTTTATAAAATTTAAGCAAAGATGAATCATACGTATTAACCAATGCATAACCAAGAGTCATGTTTTGTGAAGAAGACAAATAATACACCCCTCCTATTTTAAAACTATTTTGAAGATTTTGTTGAAGTTGATTATCTAATCGGAATAAAGCTTCTAATTGATATCCCCATTTTTGTGAAACTTTATATTGCCCATTATAATTAAACCAAACATTTTGATTTGAAACTACACCTTGAGCACTCAAAGAGTAACTCGTAATAAAAAAAAGAAATATAAAATATACTTTATTGAGCATCAAAACTCCAATTGATAGACGTCATCCAAGTCTTCATTACTACTGAAATTAACATTTAAATCAGTCACAAAACCAGAATTCAGACCATAAACCCAACCATGCAAAGTTAGTTCATGTCCATCTTTCCATGCCGATTGTACAATTGAAGTTTTAGCCAAATCAAAGACCTGCTCAATAACGTTAACTTCTACAAAACGATTAAAACGATCATTTTCATCTTCAATAGCATTCAATTCTTGATGATGCAAACGATATACATCTTTAATATGACGAATCCAATTATCAATTATACCAATAGAGTTATTACTCATTGCAGCTTTAATACCTCCACACCCATAATGACCACACACAATAACATGTTTTATTTTTAAAGCATTCACCGCATAATCTAATACACTTAACATGTTCATATCCGAATGCACTACCATGTTAGCGATATTCCTATGAACAAAAACTTCACCAGGTTTGGCTCCTATAATTTCGTTGGCAGGCACACGACTATCCGAACAACCAATCCATAAAAGTGGTGGGTTTTGTCCTTGTGATAAATCTTCGAAATAATTAGCATCAAGCTTTAATTGGTTTTCGACCCATAGCTTATTATTATCTAATATTTTTTTATAAAAATCACTCATGATATAAAATGTAAATTATTGGTAAAGATAAAAGTATTCTAGTAAAGTATTCAAATAAAAAACTCCCCTATTGGGGAGTTTTTTATTTATTTCCTTGTGTATTTACAACAGGAATGTAAACCCTCATAGACTTCATCTGAAGCCTTAGTTTCATCCGTATCATGTCCCACTTTAGCAATTGCTTTTTTTATATCCATAACGGAGCATTTTTCTTCATTAATAACAAGAGTTAACATATGTGTCTCTACATCCCATGAAGCCATCTTAACTCCTGTCACAGAAAAAGCTGCTTTCTGTATTCGCTTTTGACATTGTTCACAATTCCCATTTACTTCAAAGGCAAACTTGGCATTTTTATTCTTTTTATCTTGTGCTTGTGTAGAAAATGCCACAAACAATAACAACATTCCTAATACTAAATTTTTCATTGTATCGTTTTTTTAAATTATTTAATTTTTAATCGCAAACCTGCATAATACATTTGTCCATAAATGGGTGCATATACTATAGAGGTATCAAAACTAGGACCAAAGGGATTCGTATTCCCCAAAACTGATTTAGCCTGACGGTAATTTCCAATATTTTCTCCTCCAATATATATTTCAAATGAATTTGAAAATAGTTTAGTTATTTGGGCATTAAACACCGCAAAAGAAGGAGAGAAATCTGGCATTCGATCTTGAATAGGATTACTTGCCGTGAAAGGCAATTGTTGTTTTCCTAGCCAATTATAAGTGAAGTCAAATTTCCATTGTTGCCCCTTCTCTGATTTATGGGTTTCATATTCTAAGTTACCAAAAAAACGATGTTTGGCTTGTAAAGGTCTTTGAAAACTTCCTGAAAGGTAATCCGTAGCAATATCATAATATTTATAAGCCGTTCTCAAATTCAAGTGCTTTACAAGTTCAATATTGAAATCGAATTGAAAGCTATTGGCATACGACTTCCCTCTAAGATTATAAAACAAGGCTTGCTGTGGAGAATTCATGACATCAACGACCACTTGATTTTGAAAATCGGTTCGGTAGAAATCAAGCGTGAAATCGGCACTTTTACCCAATACCATAAAATTCTGAGTAAAACTCATACCGTAATTCCATGCTATTTCCGGATTCAAACCATATATTTTACCATTGCTATCTAAAACTTGTAACACTCTAGAACTGGCAAAAAGATTTTGATTCTCTGCATAAATATTTGCAGCTCTTTTTCCTCTACCTGCAGACAATCGGAATACTGCTTTATCCCAAGGATTGTATTTTAAGTGTACTCTAGGGGTAAAGAAAGCTCCCAATCTATTGTGGTAATCAAATCGACCACCTAAAATAAAACTAAACCTATCCCCTGAATCATAAGTGTATTCGAAAAATGTCCCAACAGAATTATCAATTCGACTTACATCACTCAGATTAACAAATTCGGCATAACGATCATACGTGAAGTTCAATCCAGTGGCAAACTTGTTCATCGTATTGCTAATTATAGAGTTAAAAAGCAAATTGGAATAATAACTTTGTTGTTTGATAGCATACTGGTTTAATCCAAAATAAGATTGTTGTGTATGGTTGCTGAATGCATTTTGAAAACCAATACTTTGATAGGGCATGTCTTTAAACACATAACCCACTTTAGACGTAAAGTCTATACGTTCGGTATTGATTTCAGACCCCCAATAATTAATAGTTAAGCGATCTGTATTAGGATCAAAATCATACGCTCCAGTCTGTTTATCATCTTTCATAAACCGTAGATTTAAAAAAGAAACCCATCCTGTTTTTGGATTGGAATACTGCCATCTATTAACCAAGTTAATTTGTTTCCCTAGAGGATTATCTAGAAACCCATCGTGGTTCATATCGTTTTTGGCTACCCTTACATTTCCGTGAACAAACAAACTCGAAGCCCAAAAATCAGATACTTTTTTATTAAAATGAGTATTTAATTCAAAACGTGAATCTGATGAGCCATAAGCATTCAAAAAGAAAGGTATGTCTTTTATGGGCTTAATGAGCTCTGTGTTGATTTGACCCGAAATACTTTCGTACCCATTGACCACACTCCCTGCTCCTTTTGATACTTGTATACTCTCCACCCAAGTTCCAGGTGTAAAAGACAAGCCATAGGCTTGTGAAGCGCCTCTAATCGTAGGTATATTTTCTTCTGTAATTAATATATAGGGACTCGTTAACCCTAACATTTTTATTTGTTTGGTTCCCGTCAAAGCATCCGAAAAGTTGACATCTATGGATGGATTGGTTTCAAAGCTTTCTGCTAAATTACAGCAAGCTGCTTTTAGCAACTCTTTACTGGTTACTAATGTGGTATTAGCAATTCCAGATATAGATTTTTTTAATCCTTTCCGACTGGATTCCACTGTTACCGTTTTCAAAGTATCTTGAGAAAAAGAAACAATCGAAACCAACAAAGCTAGGATTAGCATTGTTTTTTTCATGATATATAATTTTAATATTCGTTTAAATCAATCGTTTAAAGAATAGTAAAACTAGGCGTAAAAGGTATATTGGCTGTACAAGAGATACAAAGGCGGTGCATGTGCATCACAATAATAAGTAAGAGAATCAGTAGGTTTACTAAAGGGCGTAGAAATTAAATAAAAAGAATCCCAATTAGTCACTAGTGGAATATATTCCGTGTCAATCGAAAAAGATTTCACCATTATTTGATCTGACTTTACCTCAGATTTAATGATTTTATTTTTACAACATTTTGCTTCTTTTTCAACTTCTCCACAACACCCCATTTCAGCTGTAGACGTGTCCGTTGTATATTGAAATGAAACCGAAGCTACTTTATCTTCACAATAATGCACATTATAAGCCAATCCTAAATTAGAAACTAATAGGGAAAACGTTAGTAGGATGCACAGCTGCTTTTTAAATTTCATAAGACAAAGGTAAATCAATTTTCAAGTTGAGGTTTCATTTTTAACCTTATTTTGACTTTTTCTGATAATAAAACCCTGGTATAAAAAGAATTACAAATATAGGCTGTATTAAAAATCGGCGGATATAGAATAAAGACCATTTGCTTTGTTCCCCAAATTCTACTAAAACAAATACAAAACTAATCATCAATATAGAACCTAATACCATATAGAGCAACATGGAAAACTTCACAATTTTAGTGTCATTAAAAACAACATAAAGCAAAAACAAAGAAAGTACCGTATTCACATAAAAGCGCATGCCAATACTAAAAAACAATTTAATGATATTATATTTTGGAAATGGCAAATGCGCAAATTCAGACTCATAGTATTTCAAAAAGGGGTCGTAAAACAATTGATTTTCAAACATTCGTACCATTGCCAACAGCAAAATTAATACGATTGAAAGACTGATTTTCTTTTTATTATTTAGAATGAGCTGTAGCATGTAGCGAATATTTATTAACCCAAATTACCCATAAGACAAATACAACTCCATAAATTATCAAAGGAAAAACAACACCATGAAGTAAATGCTGACTCTTTGGATAATAATACAAAGCCAAAGTTAAAAGTGCAATTCGAAGTATATTTAAAATGTGAATTATAGCAATCCCTATAAGAATGAACACGAGTGTTCTTTTTAATTTACCTGTAAAGGCAACGACAAAAGCCGCGAATAAAATCATTACACTCAATGCATTACACCCTTCAATAATTCGGGTTACGTAATGATTTTTATAAATTACTTTCACACTGGGCTCATGATCATTATTTACCACATAAGAAGACTCATCAACCCATTTTAACCCAAACTCAGTTTGTTTTGAAACCAATTCAGTAATCGAATCCACTTCAGATTTAGCACTATCAAATTGATTTAAATACGATTGATATATAAAGGTCAACAACAAATAGGACAATACAAATTTCCCTAGAAAAAGCAAAAAAGGTTTGTATTGTTGAATAAGGTTTTTCAATGTAATATTTTTAACAAAAATATATAAAATAAAAAAAGGGCAGTACTTACTTTTGCATAAAAAAAATAGAATATGAATTTCGAAAGTTTAAAACCAAAGATAATAGCCATTATTGCTGACACAACATTAAGCAGAGATACCAAACTAACAATGATTTGCCAATGGTTATCCGACAGTGTGGAATATTACAACTGGGTTGGCTTTTATTTTGCCAATCACCAAGATAGAACATTACACCTTGGCCCATATGTTGGTGCAGAAACAGATCACACAGTGATCCCCTTTGGGAAAGGCATTTGTGGACAGGTCGCAGAATCCAATCAAAACTTCGTTGTGCCTGATGTGTCAGCACAAACCAATTATATTGCCTGTAGTTTTACAGTGAAGTCAGAAATTGTAGTCCCTTTATTTGTAAATGGTCTAAACATAGGCCAAATAGATATTGATAGTCATGTGTTAAATCCGTTTTCTGAAGCAGATGAACATTTTTTAGAATTTGTAAATCAGCAAGTTGCTCAACTTTTTTAAGTTATACACATCATTTTATTTGTCCAATTAAAAAATAAAATTACCTTTGCACTCGAATTGAGATAGCCTTGATTCATACATAATAATCATTTAAAATAATATTGGAATGTATTTAAGTAAAGAAACAAAAGCTGAAATCTTCGCTAAACACGGAGGAAAAGCTGAAAACACAGGATCTGCTGAAGGGCAAATCGCTTTGTTTACATTTAGAATTTCACATTTAACTGAGCACTTGAAAAAAAATCGTCACGATTATAATACAGAGCGCTCGTTAGTACTTTTAGTAGGTAAAAGAAGAAGTCTTCTTGACTACTTGAAGAAAAAAGAGATCAATAGATACCGTGAGATTATTAAAGAATTAGGTATTAGAAAATAATACATATTTTAAAGAGGTGCTTGCGCGCCTCTTTTTGTTTTATAAATAAAGAAGAAAGTTTCGGTTTTTCATTGGGTTACAAACAACTACAACAACACAACTATTCTGTCGACAGGCAGAGAACCAATGTAAAATTAAAAAAAGGAAAATTTATGATTCCACAATTATTTGTAGAAACTATCGATTTAGGTGATGGCAGAAGCATCACAATCGAGACAGGACGTTTAGCAAAACAAGCTGATGGTTCTGTAGTAGTAAGAATTGGAAAAACTGTTATTTTAGGAACAGTAGTATCCGCAAGAAAAGCAAGTCCAGGTATTGACTTTTTACCGTTAACGGTAGATTATCGCGAAAAATTTGCAGCAGCAGGACGTTTTCCTGGTGGTTTTTTCAAAAGAGAAGCACGTCCAAGTGACAGTGAAGTATTAACTATGCGTCTTGTTGACCGTGTATTACGTCCACTTTTCCCATCTGATTACCATGCAGAAGTTCAAGTTATGATTCAGTTAATGTCTCATGACGAAGATGTAATGCCAGATGCATTGGCAGGTTTAGCCGCTTCGGCAGCACTTGCTTTGTCTGATATTCCGTTTGAAACTTTAATTTCTGAAGCTAGAGTGGGAAGAATTGATGGGAAATTCATTATCAATCCTTCACGTGCTCAATTAGAATTATCAGATATTGACATGATGATTGGTGCTTCAACTGATTCTATCGCTATGGTAGAAGGTGAGATGAAAGAGATTTCAGAAAAAGAAATGGTAGAAGCAATAAAATTTGCTCACGAACATATTAAAGTACAAATTGCTGCTCAAGAACGATTAGCAAATGCATTTGGCAAAAAAGAAGTTCGTACGTATGAGCAAGAAAGAGAAGACGAAGCAATTCACGCTAAAGTGAAAGCAGCGGCTTATGATAAAATATATGCTATAGCCAGTAAAGGTTCTGCTAAACACGAACGCTCAGCTGCTTTTGACGCTGTAAAAGAAGAAGTAAAAGCTTTATTTACAGAAGAAGAATTAGCAGAAAATGGTGATTTAGTTTCTAAATATTTTTACAAAACCAACAAAGAAGCGGTTCGTAACGTTACTTTAGATTTAGGAACTCGTTTAGATGGAAGAAAAACTACTGAAATAAGACCAATTTGGAGTGAAGTAGATTATTTACCATCTGTTCACGGTTCGGCATTGTTTACACGTGGAGAAACACAAGCTTTGGCAACAGCAACTTTAGGAACATCTAGAGAAGCAAACCAAATTGATTCCCCATCTGAACAAGGAGAAGAAAAATTCTATTTACATTATAATTTCCCTCCATTTTCTACAGGAGAAGCTCGTCCATTAAGAGGAACTTCTAGAAGAGAAGTAGGTCACGGTAACTTGGCACAACGTGCGTTGAAAAACATGATTCCTGCTGATTGTCCTTATACGATTCGTGTGGTTTCTGAAGTATTAGAATCGAATGGTTCTTCTTCTATGGCAACCGTATGTGCTGGAACATTATCATTAATGGATGCTGGTATCCAAATGATTCGTCCTGTTTCTGGAATTGCTATGGGATTGATTACTGACGGTGATCGTTTTGCGGTATTATCGGATATTTTAGGTGATGAAGATCATTTAGGTGATATGGATTTCAAGGTAACTGGAACTTCGGAAGGTATCACAGCTTGTCAAATGGATATCAAGATTGATGGATTGAAATATGAAATCATGGAGCAAGCTTTGGCTCAAGCTCGTGATGGCCGTTTGCATATCTTAGGAAAATTAACTGAAACATTGGCTCAACCAAGAAACGATGTGAAAGTTCATGCTCCAAAAATTATCATGAGAACAATTCCTGGTAACTTTATTGGTGCGTTGATTGGACCTGGTGGAAAAGTAATTCAAGAATTACAAAAAGCTACGGGTTGTACCATTGTAATTAATGAAGTAGATGAGCAAGGTGTGGTTGAAATTCTTGGAACTGATCCAGATGGAATTGCAGCAGTATTAGCTAAAATAGATTCTATCATCTTCAAACCTACAATGGGTGAAGCTTATGAAGTGAAAGTAATAAAAATGCTTGATTTTGGTGCCGTAGTAGAATATACAGCAGCTCCAGGAAACGAAGTATTATTACACGTATCTGAATTGGCTTGGGAACGCACTGAAAACGTAACTGACGTTGTGAATATGGGCGATGTGTTTATGGTGAAATACTTAGGTATTGATCCTAAAACTAGAAAAGAAAAAGTATCTAGAAAAGCATTATTGCCAAGACCTCCAAGAGATGAAAATGCTCCTGCGAGAGAAGATCGTGGACCACGTCCAGAAAGAAGAGATGATAAAAAATAATATTTTT
>JAHEHJ010000090.1 GCA_024644655.1 Flavobacterium sp.
GTAGGGGAGACAGCAAAGTTAGCGCCAGAAGCGGATGTGCCAATGCTGCTTCCTCCTGTGGATGCAGTATACCAAACTATTGTATTTCCTGCAGAAGTTCCAGTTAAGTTAATAGAAGAACCGCTACAGATACTTGTTCCTGTACTTGGTGTAATAGGTGTAGGAGCTGAGGGTGGTGCTATAATTGTTAATGCCACTGAGTTTGAAGTGACAGGACAAGAGCCACCATTGATTACACAAGTGAAATTACCTGCAATAGAAGCTGCAGGGCTGGTTATGGTTAAAGTAGCTGTGGTAGCTCCACTGTAAGGCGCCACGTTAGTTAAATTTACACCATTGCGTTGCCATTGGTAAGTAGTTGCATTAGTGGCCACGATGGTAAACGTTGCGGTACTGTTTGTACATGTTGTAGTAGTCACAGGTTGGGTTGTTATAGTGGCCGTTTGGATTAAACTCAATGTTCTTGAAGTTGAGATTACAAAGCAACCAGCCGCATTGCGAACTATTACGTCTAAAACGGAACCATTTTCTGTGAAAGAGGGATTTGTTATGGTTAAAGTAGCAGTTGTTACCCCACTATAAGGTGCGATGTTTGTTAAGTTTACTCCATTTTTTCTCCATTGATAAGTAGTGGCTCCGGTTGCTGTTACGCTTAAAGCGGCAGATGCTATGCTTGAACAAAAAGCTGCAGGAGCAGCAGGTTGAACGGTAATAACTGGAACTGAGTTGATAGTAACAACAGCAGTGTTAGAAGTTATCGCACAAGTTGACGCGCCATTTAGTATACAAGTAAAGTTACCAGACTCAGTTGTTGCAGGGTTAGTGATGCTTAAAGTGGCAGTATTTACCCCACTATAAGGAGCGCCATTAGTTAAGTTTATCCCATTGCGTTGCCATTGATAGGTTGTTACTCCTGTGGCCGTAATATACAGATTGGTAGTACTGTTAGAACATGAATTGGTTGCTAGTGGTTGAAGGGTAATAACGGCTAATGGGTTAATTACAAGGGTGTTTTGTACTGAAATTACGCTACATCCTTCTGCGTTACTAATTACCACATCAAGTACTGCTCCATTTTCAGCAAAAGTAGGGTTTGAAAGGGTTAGAGTAGCAGTAGTTACTCCACTATATGGAGCTGTATTTGTTAAGTTTACTCCGTTTTTTCTCCATTGGTAAGTCGTTGCATTGATTGCAGAAACCGTAAAAGATGGAGAGGCAGTTCCTGCACAAAAAGGCGCAACACCTATTGGTTGAGAAACAATAGTTGGGGCGTTGTTTACTGTAAGAGTAGCACTACTTGTTGTTAGTGGACATGTTGTTGCGTTAAGTACACAAGTATAATCTCCTGAGTCCGTTGTAGTAGGACTTGAAATCGTTAGAGAAGCTGTATTTGCACCACTATAGATGCTACTATCTGAAATAGCTACGCCATTTTTATACCATTGGTAGGTTGTAGCATTTGTTGCAACTACAGTTAAAGTAGTATTTTGATTGGAACATAATGTTTGCGAACTTGGTTGAGTGGTTATTGTAGCCGAACTGTTGATAGATAAAGTTACTAGGTTAGAAACAGTACTACATCCTTCCGCATTACTGATAACTACATCTAGAATAGCTCCATTTTCTAATAAAGTAGGATTTGTGATGGTTAGAGTTGCGGTATTGGTGCCACTGTAAGTTAGGGTTTCGGTAAGATTTATTCCATTTAATCTCCATTGATAAGTTGTGGCATAATCTGCGATTACTGTAATGTTGTTGCTTGAAGTGCCAGTGCAAATAGGAGCTGGTGTGTTAGGTTGTGTAGTAATTACTGGTGCGTTATTAACTGTAAGAGTTACTGTTGAACTTGTCACGGGGCAAATAGCACTGTTAACTATACAAGTGAAAGTTCCAGCTTCACTAGTTGTTGGGTTTGAAATGGTTAAAGTACTAGTAGTTGTGCCACTGTACATATCGCTATTGGATAGAATAACACCGTTGCGGTACCACTGATAAGTTGAGGCTCCAGTAGCCGTAATTGTAAATGAACCCGTTGTATTTGAACAAAGAGTTAAGTTGGTAGGCTGTGATGTGATAACGGGAGGAATACATACACTAGTTGTAGTTATGCTTCCAGTTATATAAGCACTTGGACAGCCGTTATTTGCTAAAATTCTATAATAATAGGTAGTCCCAGCTGTTAAACCATTAAGTGTAGTACTAGTGGTTGGGTTGGTAAAACTAAATGGAGATCCTGTAATGTCAGTTGTAAATCCTGCGTTTGTTGAAACTTGTAAGGTGTAAGAAGTTGAGTTGGCAGTGCCACCTGTAGGGTAAGCCCAGCTAAGTACAAAGCTAGATGATGTAATGCTTGTTGTGTTTACTGTATTGGGGACTGCTGTACATGTGGTAGCCGAATTGGTTAAAGGGTTAGTAGTGTTGTAGGCTGTGCCCGTACATGCTGTGTCGTTTAAAGAATATATAAAATAGTAATATTTAGTGTTTCCAACTAAAGTAGCGTCTGTAAAATTGGTACTAGAAGAAATTGCAACTACAGTAGCACTGTTGATGGTGTCTCCAATATTGTAATTTATTCCGTTAATGGGTCCTGGACTTGGGGCAGTAGCACTCGTGCTTCTAACCACCAAATATTTATTAGGGGATGGTGATGCTGCTGTAAAACTTCCTGTGATGGTTGTCTCATTTGTACTGCTAACGATTAAACCGGTAGGTTGAGTAGTTGGAGTTGAACAAGGGGTAGCTGAAGTTACACATAGACTATTCAAGGTCATGTTAGAATTGCTTGTACCTGCATTGACTACTTTAATATAATACAATCCGTTGTTCAATACATTGGTCATGGATTCTACTTGGGCAGTATTGTTGTTGTTGTCTGCATTACTGCACGCCACTTCAGTTAAAGTTCCACAAGAACCTGTAGCTGCAATCAATTGCAAATATAAATTTCTATTGGCCGCATCTGCAGTAATAGTTATAGTTTGTGGACCTCCTGAAACAGTAAAGGAATACCAACGTTCTCTTCTAAAAGTACCTGCAGAACAACCAGAAATAGGAAGTCCACTTTGAATGTTATCCGAAACGGATCCACTTTGACAGCTACCATTTATTGAAATGGTGATTGCATTTGAACAACTAGTTTGTGCATACGTAACTTTGCTGCATAGTAATAACATTACTACTAAAAATATCATAGTAGTGATGCTCTTGCATAGAGCAAAATCTTCTTTTTTGTAGGTTAAGTACACATTTTTCATTTTTGGGAATGGTATTTATTTGTTTATTTGACGGTTCAAACATAGATAAGTATCGTTAAAGTGCAAAATAAAATCGACGAAATGCATATTTTACTCTATTATTGTAGTATTTTAACTATATAGAATAATTTTTAATAGGAAACTGATTAATCACTCGCTTAAATCTTTGGATGATATCATTTTAAGTCGATTTATGTTTATTTTTGGTGTTATAGTAATTTATTTTTTCGTAGAAATAATAATTCAGACAGCATGAGTAGTTTTAGACTTGTATTTTTTATTTTAATTCCGTTTTTGAGTTTTTCTCAATCGACTTTTGAGAATGCTGAAAAGCTCTATAAAGACGAAAAATATGCATTGGCAAAGCCATTATTGTTAGAGGAGATAAAAGAGAATGCAACTAATATAAAAGCATTAGAATATTTAGGCGATATTGAAGCTAAAAATAAATCTTGGGATAAAGCCTTGGTCTATTTTCGAGTCTTAAAGCAACTTAATCCAAAAGAAGCCAATTACTTTTATAAATATGGTGGATGTTTGGGGATGAAAGCCAAAGAATCGAATAAGTTTAAGGCATTGTCAATGATTGACGAAATAAAAGCCTCATTTGAAAAGACAATTCAAGTTAATCCCAATCATATAGAAGCTCGATGGGCCCTAATAGAACTTTATCTGCAATTACCTGGAATAGTAGGTGGAAGTGAAAAAAAAGCACAACGCTATGCTGCTCAATTATTAGCTATTTCTCCCGTAGATGGTTATTTGGCTAAAGGACATATCGCAGAATATTTTGAGCGTTATTTAGAAGCTGAAAGAAATTACACTACTGCTATATCAGTAGGGGGCTCTAAAACGACCTATCAAAAATTGGCTAATTTGTACAAAAACAAAATGAATCAACCTTTAAAAGCCAAAGAGGTCATGGAGAAGTTTGCCCACAAGAGCTGATTCAAAACTCCTATTTCCTTTATTTTTTGTTTATTTTTGGAATCTTAAACTTGAAAAACAAGCATCTATATTATGCGCACACACTTTATAGCCATTGGCGGAGCCGCCATGCACAATTTAGCACTAGCCTTACATCATAAAGGGTATCAGGTAACTGGAAGCGATGACGCTATATTTGAACCTTCTAAGTCTCGTTTGGAAAAGCATGGATTACTGCCCCTAGCATTGGGTTGGTTTCCAGAGAAAATAACTCAAGATATTGAAGCCGTTATTTTGGGAATGCATGCTAAAGCAGATAATCCTGAATTGCTGCAAGCACAAGTGTTGGGATTAAAAATATATTCGTATCCCGAGTTTTTATATGAACAATCGAAAAATAAAACCCGTGTTGTCATTGGAGGGTCACATGGTAAAACAACTATAACTTCTATGATATTGCATGTAATGCATTATCACAATATTGAAGTGGATTATATGGTTGGTGCTCAATTGGAAGGGTTTGATACCATGGTGCATCTTACAGAGGATAATGATTTTATTGTGTTAGAAGGTGATGAGTATTTGTCATCTCCTATGGATAGAAGGCCTAAATTTCATTTGTATCAACCTAATATTGCCTTGCTCTCGGGAATTGCATGGGATCATATCAATGTGTTTCCTACTTTTGAAAACTATGTAGAGCAATTTGAAATCTTTGTCAACCAAATTACCAAAGGTGGTATTTTGGTTTATAATGAAGAGGATGTTACGGTGAAGAAAGTGGCTGAGGAAACCACGAATACAATTCGTAAAATGCCATATACTACTCCTGCATATACAGTAAAAGATGGAGTTACGCTTTTGAATACTCCTGAAGGTCCTATGCCTATAGAGGTTTTTGGAGCACATAATTTAAATAATTTGGCTGGTGCCAAATGGATTTGTCAAAATATGGGTGTTGATGAAGTTGATTTTTATGAAGCTATTGCTAGTTTCAAAGGAGCTTCTAAACGACTTGAAAAAATTGCTGAAGGATTGGGAAAAGTAGCCTATAAGGATTTTGCCCATTCTCCAAGTAAAGTTTCTGCTACTACCCAGGCTGTAAAAGCACAATATCCAGATCGAACACTTGTTGCTTGTTTGGAATTGCACACCTACAGTAGTTTGAATGCTGAATTCTTAAAAGAATATGAAGGGGCTTTGGATGCGGCAGATGTGGCTGTAGTTTTTTATTCACCCGATGCCGTAAAAATTAAACAATTGGAGGAAGTGACCTATGAACAAATTGCGAATTCTTTCAAGCGTGATGATTTGATTATTTATACGCATCCCCAAGAATTTAAAGATTTCCTTTTTGGATATGATTTTAGTAATAGTGCATTGCTTTTAATGAGTTCTGGGAATTATGGGGGGTTAAATTTTGATGAAGTAAAAGCGTTGATTTCATAAGGATAATTCTAGATATTATATACTATAAAACCAATCTTTCGGGATTGGTTTTTTTTATGGCTGAAAGTATTTTTTAAGTTGGTATTGATGGGTTGCTAAAAAGTTGTACAATTTGAAGTCAAAAGACGTACGGTTTTTAAAGCATACGTCAGGTCTTTTTTTGAAGAGGATGCTGTTGGGTACGATAGGTACTAGGTATAATTTGTAAATGGTTTGTTTTGAGTGTATTGAAAAAATATGTTACTTTGTTTTTTTAAACGCCAAAATCATGATGTATACTCCAATCAACCAGTGGGCTGAAGATGATCGCCCACGTGAAAAATTACTACTCAAAGGCAAATCGGCCTTATCGGACTCCGAATTATTAGCGATACTTATAGGTTCTGGCTCTCGAAATGAGAGTGCGGTACAACTATGTCAGCGTATATTGGCAACCAACAACAATCAATTATCACAATTGGGAAAGATGTCGGTTCCACAATTGATGACCTTTAAAGGAATAGGAGAAGCTAAGGCAATTTCAATTGTTGCGGCCCTTGAATTGGGTAAAAGACGCCGTGTGGGAATTGTGGAAGATTTGAGCAAGATTAGTTCCAGTAAATCCGTATTTGAGATCATGCAGCCATTACTAGGAGAGTTGCCACATGAAGAGTTTTGGGTTTTATATTTATCCAATTCCAATAAGGTAATTCATAAATCTCAATTATCACGTGGAGGAATAACGGGAACTGTCGTTGATATTCGGTTGCTTTTTAAAATGGCACTTGAACACCATGCCACATCAATCATCTTGGTTCACAATCATCCTTCGGGGAAACTTCAAGCTAGCGATGCAGATAAGGATATAACTAAAAAACTAAAAATAGCTGGAGAGCAGTTGGATATTAAAATATTAGATCATGTTATTGTGACTGAAAGTGGATATTTAAGCTTTCAGGATGAAGGAATCTTTTAAAATATTTGGTAGATAATGACAAATGTCATAATTTTACGGACAAATGTCAATTACTATGTCGAAACTTGTTGCTAATTCGGATGTTCAATTGGACAAAGCAGTAAAGCTTTATGCCTTGAAGGTAGAGAAGGATACCAATTTTAATTTGGTTGATAAAAACGTGACCTATAAGAAGTTTTTATCCGACCGTATGTTGATTGTGCATTCTATTCGTAGAGGCTTACCTTATGAATTGTATGAATTAATTAAGCAACGAGCTCCTTTTAAAGAGGATGAGTGGGCCGAATTTTTGGGAGTTTCTACTCGAACATTGCACCGTAATAAGGCTACAAAAGATTTTTATTTTGATTCAATTCCTTCGGAAAAGATTTTAGAGTTGGCCGAAGTAACAGCTTTGGGGAAAGACGTATTTGATACTGAAGAACAATTTTACCAATGGTTGATTACACCTTCTTTTGCTTTGGGTTCCTTGAAGCCTATACAATTGTTAAAGGATTCTTTTGGGAAAGAGATGGTGATGAATGAATTGCGTAAAATTGACTTAGGCCTTTTTTCTTAATGCAAGTATATCGATTGCATAATAGCAAATATCCTTTAGCGCTTACTGGGAAAGGGGCTGCTTTGACTGGAGGGCGGTGGAATTCCAAAGGAACAGAAATTATCTATACAGCACATGGGCGTTGTTTGGCTATGGCTGAAGTTGTGGTACATTTATCACTTGCCATGTTGCCAACAGGTTTTAAGATGGTGACCATAGACATACCTGATGAAGTAGTTGTACATCCTGTAGATATAACAAAGCTGCCAAAAGGGTGGAATGTGTTTCCTGAAACTATAGAGACTCAAATGATAGGAGATCTATTTGTGAAAAAATTGGATTATGCCATTTTGAAAGTACCTTCTGCAGTAGTTAAAGGTGATTTTAATTATTTGATCAATCCGTTTCATCCCGATGCTACTAAAATTTCCGTAAGTTCGCAGGAAGACTTTCCTTTTGATAAAAGAATCTTTAAATAAAATAATGAACACATCCATTACCGATATATTTTTTGATTTAGACCATACTTTATGGGACTTTGATGCCAATTCAGCTTTGGCATTTGATAAAATATTTAGGGCAGAACACCCAACGGTTTCGACAGAACTGTTTGTGAATACCTATGCTCCCATCAATCAAGCTTGTTGGAAATTGTATCAAGTGGACGCGATAACACATGATGAATTGCGTTATAATCGATTGAAACATACGTTTGACGCATTGAACTATTCCATATCTGATGAGGCAATTTATAAGATGGCCCATGATTATATTGCTTTTTTGCCCGATAACAATCAGTTGTTTGAAGGGGCAAAAGAAATATTAGATTATTTATATCCCAAGTACCGTATGCATATTATAACTAATGGATTTGCAGAGGTACAAGATCGAAAATTACATAATTCGGGTATAAGTCACTATTTTAAAACGGTTACCAATTCGGAAATGGCAGGCGTAAAGAAACCAAATTCGGGGATATTTGAATTTGCCGTATCTTTGGCTCAGACAACAAAAGAGCAAGCTATTATGATTGGAGATTGTATCGATGCAGATGTGAGAGGTGCGTTGGAATTTGGTATGCTTGCTATTTTATTTGATAAAAAAAAGATACATGATGGTTGTGGGCTACCTACTGTTCATCATTTGTTGGAAATAAAAAATCTATTATAAGATGAAAAAAGTTTTACTAATACTTGTTTGGTTGGTTACAGTACCTGCTTTTGCTCAAAGTTTGAATAATTATGAGTATGTTATTGTGCCTATTAAGTTTGAGGTAATGAAAGAAGATGATCGCTATCATTTGAACACGTTAACTAAAATGCTGTTGCAGAAGTATGGTTTCAAATCGTATTTGAGCAATGAAGAAATGCCTGTGGAGGTTGCTAATAAGCGCTGTTCTATTTTATATGCTTCTTTAGAAGTCGATAATAGTTTCTTTGCAACTAAAGTTAAAATAGTATTGAAAGATTGTAAAGAGCAAGTTGTTTATGCTACTAATTTTGGAAGTAGTCGTGAAAAAGAGTATGCTTTAGGGTACAATCAGGCTTTACGAGAAGCATTTAAATCATTTGATACTGCTCATTATAAATATAATGGGTCGTCAGCTAGTGCTGAGGGCTCTTTGGGTGTAGCAACAGAATCGCCTCAAGCTGACCCTTCGATTGCTCCAGTAATGAGTGCTAATGTTCCAGAAACTACTTCTGAATTGTTCTTTTTTGCACAACCTATTGCAAGTGGTTTTCAAATAGTAGATAGTGAGCCTAGAGTTATAATGCGTTTGTTCAATACTTCCCAAAAAAATGTCTTTATTGGTTTACGTGGTGATACTTATGGTGTAGTGATTTCCAAAAACGGACAATGGTTATTTGAGTATTATGAAGCAGGCAAATTGGTTACTGAGACTATGAAAATTAGATTTTAATGGGTATGTCTGCTTATAACTAATTTTTCTAAATTTAAATTATTAATAGCCGTATTTATCCTTCCATCTGTTTTTTAAGAAGGTACGCATTTCATTTTCTCGGGCATTATTACTGGGAACATAGAAGGCTGTTCCTTGAAGTGCATCAGGTAAATATTCTTGTTCGCTAAAATTGTTAGCGTAATTATGGGAATATTGATATTCTTCGCCATATCCCAATTCCTTCATCAATTTGGTTGGAGCATTACGCAAATGGATCGGAACTGATAAATCACCAGTTTGTTTTACAATGGCTTGAGCTTCACCTATAGCCATATAGCTGGCATTGCTTTTGGGTGAGGTTGCGAGATACACAGCGCATTGACTGAGAAGGATTCTGCTTTCTGGGTAACCTATAGTGGCTACTGCTTGAAAGGTATTATTAGCCATAATAAATGCTGTAGGGTTGGCATTCCCTATATCTTCACTAGACAAGATGAGCATCCGGCGCGCAATAAATTTGACATCTTCACCACCTTCAATCATGCGCGCTAACCAATAGACTGCTCCATTGGGGTCACTTCCTCTTATGGATTTGATAAATGCAGATACAATGTCATAATGTTGTTCTCCTGTTTTGTCATAGAGTACGGTGTTTTGTTGTACCAGCTCCATTACTTTTTGGTTGGTGATTGTAATTGGACCTTCAGGGCTTGCGTTTATGACCAGTTCAAAAATGTTTAATAGTTTTCGTCCATCGCCGCCAGAAAGGCGCAACAGTGCTTCTGTTTCTTTTAATTTTATTTTTTTACCTGCTAGTAAGCTGTCTTTTTTGATAGCACGGTTTAATAAGGCTAATAAATCTTCTTTGGAAAAAGGGTTTAAGATATAGACTTGGCAACGTGACAAAAGGGCGGGAATTACTTCAAAACTTGGATTTTCAGTAGTAGCTCCAATTAGGGTAATCCATCCTTTTTCAACAGCAGCTAGTAGTGAGTCTTGTTGGGATTTGCTAAATCTATGAATTTCATCAATGAATAGTATAGGGTTTTTGGCTGTGAATAATCCTCCGCTTTGTTTGGCTTTATCTATTACATCTCGTATGTCTTTGACACCACTGTTAATGGCACTTAGTTCGTAGAATGGGCGTTGGCTTTCTTTGGCTATGATTTGGGCTAAAGTGGTTTTTCCTGTTCCTGGTGCTCCCCAAAAAAGCATAGAAGGAATTATACCTCTAGCGATTTGTTGGGTTAACGAGCCATTATCACCTACTAAATGAAGTTGGCTGATATAGTCTTCTAAGTGTTGTGGACGTATGCGTTCGGCAAGTGGAGCTTCCATTTGTATCTTGAAAATTTGAAAATTTGAAAATCAGATGATTTTCATATACTTTACTGCCACAAATTTAATTATATTAGATGGTAATTACTATAATTTTCAAATTATCTCATCTTCAATTGTTTCCATACATCATGACAAATTAGCATTACTATTAGTTTGGCTATGTTTTTGTTTACAGAATTACAATACTAGGTTATGAACGATATTCATCATTTTAAGTTTACCCCTTCAGTTTGGATTGTACCTGCCTTATTGGTTGTAGCGCTATGGATTGTTTTCTTTTTTGAGCACTTTTATGGTGTTAATTTGTCTTCTCATGGTATATATCCAAGAAAATTATTGGGATTGCAAGGGGTAGTGTTTAGTCCTTTTTTGCATGGTGATTTGAATCATATTGCTAATAATACAGTACCATTATTTATTTTAACTATGGCTCTTATATATTTTTATAGAGAGATATCATTGAAAGTACTTTTTTATGGAGTCTTATTTTCTGGGTTAATTACATGGGTAATTGGGCGGAATTCATTTCATATTGGGGCTAGTAGCTTAATCTATGTATTGGTATCTTTTATTTTTTTCAAAGGAATGATGACGCAGTATTACCGATTGATGGCTTTGTCTCTGACAGTGGTGATGTTGTATGGCGGATTGATTTGGTATGTGTTTCCAGAAGTTGACAAGCAAATATCTTGGGAGGGTCATTTGGCTGGATTGATCACTGGGTTTCTATTTGCGGCTTATTATAAGACCCCTGATTATGTGGTTGCATCTCAATATGCTTGGGAGAAACCCGATTTTAATCCGAATGAGGATCCTTTTATGAAACGTTTTGATGCACAAGGTAATTTTGTGAACCCACCACCTCCTGAAGAATTAGAATTAGAAGTGGAAGATGAAGTGTTAGTTCCATCGTATGTGTTTGTATATAAACCCACTACTGAAGATACTCAGTCTTCGGAATAGATTCTCAACTTGCCATGATGGTAATTACAATACAAAGGCCCTTAATATAGGGTCTTTGTATTGTAATGAGGGAGCAAGAATTTGGATAATTCCCAATCATTTTGCTCTTTATTTTCTTTGTCGTACCGCTTCGTAAAGAAAAGCGCCACAAGCAACAGAAACGTTTAGTGAACCTATTGAACCAAACATGGGAAGTTTGGCTTTTTCATCAACCATTTTTAATACAGAAGGATTAATTCCTCGATCTTCGCTACCCATTATGATAGCTAGGGGGATATTAAGTGCTACGTCATAAAGGCTATCTTCTGTTTTTTCAGTGGCGGCCACAGTTTTGATGCCACTACCTTGAAGGTAGAAAAGGGCGTCTTTAATGTGGTCAACTTTGCATATAGGCACGTTAAAAACAGCTCCAGCAGAGGTTTTTACGGTGTCTCCATTTACTGGTGCTGAGCCTGTTTTTTGAACAATAATTCCGTCAACACCTGTACATTCAGCGGTACGAATTATGGCTCCAAAATTACGGGCATCACTTAATTGGTCTAGGATTAAGAAAAGTGGCATTTTGCCACTTTCAATAACGCTATCAACTAGTGTTTCTAATTTGACAAAAGAGATAGGGGCAATGGTTGCCACTGCTCCTTGGTGGTTATTAGGAGTTAAGCGGTTTAATTTTTCGACGGGAACATAGCTAAAATTGATGCTGTTTTTTTTCATTGATTTCATCAACTCCTGCATCAATTCGCCTTGTGCGTCACTTTGAATAAAAACTTTGTCAATTTCTTTTCCCGCTTGAATTGCTTCTATGATGGCTCTAATTCCGAAAATTTGGTTTTCTTTTTCCATGGTGCAAAGATATAAAAAAACCACCAGTGAATACTGGTGGTTTTAAGTTATAATGCGTATCGAATGCTATAATTCATCTTCGATGAATCCTGTTCTTCTGTGACCAGCAAACTTGTATACAGTTCCTGGATCCCAATCGAACTCTGCTTCGAAGTAAAGACTATCAACTACATGACCTCCAAAAGAGTGAGCTGCATTTTTTAAGATTTTACCATTAGTTACAGTAACTGTCCCGCCAGCATACAATTCAGCTTCGTTTGGTTGACCTGAAAACAATAGGTTTGAAAAATCTGTAGCTTGAACCTTTGATTTGATTTCCATCCAATTGTCATGGTCATCTAGCCAAAAATTTTCATCATTTGAAGCGGCATTGTAAGATGAAAACAATACATAATCACCTCCAAAAGCTGGTGTTGCACCATCTGGCTCCAAGGCAATTACGTGCCAGTCACCAGCAAACTTTTGAGTATTGGTTCCTCCAGGGTTAGGGTCTCCTCCTTTATCACAAGAAGTAAGTGTTAATGCTAGTATAAAACTAACAATTAAACTATTTTTTAAAACTTTCATTTTTCTCATTTTAAATAATTTATAAAACAACTTTAGTCAAAGTTACATTGAATGTATATCCTGAACTCCATACAGTTGAAAAGGATAATGTATTGGCCCCTGGATTAGCATTTAAACCAGACATAGTTGCAGTACCACCAAATGCACCTACTCCAAATGATGGAATTGGAGCAAAGTTATTCGTGGAGATATCATTTGCAGTGATAATAACTGGTCTAGCGGCATATCCTACACCATAACCTCTTCCAAGGTTATAGTATCCTCCAATTCCATCAGACATTTCATATGTTCCGTTTGAATTTTTCCAAACTAATACATATTCCATGTTGGTGTATTGAGCAGAGGAAACACCGTTTCTAACAACTTTTGATAGATACAAGCCAGAAATACTAGTCACTAAATCACTGTTTTCATAAACGATAACCGTTCTAGAAGCAGAACCTGAAAATCCATCTTGATTTTGAGCAGAATATACAACTTGGTATACATCAACCACATTTGTATCTAATGTAGTACCACCTCTGTAATCACCAGAAATGGTTGTAGTATATGGAATTGCATTTCCACCTTCTGTAACAATTACTCCTGGGTCGATGAATTCATCTCCTTTTTGAACGTAGATTACATCATCCCCTAAAAGTGTAAATATAGGGTAATTGGTTACTCTGGATACATTACCCGTTGTATCCGAATCACATGACACAAAGAATGTGCATAAGAATACTAAACTTAAAAGTACTTTTTTCATAATATTATTTTTTATTCCCACCATATTGGGGTAGTTATTGGAACTAGAGGTAATGCATTTGAATTTGCATTTCTTTCAGATAAAGGATACACTATTCTTTTTGGGAATAATCCACCAGTTGAACCGTTTACAGCATAGGTGATTTGACCTGAAACATATCCTGCATCTGTTTGAGGTACAGAAGATGTTGTTGGATATCCTGTTCTGTTTTTTTCGAAGAATGCTTCGAAACCATTTCCAGGGAAACCTGCAATCCATTTTTGAGTGATGATAGCTTCTAATTTTTGATTAAAAGTACCAGCTGTTGGATAAGCATATGAACCAGCTAATAAAGATGTAGCACTTAAGCTATAACGGCTAAAGTTCGCTGAAACTGCAGCATCATATAATGCTTTAGCACCTACACCACTGTTATATCTTTCAGCTGCTTCAGCTTGTAAAAATAAACTTTCCTCTTTGCTCATTAAAAGAACAGGAGTAGTAGCGCTTAATTTAACTACAGCGATTGTCCCAGATCCAGCAGGATTGTTGTAATCTCCTTGGTTTAAAGCATTTCCAGAAGCGTAATATTGTCCTTTTCTAGCGTCTGAATTGTCTGCTAAGAATGAAGACAAAGTTCTACTCATTCTTAAGTTAGTTGCTACATTTAATCTTCTGATTACGTATTCATACAAAGGATTACTTTGGTTGATAGCATCAGAGAATTGAGTCATTGAAGCATCTGTGTCCAAGAATTGAACACCATCTGTTAACATTTGTTGAATACCTGCATTGGCAATTGTAGCTCTTGAGCTAGCTGTTTGTCTCATGTAGATTTTCAATTTCAAAGTATTGGCAAATTTAGTCCAATTGGTCATGTTGCCTCCGAAAATTAAATCATCTGTTCCAGGATTTGATCCTGTTGAAGTAGCTAAGTCTTTAGCTAAAGCATCATCTAAATCTTCAATCATGTATCCGTAGATTTCTTCTCCGGTATCAAAATGTGGGTTTAAAATTAACTTGTTGTTTGCTTCTTTATAAGGAACACTTCCATACATATCGGTTAACACTTGAGAAGCTTGAACTTCTAATGTAGTAGCAATTAAATAATATTTCCAGTTACCTTCTGCTAATGCTCTACGTTTTACGTTACGGATATCTCCTAATGCATCATACATACCATCCCAAATAAAATTATAATCGGATGTACTTGATGAATAGTTGTCAATATCTTTAAATTGATTGGCCGCATTACTTTGCGTCCAATACTGTGACCAGAATCCTCCGAAGATTGCCATTCCAGCTCCTTCTGACCCTACAATACCGGTGATGCCAGAAGGTAATTGCGCTGACAACGGTGCGTTATCTGCATTTAATGCATCAGGATCTTGGTTAATATCTAATTCTGTATTACAACTTACGAATACAGCAGATAAAGCAAGTATACTAAATATAAACTTTTTCATTTTCTTCATTATTAAAAGGTTAATTTAAGTGAAGCACCATACGATCTTTGAGCTGGGTTAGCTCCAAATTCTCCTTGCTCACTACCTAAATCTGAACCAAAAGTTGACAATTCTGGGTCGATATATGGATTTTCATCAGGAGTCCATAACGCTAAGTTTTTACCATAGATGCTGAAAGAAGCATTTACAATTCCAGTATTTTTCAATAATTTTGAAGGAATATTATATGTTAATGCGATGTCTCTCAAGCGAATAAAGGTTTTGTCAATAACGTGACCTTGTTCAACTCCAGGATTGTTTTGAGTATTCCAAAAATCAGTTACATTACCATTAGACTCTCCAGATACTGAAGCGTAATTAATAGGTGTAGTGTTTTCAGAATAGGTACCATCACCATTATCGATAACCGAGTTAGGGATGATGAATGGTAATCTACCGTTATAAGTAGTTTCTATACCATTACCTGTAAAGTGTGATAAACGTTTTGTGTAAGAGTACATTTTACCACCTTTTTTCCAATCGATTCCGAAAGTTAACGATACATTTTTATAAGTAAATTTGTTTTTGAAACCCATAACGAAATCTCTTTCTGAAGTACCAATGATTTGTTCATCATCTGTTACTTTGTAGTATCCTGTTGCAGGGTCTACAATGAACTGACCAGCGTCGTTAGTTTGAGGAACAAAAGTTTCAAATACACCTAAAGGTTGACCTACTACAGCGTTAAAACTAACGCCATAATTTAATGCCAATTGGATTTTTCCAGAACCTCCAACAACATCATCTACATTAGATCTGTTTTTGGTGAACGTTGTTGTGAAATCCCATTGGAAGTTTTCTGTTTTAAATGGTACTACATTTAATACTAACTCTACTCCGCGGTTTGTTAAATCTACAGCGTTTGAAGTTTGAGTAGTATATCCAGTCGATGTTGCTGTTGGAAGTGTAACAATCATACCGTCTGTTTTCTTGTTATAGAAAGAGGCGTCTAAGTTTACTCTTTTTCCAAATAATTGAGTTTCAAAACCAACTTCTGTTTCTTTTACAAATTCTGGTTTCAAATTGGCATTACCTAATGTTCCGCCAAATTCATATCCATTAACACCACCAATAGGCATAAAGATATTACCAAATCCTAAAGAAGCATTTCCAGGGATTAAAGAAGAACTTGTTTGGTAAGGTCTAGTGTCATTTGCTAAACCAGCATATCCTGCTCTTAATTTTATAAAGTAATCTGAATTGTCAATTAAAATTCCACTTAAACTAGCAGATGGATAGAAATAAGAGTTGGCATCTTGTGGTAAAGTTGAAGTCCATTCATTTCTACCTGTAAGTGTTAAAAAGATTTTGTCTTTATAAGATCCTTCCACAGAAGCATATGCAGAATATCCTCTTCTCATACTGTTATCTTGAGCTACTGTTGGTTTTACAGCTGAGTTTGATAACTCATAAAAATTAGGAATATCTAAGTTTGTAATTGAAGCTAAAAGTCTGTTTCTTTTTTTCTCATTAGTACCAAAACCAAAGAATGAATTTACGTTGAAATCTTCTTTTACTTTAGTGTTGTAATATAAAATTAAGTTTGTGTCGTATTCAGAAATCTCATCTGTTAACTCTGTAACTCCTCCTACAACTGCGTTAGCACCACCTAAAGCTTGCGCTGAACCTGGTTCGTATGTTACTTTTGCACCATATGATTTTACTTTTTCAACTTTGTAATCCCCACCAATTTGGTAGCTTAACGAAAGTTTACTGTTGAATTTATAGGTTAAATTCGTATTTCCGTAAAAACGATTAGCCTCTATAAACGTTGAGTTCTCATTTACTACCCAGTATGGATTTGTAGCGTAAGGCGTAAAATAGTTACTGTTGTTGTTGAAAGCGTTATTTGTATAATCAGCTAAATCAACTACACTAATATCTCTAGGAATTTGTAACATTTCTTGAATTAATGTATTTCCTTCACCTGCATCAGCACCTTGTCCAGTGTTTACTGCAAATTGGTCTTTTTTCACATAGTTAATGTTGGCTTTGAAGCTTAACTTATCACTATTCATACCACCGTTAAAACCGAATGTTCTTCTTTTAAAAGAGTCTGCATTAGTTGGGATAATTCCATTTGAACTTACATCAGAGAAGTTGATAGAAAAATTTGAATTTTCACCTCCACCACTTACGCGTACTGTATTGTTAAAAGTAGTTCCTTGCTCGAAGAAATCTTTAACGTTATTTTTTAAAGCAACGTAAGGTTTGATTTGTTGAGCGTTATCTACAATAGCACCCCAAGGTCTAATTTCACCATTGAATGCTGGTCCCCAAGAACCATTTTCATTACTAAAACCATAATCTGGATGTCCTGCCCAGTTTGAATACCCTTTTCCGTCCCAACCTTGTCCAAAGTCGTTTTGAAGGTGAGGTACTCTAGAAACTTGAGAGAATTCTGCAGATGTTGAAGTTTCAACAGATATTCTAGATTTATTTTTACCTGATTTAGTTGTAATAATAATTACCCCTTGACCTGCTTTAGAACCATACAAAGCTCCAGCTGCTGCACCTTTAAGTACGGTCATACTTTCGATGTTGTTAGGGTCTAAGTCACTAATTCCTGTTCCTGCATCATAACTTCTTGTATTTCCAGTTCCACTTGTAGTGTTGTTAGAAACAGGAGTACCGTCAATTACATATAATGGAGAGTTTGAAGAAAATGAATTGAATCCTCTAATGATAACTTTAGAAGAAGCTCCTACTTGTGCAGGTGCGGTAACGTCTACCCCAGCCATTTTTCCTGAAAGTGATTCAAACACGTTCGTGTTATTTACTTCGGTTAAATCTTTAGAGCTAACAGTAACCGTGGCATATCCAAGTGCTTTCTTTTGTCTTTTAATACCAAATGCGGTAACGACAACACCTTCTAATTCCACTGCATTGTCTTTCATTTTTACATTAATTGTTGCAGAAGAAGCCTCGATTTCTTGGGATTTCATTCCTACATAATTAAAGATAAGTGTTTGACTTGGACTCGCTTTGATCGAATATTTTCCATCAAAATCTGTTTGAGTTCCCAATTTAGTACCTTTTACAAGTACATTAACTCCTGGAATTGGTAAACCACCGTTGTCTGAAACAACACCAGTTACAATCCTTTCTTGTGCAAAAGAAATTTGCACCAATAACGCAATAAATAGCGTCAAGAATCCATTTAACTTTGTTTTCATTATTTAATTTGGTTATAATTAGTGTTTCAAAAGTCTTAATAAAATCTTAAAAATCCTAATAAGCCACTCAATTTTTAGTGTTAAAGTTTTTATTTTATTAAAATATTGCTTTAAAGCTAATATGAACTATTGAGTTTGAAAGCCTTAGATTTTGATTGTTTGATTGACCATTGGCATAAACTAAATTAAACATCCCATTTTTAGACAACAGGCCGAGACCTATTCCAATACCTAGTAAGTTGTCGTTGCTATTGGCTGTTTTGTTTTGGATGTTGGCATAATCTATGATGCTATGAATGTAGAGGTTAGGAGCGAGGATATACCGGTATTCTGTTAGTAAAGCATTGAATCTATTGCCTTGCAGACTATTTTCATTAAAACCACGAATGGAATTTATGCCTCCAAACTGTTTTAGTTCATTTATGATGTATTGGGCGCTGATTAGATAATAGTTTTGCGATTTGATGCTAATGCAATTTTTAGGATTTAAGTAAATGTTGTGTTTAAAGTTTAAGCTGCTAAAAAATTGATTGTTTTGTAATGCATTGGCATTTCGTTTTCCTGTGCCTACTTTGAGATTAATGTTGGTTTTGTCAGGAAATAAGAAATCGTCGTTTTTATAGTCAATATAGTCAAGTGAAACTGTGGTAAAATGATTGGTGTAGTCTTTTAGGGATTCTGTATTTGAATTTTGTATATCGCTAGATTCTGTGGATTGGTAGCCAATGTAAGTTCTAGTGTTATAGTTGAAAAAATAGCCTAGTTCGATTGATGTTCTGGTGTTTTGAAATGTGCTGTCTTGTTTGAATATATTGAGTTCTGTTTTTAGTCCTAAAGGGCTATTAAAGAGGTAGGGGAGTTCTAATCCTAAATTAAAAGTTTTTTGTTGTTGTCCATCACTTTTCCAGTACAGTGCGAATTTCTCCCCTGAATTTAATATATTGTTTAAGGTTAAATCTAAGTAGCCACTTAAAATCATTTTTTTGTTTTCATCATTGGTAAATCCTAAATAGCCGTCAAAGGAATTGGCTTTGTTTTTTTCTAGATATACATATATAATAGTTGAATCCTTTTTGAATAAGATTTCTGGATATTTAGTTTGCTTTACAAAACGGTATTTGTCTATGTCAGTATAGATTTTTTCAAGTGTTTTTTGGTTGAAGGTTTTGTCGCGGTAATTTCTAAGAAGGTTTTTTTTATGTCCGATTGGGAATTTATCATAGCCTATAATAGCTATATTGTTTAGTTGTCTTTTGGATTCATTAGAAGTATTAAGTTGGGCCACTAAATGATCTCCTTTTTTTTCGATATTATTGAGTTTAGTCTTTGCAAGTGAGAAGCCGGCGCTTTCTCTTTTTTTCATGATTTCATTGAGGAATTCTTCGCAATTTTCAAAAGGAATGGTTGTGGAGTCGTTTTTTATAGTGTTGGAGGAATTGATGAACGATTCATTTTCTTTACCTATATATATATGTATGGTTTTGATTTTGGAGTTTAGTGTATATTGATATACGTATGAGGAGTCGTTGGTTTTAGATAAATCGGTTTGTTGACATTCAATGTATCCTTTTTTGAGAATAGTTTGGAATACAATATTGTTTTCTTCTGTTACTGATTTGATGTTGGGATGGGTTTTTTTATAGCCGATACTGTCAATATACTGCGTTTCGATTTCTGTTGCGCCTATGATTTTTAGATGGAGGCTTTGGGAGAAAGCAATCCAACTGTTAATAAAAACCATAAAAAGGAATAGAATAGATTTCAAGGTGTGTGCAAGTTTGGTTCAAAATAACGTAAAAAATCCTTTTTTATTGTAGTTTGTCGAATCTAAAAACAATCTGTTTGAAAATTAATTAATTATGATTTGTTTCGTTCAAAATAATTGCTACATTTGCAACCCCGAAAAAAGCGGGAATTTAATAAATAAAGAAATTTTAGTATTTAATTATGCCAACAATTCAACAATTAGTAAGAACAGGAAGAACTCAAATCACTAAGAAGAGTAAATCGGTTGCTTTAGATTCTTGTCCTCAAAGAAGAGGTGTTTGTACGCGTGTTTACACTACTACTCCAAAAAAACCAAACTCTGCAATGCGTAAAGTTGCGCGTGTACGTTTGACTAATGGAAATGAAGTAAATGCATACATCCCAGGAGAAGGACATAATCTACAAGAGCACTCGATAGTATTAGTGCGAGGCGGAAGGGTAAAAGATTTACCAGGAGTTAGATATCACATTGTGCGTGGTGCGCTTGATACATCAGGTGTAGCAGGAAGAACACAAAGAAGATCTAAGTATGGTGCTAAACGCCCAAAAGAAGCTAAAAAGTAATTTTAAACTTTTAAAGAAAAGACATGAGAAAAAGAGCGGCAAAGAAAAGACCCCTTTTACCAGATCCTAAATTTAACGATCAGTTAGTTACACGTTTTGTGAACAACTTGATGTGGGATGGTAAAAAATCAACAGCTTTTAAAGTATTCTATGATGCCATGGATATCGTAGAAGCAAAAAAGAATAATGATGAAAAAGCATCATTAGAAGTTTGGAAAGATGCATTAACTAATGTTATGCCTCACGTAGAAGTACGTAGTCGTAGAGTTGGTGGAGCTACCTTCCAAATCCCAATGCAAATTAGACCAGACCGTAAAATTTCTATGGCCATGAAATGGATGATCCTATATGCGCGTAGAAGAAATGAAAAATCAATGGCTGGAAAATTAGCTTCTGAAATTTTAGCTGCGGCTAAAGAAGAAGGTGCTGCTGTTAAAAAGAGAATGGATACTCACAAAATGGCAGAAGCAAATAAAGCATTCTCTCACTTCAGATTTTAATATTTAAGAAATGGCTAGAGATTTAAAATTAACAAGAAACATTGGAATTGCAGCTCATATTGATGCAGGTAAAACTACTACAACTGAGCGTATATTATTCTATACTGGAAAATCACACAAAATAGGTGAGGTGCACGATGGTGCTGCAACTATGGACTGGATGGCGCAAGAGCAAGAAAGAGGTATTACAATTACTTCTGCAGCTACTACTTGTGAATGGAGTTTCCCAACAGAACAAGGTAAACCATTACCAACTTCTCAAGATTACCACTTTAATATTATTGATACCCCAGGACACGTTGATTTTACTGTAGAGGTAAATCGTTCATTGCGTGTATTGGATGGTTTAGTTTTCTTATTTAGTGCTGTTGATGGTGTTGAGCCACAATCAGAAACTAACTGGAGATTAGCTGATCAATATAGAGTTCCACGTATGGGATTCGTAAACAAAATGGACCGTCAAGGTTCAAACTTTTTGATGGTTTGTCAGCAAGTTAGAGATATGTTAAAATCTAACGCTGTTGCGATTACTTTGCCAATTGGTGAAGAGAATGACTTTAAAGGAGTTGTGGATTTAGTTAAAAACCAAGCTATTGTATGGCATGACGCAACTCAAGGGGCAACTTTTGATATTGTGCCTATTCCTGCTGATATGATTGCTGAAGTTAAAGAATATAGAGATATTCTTATTGAGGCGGTTGCTGATTATGATGAGAACTTGCTTGATAAATACATGGAAAATCCAGATTCTATCACGGAAGATGAAATCAATACAGCTTTAAGAGCTGCTACAATTGATATGGCTATCATTCCAATGATTGCTGGGTCATCATTTAAAAACAAAGGTGTTCAATTTATGTTGGATGCAGTTTGTAAATATTTACCATCTCCTTTAGATAAAGAAGGTATTGAAGGAATTCATCCTGATGATGCAGATTTATTAGAAGAAGATCAAACTAAAATCTTACGTCGTCCTGATGTAAAAGAGCCGTTTGCAGCTTTAGCATTTAAAATTGCTACTGACCCATATGTAGGTCGTTTAGCTTTCTTCCGTGCGTATTCAGGTCGTTTGGATGCAGGTTCATATATCTTGAACACCCGTTCTGGAAACAAAGAAAGAATTTCTCGTATCTACCAAATGCATGCTAATAAACAAAACCCAATCGAGTATATCGAGGCTGGAGATATTGGAGCGGCAGTTGGATTTAAAGACATCAAGACTGGAGATACAATGTGTGATGAAAAACACCCTATTATTCTTGAGTCAATGAAATTCCCTGCGCCGGTAATTGGTATCGCTATTGAGCCAAAAACTAAAGCTGACGTTGATAAAATGGGTATGGCTTTGGCAAAATTAGCTGAAGAAGATCCAACGTTTACAGTAAGAACTGATGAAGCTTCAGGTCAAACGATTATTTCTGGTATGGGTGAGTTACACTTAGACATTCTTGTAGATCGTATGAAACGTGAGTTCAAAGTTGAAGTAAATCAAGGTGAGCCTCAAGTAGAGTACAAAGAAGCTTTTACAAAATCTGCTCAACACAGAGAAACATATAAAAAACAATCAGGGGGTCGTGGTAAATTCGGTGATATCGTGTTTAGACTTGAGCCAGCTGATGAAGTTGATGGAAAAGTACCAGTTGGATTACAGTTTGTTAACGAAGTAAAAGGAGGAAACGTTCCTAAAGAATATATTCCATCTGTTGAAAAAGGTTTCAGAGAAGCTATGAAAACAGGACCTTTAGCAGGTTATCAAGTAGATAGTTTAAAAGTAACTTTGTTGGATGGATCTTTCCACCCAGTAGATTCTGATGCGCTTTCTTTTGAATTAGCAGCTAAAATGGGATACAAAGAAGTGGCAAAAGCTGCTGGAGCTGTTATCCTTGAGCCAATTATGAAAATGGAAGTTATCACACCAGAAGAAAACATGGGAGATATCGTTGGTGATATTAACCGTCGTAGAGGTCAAGTGAATGATATGGGTGACAGAAATGGTGCTAAAACTATCAAAGCAAATGTGCCGCTTTCAGAAATGTTTGGATATGTTACTACTTTAAGAACTTTATCTTCAGGTAGAGCAACTTCAACAATGGAATTTTCACATTATGAACAAACTCCTTCTAATATTTCAGAAGAAGTGATCAAAAAAGCAAAAGGTAACGCTTAATTCTTATCAAGATGAGTCAAAAAATTAGAATAAAATTAAAGTCTTACGATCATATGTTGGTTGATAAATCAGCTGAGAAAATCGTAAAAACTGTGAAAAGCACAGGTGCTGTTGTAACAGGTCCTATTCCGTTACCTACACACAAAAAAATATTTACTGTATTACGTTCTCCACACGTTAACAAAAAAGCGAGAGAGCAGTTTGAAGTAAGTTCTTATAAAAGATTATTAGACATTTACTCTTCGTCTTCAAAAACTATTGATGCTCTTATGAAATTAGAGTTGCCAAGTGGTGTTGAAGTTGAAATTAAAGTTTAATTCTTCTTTAAAAAAGTAAGTTTTAAGTATTAGAATTTTGAAAAAAATATTCTAATACTTAATTCTTTATAATTGAATTATCAAAAATTTATTAATTAATAATTAGTTTACTATGTCTGGGTTAATTGGAAAAAAAATCGGCATGACTAGCATTTTCGACGAGAACGGGAAAAACATTCCTTGTACGGTAATCGAAGCTGGGCCTTGTGTCGTTACCCAAGTCAGAACCAATGCGGTTGACGGGTATGAAGCTCTTCAACTTGGTTTCGATGACAAAACAGAAAAACACGCTACTAAAGCTGACTTAGGTCACTTTAAGAAAGCGGGAACTTCTGCTAAAAAGAAAGTCGTTGAATTCCAAGGGTTTGAAGAAAGTTTTAAATTAGGTGATAGCATCACTGTGGAGTTATTCAGCGAAGGAGAATTTGTTGATGTACAAGGTGTATCAAAAGGAAAAGGTTTTCAAGGGGTTGTTAAACGTCACGGATTTGGTGGTGTTGGACAAGCAACTCATGGTCAACATAACCGTTTGAGAGCGCCAGGTTCTGTAGGAGCATCTTCTTATCCATCACGTGTATTCAAAGGAATGCGTATGGCTGGAAGAATGGGATGTGATAATGTAAAAGTACAAAATCTTAGAGTTTTAAAAGTGGTTGCTGAAAAGAACCTACTTGTTGTTAAAGGAGCTATTCCTGGGCACAAAAACTCTTACGTAATCATTCAGAAGTAATGGAAGTAAAAGTTTTAGATATCAACGGAAAAGATACTGGAAGAAAAGTTCAACTTTCGGATTCAGTATTCGGCATAGAGCCAAATAATCACGCAGTATATCTTGATGTTAAGCAATATTTAGCTAATCAAAGACAAGGTACGCACAAAGCAAAAGAAAGAGCTGAAGTAGCGGGAAGTACTCGTAAGATTAAAAAACAAAAAGGTACCGGTACAGCACGTGCAGGTAGTAAAAAGAGTCCTTTGTTCAAAGGAGGGGGTACTGTTTTTGGTCCAAGACCAAGAAGTTATTCTTTCAAATTGAATAAGAGTTTAAAAAGATTAGCAAGAAAATCTGCTTTCTCTTTAAAAGTAAAAGAATCAAATTTATTAGTTGTTGAAGACTTTAATTTTGAAACGCCAAACACTAAAAATTTCATTAATGTTTTGAAAGCATTAGGGTTAGAAAACAAAAAATCTTTGTTTGTGTTGGGTGATTCAAATAAAAATGTATATTTGTCGTCACGCAATTTAAAAGCATCTAACGTAGTAACTAATTCAGAATTAAGCACTTACGAGATTTTAAATGCTAATAATTTAGTTCTTTTAGAAGGATCTTTAGAAGGAATTGAAGAAAATTTAAGCAAATAACAGACCATGAGTATTATAATTAAGCCTATCATAACTGAAAAAATCACCAAAGATGGTGAGGTTTTCAATCGTTTTGGTTTTGTTGTTGACAAACGAGCAAACAAAGTTCAAATTAAGAAAGCTGTTGAGGCTACTTACGGAATTTCAGTTGTTTCTGTTAACACAATGAACTATAGAGCTGATAGAACTACTAAATATACAAAAAGTGGTTTGATTAGCGGAAAAACAAATGCTTACAAGAAAGCAGTTGTACAAGTAAAAGAGGGAGAAACAATAGATTTTTATAACAATATCTAATAGAAAATGTCAGTTAGAAAATTAAAACCTATTACCCCGGGTCAGCGTTTTAGAGTTGTGAATGGTTTTGACGCCATCACGACTGATAAGCCGGAGCGCTCTTTGTTAGCACCGATAAAAAACTCAGGAGGTAGAAATAGTCAAGGAAAAATGACCATGCGTTATACAGGCGGTGGTCACAAACAAAGGTATCGTATTATTGATTTTAAAAGATCTAAAGTTGGAATTCCAGCTACAGTAAAATCAATTGAATACGATCCAAACAGAACAGCTTTTATCGCATTATTGTGGTATGTAGATGGAGAGAAAACATATATTGTTGCTCAAAACGGATTGCAAGTAGGTCAGACATTAGTGTCTGGAGAAGGAGCTTCTCCTGAAATTGGAAACACTTTACCATTGAGTAAAATTCCATTGGGAACAGTAATTTCTTGTATCGAATTGCGTCCTGGACAAGGAGCTGTTATTGCTCGTTCGGCAGGTACATTTGCTCAATTAATGGCGAGAGATGGAAAATATGCTACAATTAAAATGCCTTCAGGAGAGACAAGATTAATCTTGTTGACTTGTTCAGCTACAATTGGAGCGGTTTCTAACTCAGATCATCAGTTGATTGTATCTGGTAAAGCAGGTAGAACAAGATGGTTAGGAAGAAGACCTAGAACTAGACCAGTAGCGATGAACCCAGTTGATCACCCTATGGGAGGTGGTGAAGGACGTTCGTCAGGAGGTCATCCACGTTCTAGAAAAGGACTTCCTGCTAAAGGTTATAGAACTCGTTCTAAAGTTAACCCGAGTAATAAGTATATTGTTGAACGCAGAAAGAAATAATTAGATAGACATGGCACGTTCATTAAAAAAAGGACCTTTTGTA
>JAHEHJ010000099.1 GCA_024644655.1 Flavobacterium sp.
GGTATTGGATAAAGAGGCTACACTTCCTTCAGACGAGATTGACTATTTTAAAACTAAAATTCCATTAGAAGAAGTAAACCAATTGGTTGCTCATTCCAAAACGCTATTAGATATCAATCGTCCTGGACAAAAGGGACTTACATTTCGAGTATTTGAAAGTTTAGGCCTCGAGAAAAAATTAATAACCACTAATGCAGACATTGTCAATTATGACTTTTACAACCCAAACAATATCTTGGTTATTGATGAAAGTAACCCTGTAATTCCTGCTGATTTTTTCGAAAAGGAATACCAAAAACTACCCGATGCTTTATTCTATAAATACACGCTTGATGGTTGGATTGACCAAGTGATATTGGGTAAAAAACTATAGCTGCATTCCATATGGCCTTCAATTATTATATCATTTTACTTCCCATATTCTTAGTTTTACTTCTCACTATTGTAGGAGTCAATAAAGCAATACCTTTGGACATTGCTCCTGTGGCTCACCCTGAAATTGACGGGATTAGAGGTTATTTGGCGTTCTTTGTTTTTCTGCACCATAGTTATATTTGGCAACATTACATTCATACCAAATCATGGGACGAACCCACCCTAAATTTGTACAATCATTTTGGGCAAACTAGTGTGTCATTATTTTTTTGCATTACGGCCTTTTTATTTACCTCCAAAATTCTAAAAAACACAACTGATTTCAATTGGGGACTGTATTTAAAATCCCGATTCTACCGCTTGTTCCCTATGTATTTCACAGTAACCTGTGTTATTTTTATACTCATAGGGTATTATACCCATATGAAACTTAACACATCAATAGGAGAATTGATTTCAAACAGCACCTCTTGGATTGGATTTACTGTAGCAGGAACTTTAGACATCAATGGGTTTCAAAATAGTTATTTAATGAACTCAGGGGCTTCCTGGACGCTTCCCTACGAATGGATGTTTTACTTCCTACTCCCCTTTCTCGCATTGGGTATGGGTAAAAAAGTCAAGGCAAAAACCTTACTTCTATTCTTAGTCCTATTAGGAAGTACCCTCTATATAAATCAAGCATCTATACGTCATTTTATGCCTTTTATTGGCGGTATAGTCGTTGCCATACTACTGCAAAAAAATACTTTTTCAACTGGGTTACAGAAACCCATGATGAACTATATCGCAGTGACTTTATTGCTACTATCTGTATGCTTTTTTGATAGTGGTAGAAAACACATTCCTCTTATTGCTACTTCCCTTTTCTTTCTTATAATCGCCTCTGGGAATTCTATTTTTGGCTTATTATCCCATCCCTTGTCCCGTAAATTTGGACAAATTACCTATAGTGTTTACCTCGTTCACGGCACACTCTTATTTATTATTTTTTATGGTATCATAGGATTGGATCGAGCGGCCCAATTATCACAAGTAGACTATTGGAGTATCATTACGGTAAGTGTAGTACCTTTGCTTTTTATCAGTCAATTAACGTTTAAATATATTGAATTGCCAATGATGCAATTCCTAAAAAACAAAAAATCATGAGCGACATCAATACGGAAGTGCACAATGCCTTCGAAGTCATTCAAAATGGCGGAATCATTCTTTATCCTACAGATACTGTATGGGGTATCGGTTGTGATGCTACTAATGTAGAAGCCGTTAAAAAAATCTATGCGCTTAAACAGCGTGAGGAATCCAAGAGTATGATTGTGTTAATGAACGGAGAGAAAATGATGTACAATGTGTTCAAGGACATACCTGAAACGGCTTGGCAAATCATGGATTTATCGGAAAAGCCAACCACCTTAATTCTTGATAACCCTAGAAATGTAGCGGCAAATATCATCGCAGAAGACAAGACTCTTGGTATTCGATTGGTAAAAGAACCTTTTTGCTTTAAATTAATGGAGCGAATGAAAAAACCATTGGTTTCAACCTCAGCAAACATTACAGGGTTCTTTACACCAAAATCTTTTAAAGAAATTAGTCCTGAAATTATAAAAGGTGTAGACTATGTAGTAAATTTGCAGCACGATAAAATCTGTGATAAACCCTCTACGATTATTAAACTTTCGTTAGACAATCAAGTGAAAATTATCCGCAAATAAACAAATTTGAAGTTTTTCAAATTGACTATGAATTACAAACAAGCATTAGACCATAAAATCTTTGAAATCGTATCCAAAGCATCACAGGAACTCAACCTGGATAGTTATGTTATTGGTGGATTTGTTCGGGATTATCTCTTGCAACGCAATTTCAAAAAAGACATTGATATTGTCGCTATAGGCTCCGGGATTGACTTAGCGTTGAAAGTATCGGAATTGTTGCCCCACAAACCCAAAGTTCAAGTATTCAAAAATTATGGAACGGCCATGTTGCGATACCATGATATGGATATAGAGTTTGTTGGAGCGCGAAAAGAAAGTTATACCCGTGACAGCAGAAATCCTATAGTAGAAAATGGTAGCTTGGAAGACGATCAAAACCGTCGGGATTTCACCATAAATGCTTTAGCTTTTTCATTAAATCCAGACACCTATGGGGACTTAATTGACCCTTTTAACGGATTAACCGATTTAAAAAACAAAGTCATCAAAACGCCATTGGACCCAGACATTACCTATTCCGATGATCCGTTGCGCATGATGCGTGCCATTCGTTTTGCTACCCAATTGAACTTTACCATCGAATCGGAATCGTTAGCGGCTATTCACAAGAATAACGAACGAATAGCTATTATCTCTGGAGAACGCATTGTAGATGAATTGAATAAAATACTAGCAACCGATAAACCTTCCATTGGATTTTTACATTTATACCAAACTGGCTTATTGGACCTTATACTTCCTGAACTTACTGCCTTAAACAAAGTAGAAGAAGTGGAAGGTCATACCCATAAGAATAATTTCTACCATACGCTAGAAGTCGTAGACAATATTTGTCCCAACACCGATGATGTGTGGTTGCGATGGGCCGCCTTACTCCATGACATTGGCAAGGCACCCACTAAAAAATTCAACAATAAACAAGGTTGGACGTTTCACGGTCATGAATTTTTAGGAGGCAAAATGGTGAAACGAATCTTTGAACGCTTGCACATGCCGTTGAACCAAAAAATGAAATTCGTTCAAAAAATGGTGATGCTCAGTTCACGCCCAATCGTATTAGCTGAAGATGTAGTAACCGACTCAGCCGTGCGCCGATTGGTATTTGATGCAGGGGAAGATGTAGACTATTTAATGACTTTATGTGAAGCCGACATTACAACCAAAAACCCAGCTAAGTTTAAAAAATACCACAACAATTTTGATATTGTTCGACGTAAAATCATAGAGGTTGAAGAACGAGATCACATCCGTCAATTTCAACCTCCTATTAGTGGCGAAGAAATTATGGCACTTTTTGATTTAAAACCCTCTCGAGAGATTGGGATCCTAAAAGAAGCTGTAAAAGAAGCCATATTAGAAGGCGATATACCTAATGAATATGAAGCAGCTTATGCCTTTGTAATTGCAAGAGCTGCAAAATTGGGATTGGAAAAAGTTATAAAGTAGCAAAGTTTCAGAGTCAAACTTAAGTAGTTAAAAATGAAGACTTTTAAAGATTTATTGATATGTCAAAAAGTAATAGCTTTAGTAACTAAATGGTACTCGATTTCTTCCAATTTCAAAAAAAACAATCATTTAATGAATTATATGACGATAGTAGAGAGTTAGAGCAAATGCTTACTACATTTATTATAAAAGTGAACGCTTCTATATAACTCTGAAACTTTGAAAATTTAAACCTATGAAAAACAATAAATCAGTTATTATTTGGCTTCTTTCAGGATGTTTTCTAGTATTTGTAATGGTGGTAGTAGGTGGTATCACCCGATTAACCAATTCGGGCTTATCCATGACCGATTGGCATTTGGTTACGGATACTTTCCCTCCTTTAACGGAAGCTAAATGGCAAGAAACATTTGAAGCCTACAAACAATTTCCAGAATACCAAAAAATCAACATACACAACGATTTCACTATATCCGATTACAAATTCATTTATTTTTGGGAATGGTTTCACCGGTTGATTGGACGTGTATTGGGATTCGTTTTCCTAATACCGTTTGTGTATTTCTTACTTAAGAAAAAATTCGACCCTGCAACTCTTAAAAAATGCGGCATCTTGCTTGCCATGGGAGGATTCCAAGGCTTCTTAGGCTGGTTTATGGTGAAAAGTGGCTTGATTGATAATCCTGACGTGAGTCATTTCAGATTGTCTTTGCACCTCACCTTTGCGTTCATCACCTTTGCCTATACTTTATGGGTGGCCTTAGACTTAATCTATCCCGAGAAAAAAGAAGCACTTGTTCCTTTACAAAAAATAGCGCGAATTAGCCTAGTAGTCCTTCTTATCCAAATCATTTATGGTGGATTTGTGGCAGGATTAAATGCAGGATTAGTGCACAACCATTGGCCTCTGATGAGTGATGGACAATTCTTTCACGAAAGTATTCTATTGGAAAAAGACACGTGGCTTGCTCGATTTACTGAAAGCATCAGTGGAGTCCAATTTGTACATCGTACTTTGGCTTATGGTGTGGTGGGCCTTATTGTATACTTATATTATAAAAGCAAAAACTATTCTTTAAATGCTACCCAACAAAAAGGAATATATGCCCTATTGGGTATTGTGTTCTTGCAATTTGCCTTAGGGGTATTTACATTATTGTATAGCGTTCCTATATGGTTGGGATTGACTCACCAAGTAATGGCTTTCTTTTTATTGACAGCTATGACGTATACCTTACATCGTTTAAGTAAATAATATGCATACCTAGACTATATTGTCGCAGTTCCTAGATTAACTTCTTTAATGTCTAAACTTACCGCTCAAAACCAATTTTTAGATCTATCTGATTACGGTAGGTCTTTTGGGAAATTTATGGCCCAACAATTAAAAAACACTCGATTTACTCCTATTCATGTTACGCTACTCTTTGGGTTGTCTGGATTAATTGCGGTGTATTGTATTTTAATAGAACAGTATTATTTAGCAGCTTTTTTTATCTTATTAAAATCAGGAATTGACGCAGCCGATGGAGAATTGGCTCGGTTGAAAAAGACGCCATCTTATACGGGCAGGTATTTGGATAGTTTGTTTGATATCCTACTTAACCTAATCTTTTTGATGACTATTTGTTATGTATCAAAAACAACGGTTTGGCTAACCATATTGGGGTTTGTTGGACTTCAATTGCAGGGAACTTTATACAATTACTATTATGTGATTTTGAGAACAAAATCTGTTGGAGGAGACTGTACTAGTAAAGTATTTGAATACAAAACACCTAGAGCATTGCCTGGAGAAAGTCAGCAATCGGTGGCTGTTTTATTTAGATTGTATACTTTGGCTTATGGTGTATTTGACAAAGTAATTCATTGGATGGATCCTGAGGCTTATAAAGTAAAAACCTTCCCAAATTGGTTTATGACGCTTCTTTCTTTGTATGGTTTAGGCTTTCAATTGTTGATTATGGCCGTGATGTTGCCTTTGGGTTGGATTGAATACATTATCCCTTTTTTCATAGCCTATACATTTCTTATTTTTGCTTTAGTAGGCATCCGTAAAGAATTAATCAACTAGCCCAACCACTCTTTAAACTCAGTAACTTTTTCACGGCTTACAATGACATCATCCCCTTTGTAGCTAGGTAAAATAACCTGTAAGCGGGAATTGCTGTAGCGTTGAATTTCTTTTATGCCTTTCATAGGCACTATAAATTTGCGATTGATGCGAAAGAACGCAGCAGGATCCAACTCGGTTTCGAGCTGTTCTAAAGTAGTATCGAGTAAATAATCGCGATTTTCATAAGTATGAATATAAGTTCCTTTGTTTTCGCTATAAAAACATTCAATTTCTTCTAGGGCAATCATTTTCAATTGGTGTCCCATAGTTATGGTAAACCGCTTTTTATAGGTCTTTTCCAATGGGTTTACGAGCATTTTCTTAATCATTTCAAAATCGAGTGCCAAACTAGAAACAGCGGTATTTCGGGAATTGAATTTGGCCACAGCAGTAGCTAATTCGTCTTCGTCTATGGGCTTGAGTAGGTAATCGATACTATTCAATTTAAAAGCGCGTAAGGCATATTCGTCATAAGCCGTAGTAAAAATTACCGCGCTCTTGATATCAATCGTTTCAAAAATTTCAAAAGACAAACCATCCGACAATTGGATATCAAGAAAAATTAAATCCGGATGAGGATGAGTTTGAAACCAAGCAATAGCCTCTTCTACAGAGTGCAAAAGGGTTTGAACGGAGTAGCCCAACTTCTCCACTTTGCGTTGGAGTAAGCGTGCGGCAGGTTTTTCATCTTCTATGATAAGAATGTTCATGAGTTCGTATTGGGTTGGTTTATTAAATATTCAAACGGTTTGCTTTTCAACACTACTCCCATTTCTTATTTCTATCCTTTTCCATGAGTTCGTTAATCTTGCGTTGCTCCCAGTCTTTGCTCAAAAGTAGTGTGGGTAAAAAAACGGACATGGCATGAGAAAGAATTCCGATTCCCCAAAAAATAGCCATCCCAAAGGTTTGCCATTGCCAAAAATCTTGCGATCGTTCCTTATCGGTAAATTGCAAGAGCAATATCATTACATTAATAACTACGTACACCATCAAATGGATATAAAACCCTTTGATGCGCTTTACTTTTTTTAAAGCTTGCTGGTACTTATGTTCTTCAGTTGGGTTAGTCTTTTCCATGGTATCGTTCTTGTTGCTGTTTTTCTTCTTCTAAAAATTGTTTTAACTTCTTAGCTTCCCAGTCTTTTCCCAAAAAAGGCATATAGTTAAAGGCTTTCATACCGTGCAATACAAGGCCTATTCCCCAACCCAAAACGGGCCAAAAGAACCATAATTCCTGGGGTGTATACTTCAAATTAATGTAAATTAAAAATGCATTTACTGCTACAAAAGAAACGGCATGACCATAAAACCCTTTGATTTCCTCTACTTGCTTTTTAGCACGTTGGTAGCGTTCGAATTCTTGATACTCATTTTCCATCGTTATTTCCATCTATTATTTTTCTCTTTATTTAAAAGCTCTTGCACTTTCTTTTCTTCCCATGATTTGCCATACCCAAAAGTTTCCAGGGCATGAAACAGTAGGCCCAAACCCCATCCAAACATTGGAAACCAAAACCATTGGCTACCTCCTGATTTAAAATTAATAAAAACGAGCATTGGTATCACACAGCAATAGGAAATTAAGTTCCCATAAAATCCCTTGAGTTTTTCTACGCGTTCTTTGGCTTTAATAAAGGCCATGTTTTCATTGGAAATAGGTGTACTTTCCACAAACGTTAATTGTTTAGTCAATATAGGAATCATCACTTTAAAACAGGCATTGGTCTCTTCAATCAGAACTTTGCGTTGGGATATTAAACCATAGCGGTTTACAATATTTTGGAGCCCTACTCCTTTTCTATCGTGAAGTACTTCTTTCTTCTGCAAATTATTCTCCACCATCAAATACCCATTATCAATATAGATTTTGATGTGTAATGGTTTTTGCTCACTAACCACATTGTGCTTAATGGTGTTTTCCAAAAGCAATTGAAGAGAAAGTGGAACTACCTTAGCCTCTGGATTATCATGGTCTTCGGGCACCGAATAAGTTATACTGTTTTCAAAACGCATTTTGAGTAAGTCCATATAGGTTTTGGCAAATGCCAATTCTTCAGACACGGGTACCAACTCTTTGTCTTTTTGTTCCAAGACATAGCGGTAAATTTTAGACAATGACGTGGTAAATTTTTGAGCATTTTCGGGATTCTCTTCTATAAGAGAGCTCAACACATTTAGACTATTGAACAAGAAGTGTGGATCAATTTGGTTCTTTAAACTTTCAAACTGAGCCGAAGCCGTACCAGCAATTATCTTTTGCTCTTTGACCTTATTCTCATTGTAAATTTTGAAGAAATAGAAGGCATAAAAAGACAACGAAATGATGAAGGTGATGATAACCGAAACCACATAATTGGCCGAGCGTTCATGTGCTATATAGTCTTGAAACGATTGACCGTTGACAAGGACCTCTTCAAAAATGCGCAACAAGAAAATAACAATCAAAGTGACTACAAATGAGCCAATAAAACCAATTATGATTCTTTGCGTTGCAAAACGATTGGATTCAAACACTTTGTCTAAGAATTGGAACAAAGCCCAATTGGCATACGAAAGCGAAAGTGTATACAAAATCGTATATCCGAATGCTTTGACATGGTCAAAATCAAATTGGAATTGGCCTCCTAACACTACATTGAGCAATTGAATGACAATGAAGATAATAACTGAAAGCACCAGTATTTTCGGAAGGGCTTTTCGAAGATTTTTCATTGAACTTGTTTATTTTTTAAATGGATAAAATGCAGACACGATAAAACCGACACCCATTCCTCCCATTAAGCCCGCTCCAGGTTCCTGTAAAAATTGGCCTATAGCGATTCCAATAAACATAAACCCTACAAATAGGTAGCCTGATTTTTTATCGAATTTATTTGTATTATTCTCCATGAGTATTTTCTTTTTGGATTGGTTTTACGCTTACTTTTTACAATTCTGTAACGTTTCCTTTGCTCTATCTAATCCCCAACTAGGTGAGAAAGCAGTCTCAGGTTTGAATTTAGCAAATAAATCAATAGACCGTTCTACTTCTTTGCATAATTTTTGGGTATCGGCTCCTGTCCATCGGGCACCTCCAATTTCAAATTCGGCTTTGCCAAAAACTACTCTAGGGTTTTCAGGTGCTATTGCCAATGCTTTGTAATATTGCTCCATAGTTTTACCAGAATACTTCATTCCATTAGTCATAGGATCTTGTACAATTATAGCGGTATAGAGCATGGCCTGTAAGACCATAATCTCGGGATTATTCGGACTGATAACTGAGGCATTATCTATAGCTGTTTGGGCTTTATCCAACATAGCCATAGCTTTATCTTTATTGGCAGGGTCAAAAGCAGCAGTTACATTTACCATACCCACATAATAATTGGGTAACCAATTGGTTTTTTCGGCCGCAGCGATGCGTTCAAAAAGGGATGAAGCTTCTTCGGTTTTGTATTCTTTCCAAAGCCCCATGGCTTTTTCCATGCCTTGTTCGTATTGGGATTGGGCTGAAAGCCATGAACACATAAAAAAGGCGAATGCAGTGATAATTGTTTTCATTGGTATTGTTTTTAAAATTAATTTCTAAGTAACGGGTTATTTGATGATTCAAAAGTAGTTGGCTTTTCATTCTTGTCCAATTAAAAGCTACTGAACTGTTGTATTTATAGGATGAATTGTTATAAATTTTTGAGTTGATTATCGGTTTTATTATCGCTGATACTCCAAAAGAATCCAACAAAGAAAAAGCGGTCGGCAGTAGGGGTCACAGCTTGTCGTTCAAACACTCCATTGCTATTGGCTGTATGGGAATAGGTATAACCAAAAACATTTTGGGCACCAAGCACATTGGATACGGAGAAGTACAGTATTTTTTGTTGGCTCAACAAATAAGCCCAATTGAAACTCAAATTATTGTACACCTTCGTTTGACTGTTCATAAACAAAGATTCGTTGGGATTGTTATAAGGACGTCCAGTTGCAAACTGGTGGGTAAAACCAATTTGGGACTTCCATTTGTCAATCCAATATTTGGTCACCAATGACAAACTGTGTTTGGATACAAAATTTGGGGTTGCTTCTGAGGAGTAGTTTTTATAATCGCGTTGGGTATCGATATAGGAATAGGACAACCAGTATTCTAAATACTTAATAGAATTGCCGTCTCTCCAAAACACATCCAATCCTTTGGCATAGCCTGATCCTCCGTTGGAAAATTGGGAATTGTATTGAATAGTTGGGGTATCATACTGAACCAAATCGGCATAGTCTTTCCAATATCCCTCAACACGAAAAGTGCGGCTATTTTTCACATACTGGTAATTCAAAATGTAATGAGTGGCCTTTTCGTTTGAAAACGCATTGGAATACTTCAAATACTCTTGTCGGGGAGCTTGTTCAAAGTTCCCATAGGCAAAAGAAAACTGATTGTATTTGGACACTTTATAAGCAATAGAAGCTCGAGGAGAAAGTGAATTTTGGTGAAGATAAGAATTGGTTGAAGCTCGCACGCCTACTTTGGCTGCCAAATTTTTAGAAAAGAACACATCGCCTTCGGTATAGGCTGCTGCTATAGCCGTCGTATAGCCACTGTGGAATGCCGTTGTATACTTCTCATCATATTGGGTACTAAAATAATCCGTCCCGAAATTCAATTTAACCCGATCTGACAATTTTTTGCTCAGTTTGAATTTGAGGTGAGCGGCTTTTTCGGTATTAGAAACTGTAGTGGCATCTAGGTCGATGTGGTTATATCCGTACCCATAGCTCAATCCGGTAAATAGTTGCCAATTGCTACCAAAGTTCCCTTTATAGGAGGAGTTCAAATAACCGTTTGTATTGTTGAGATTGATGCGTACTTTTTGGGGTGAGTTGATGTCTTCTTGGTCCAAGTCAAAGCGAGAAGCATCAAAAGCCGCATAGAGTTTGAAGATACCGTTGTTGAAATGGTAGCGGTATACCGATTCCCCCGAAAGCGATTGGAAGGGACGGTTCCAAGTAATACGTTGCGGAATTGTAGCTGTATAAGGCGCTAAGTCGATATAGGCTGTATTTATACTCAGCGAACTTTTTTCATGTTTTGTCGTATGGGCCAATCCAAGTCCTACTGTCATTAAAGATATATCCGTTTTATTTTGGTCGGCTTCGTCTTGGGTATTTAGCAAAAGGACACTAGAGAGTGCTTCCCCATATTCGGCAGAGTACCCACCTGTTGAAAAAGCAATTCCACTAAAAAGAAAAGGTGAAAATCGACCACGTGTGGGAAGATTATTGGTAGAAGCCCCATAAGGTTGGGCCACCCGAATTCCGTCGACAAAGGTTTGGGTTTCATCCGCTTCACCACCACGCACAAAGAGACGACCATCTTCACCCACATTTTGAGTACCGGGCAATGTTTGGAGTGCGGCAATAATATTTCCTGCAGAGCCCGCCGTAGTAACTATATCCAAAGGTTTGAGCACCGAAACCCGGCTTTTTTCTCCCGCACTAAAAGTTCCTGCTGTAACTACTACGGCATCGAGTGTATTGACACTTTCTTTGAGCGTATAAGTTTGAGAAGTTGCTTTAGCCACATCAATAGTTATTTTTAGTGTTTCGTAGGCCAAATAACTTACCACTAATAGTTGGCTGCCTTGTGTAGTCGTTGAAAAACTAAAATGACCATTAGCATCAGTGGTAGCGCCATCATAAGTGCCGTCTAGGTATACATTGGCTCCTGCTATAGGTTTCTTTTTAACATCCAGTACAGTACCCGAAAGAGTATGTTGGGCCTGAGCACAGTAGGCTATTAAAATCAGTGTAAGAGTATAAAATGCTTTCATAGTAAAGTAATTATGGGACAAAGATGCAAGAAGATTGGAAACGGGTCAAGTTAAGTTGACTGAATTGTTGAATTTTGGGGATGAAATGAGGGAATTACTTCATTTCAGATTGGATTTAAAGAGCCTATTTTGATAGAGTGTGTGCGACGTGTGTGCGACGTGTGTCCGATGTGTGTCCGATAAAAAGGCCAAAACATCGCACACACTTCGGTCACAAACCGCATGCAACACGAACACAATTTGGAGAATTGATATAGTATTCTTAACGGCTTCACCTTTAGCATACTTGTTCAAAGCACTATATGAAGATTTTATTTAGAATTACTATATTTGAAAATGAAAAATTCACTACTCGTTACTTTATACCTTGTTTCATTTCTTTGTTTCGGAATGAATTCAATGCTACAAGCCCAAAGCATTGAAGGAAGTACACATAACTCAATTTTTATTTGCGCCAATGGAGCTGTACAAACAGTAGGCGGAAATAACTATGGTGAACTGGGTGACGGCACAAATATTTACAAAACTATTCCTGTACAAATACCGGGATTTACAGGTGTCATAGGAATGTCGGGGGGAAATTCGCATTGCTTATTTGTCAAAAATGATGGAACGGCATGGGCAACAGGAAGTAATGGTTTGGGCCAATTGGGTGATGGTACTTTAGTCAATAAAAATTACCCTGTACAAATCACTGCCCTAACAGGAATAGTAGCGGTAGCTGCAGGACCTGCTTTTTCGTTTTTCTTAAAAAGTGATGGCACGGTATGGTCTGTTGGTTATAATTATTTTGGCGAATTAGGCGATGGCACAAATACGAATAAAACCAATTTGGTACAAGTTGTTGGGCTAACCGGCATTACGGCTGTTGCTGCAGGGGGAGATCATTCGATTTTCTTAAAAAATGATGGCACAGTATGGATGGCTGGACGAAATTTCTATGGTCAGTTTGGCAATGGTACTGTTATCAACCACAATATCCCAATCCAAGTTCCGGGCCTTACAGGCGTAACAGCTATCGCAGCAGGAGGAGCCTATTCAGTATTCTTAAAAAACGACGGTACCGTTTGGGCCACGGGTGAAAACGGATATGGCCAATTGGGAGATGGAACCCAGTACAACCAACGTACAGTACCCGTGCAAGTAATTGGAATGACTGGAGTTACAGCTATTGCTGCAGGAGGACATCACACGTTGTTTTTGAAAAACGACAACACCGTTTGGGCTACAGGATATAACAGTGCGGGGCAATTAGGAGATGGCACAATTACAACAAGAACAACAGCATTTCAAATTCCAGGTCTCACAGGCATAACAGCTATTTCGGCCGGTGATTTTCATTCCTTATTCCTTAAAAATGACAATACCGTTTGGAGTGTAGGAGATAATGGATCGGGGCAACTCGGTGTAGGAAGTGTAGTTGATAAAACCACTCCTGTACAAGTACAAGGATTGTGTTCAGGACCTTTAGCAACAGTAGAAGTTGAAGAAGCAGAACATTTATCAATATACCCAAATCCGTGTACTAACCAATTGCATGTAGAAGTGGCTGATTTTGCCTCAACTACCCTAAACCTTTATACTATGCAAGGACAACTCCTATATGAAATGAATTTAGATCAAACAAATACAACGCTTGCCTTACCAACATTGAAAGCTGGTATATACTTAGTTCAAGTAAAAAGTCCGAAAGGAATTCTAGTCAAAAAAATAGTCAAAAGGTAATTTATGTAACTCTTCCCATTTGTATGAAAATAGAAGAAGCAATCAACACCTATATTATTAGTCAGCCTGAGGCCAAGCGAAATGATATGCTTGTACTGCACCAAGAACTATTAGCTTTGATGCCTGATAGTCGATTGTGGTTTTTGGATGGTAAAAACGCTGAAAACAAAATTGTTTCCAATCCCAACATTGGTTATGGCGTATATACCCTTCATTATGCCAACGGAAGCAGTAAAGAGTTTTATCAAATTGGTATGAGTGCCAATACAACAGGTATTTCAATATATATTATGGGGATAGCGGACAAAAATTACTTGAATCAAACCTATAGTGCTTCATTGGGTAAGGCTAGTATCAGTGGGTATTGTATCAGATTTAAAACACTTCAAGACATAAACCTCGAAGTATTGAAAGCCGCAATACGGTATAGAATAGAGTCGGCTTAAAATCTTCTACCTCATTGCATTACTAGAATTCAATCATCAAACAATTCATTATGAAAAAAACAATTCTCATATTCCTTATAATACTTAGCAGCAGTAGCTTTTCTCAAAGCCTAGAAAAACAAGAAGACAACACCATTTATAACCTAGCTGGAATAGACGTAAAACCGGAATATCCAGATGGCTTGAAACAATTGAATGCTTATGTCAATGAGAACTACTTAAAATCGGGATTTGAGTCGGAGCGAAAAGGAAAAATTTACACCCTTTTTGTTGTGGAAAAAGACGGAACCTTAAGTGACATTAAAATATTGAGAGGTGTTGATTTGGAAAAATCCAAAGCCCTAATTCAAATTCTAAAAAACAGCCCCAAATGGAAACCGGGAAAACAAAACGGGAAATTGGTTCGGGTATTATATGCTCTACCTTTGATAATTGGGAGTTGAGTAAAAAGGTACTAATAGTATTCTTAAAATTAGTACTATTACACACTTCTTAATTTAAATCTTCAAGTCTAAAGTACCAATCACTTAAAAAATAACTGCTGATTTTGAAGGAGTACATGATAAAATTTATTAAAATTGCAGTACCATACTAAAATTTACTACTATGAAAATCTGGAAATTATTTATTGCTTTAGCACTATTCTTCAGTGTAACTGTTGCCAAAGCACAAACACAATCATCGGCTGATAAATGGACTCACTTAAAAGTCTATCACGAATTATTGTCAAAAACATTTCATCCTGCAGAAAAAGGAAATTTTGAGCCTATTAAAAAAGAGGTGCAAAAATTAGTTTTATTGGCAAAAGATTTAAATATTGACAACATGCCACCTGCAATGAAAAGTCCTAAATTAATAGAGGGACTTGAAATTCTTCAAAACCAAACTATGCTTTTATTTGAGACTATACAAAGCAAGGCAGAGGATAAAGAAATCATGGTCAAGTTTAATGACGTTCATGAAACCTTCCACTCTATAGAAGCTGTATGTGAGAAACAAAAATAAAGATAAGGCCTAGCGAAAAGCTAGGCTTTTTTTTTGGACCTCTAAATCTTATCAACAATTCTTCCCTGCTAAATTGTTTTCTAAAATTAAATTTTAACTTTGCTAGCGTACAAAAAAGAAGATTATGATTTACAAATTTAGAGCAATACTCGACGCAGAAGAAGATGTATTTAGAGATATTGCCATTAGTGACGAAGATACTTTAGAAGATTTACACAATGCCCTAGTGAATGCTTTTGGTTTTGACGGGTTGGAAGTAGCTTCTTTTTATACTTGTGACGATCAGTGGAATCAAGAGGAAGAAATTCCGATGTTTGATACAGGCGATGTGCCTGGTGAGCAAAAAATCATGAGTGATTATGCCATGAACCAATTGTTGAGTGAGGACCAAACGAAAATCATCTATGTGTATGATTTCATTAATATGTGGACTTTCTTAGTAGAATTGGCTGCCGTTGAAGAAGCTGAAGTAGGTGTTACCTACCCTAATCTTTTGTTTTCACATGGTGAACTTCCTGCTACTGCCCCCGATAAAGAATTTGAAGCAGAGCATGAGGATTTTTATTCCGAGTTTGAAGATGATTTAGACGAAGAAGACCTAGACATGTTTAGCGGCGATGATAGCTTCGAGGATTATGGTTTTGAGGAGAATTGGAATTAACCAAAGAAACCAATCCATTCCATACACATTAAAAATTACTTGATTTAATACTTTTGTTTGGGGTATCCCTATAGTGTAACCCCGAATGAATAAATAGGTCGTATACTATATTGTATAGGTATCAACCACAGTTCCATAAAAACATAGAAAACAGTTAAAAAATGATAAACTTATTTAATGCTCATATTGAGAGCTTGTCTATACACCGCGTAGGAAATAAAAGTCGGAATGAAGCCCTATTTCTATCTGAGCAGCCGTATGCCCTGCAAGACGAAATAGTACCTTTATTAAAGGAGTATTTTTTCAAACCATTTCGCGATAAAGAAGAGAATTATTATCAATTTGCTCATGAGGTAGATTTGGATTATAACGATATGTTTAATATGGCTACTTCACTATTTGCAGCCCCTAATACGACACATGAAATTTCCAAAAAGATTACCCAACATTTGTATGAGCAGTCTAATCATCCACATATCAAAAACGGGGAGGTGTATGTAGCACATATTACTAATGTGTCTATTGACAATCAAGTAGTGGATGCGATAGGAGTTTTCAAAAGCGAAATTCAAAGTGATTTTATGCAATTTGAAGAAAAGGGTACCACCTTAGAAATGATATTGCAACACGGTATTAATTTGAACAAACTAGACAAAGGGTGTTTGATTTTTAATTTCAAAAAAGAAGAAGGCTATAAAATCTTGACGGTAGATAACAACCGATATGATGCGCGTTATTGGTTGGAGCACTTCTTGTCTGTTGATGCATTTCAAGATGACAATTTCTACACTAAAAAATACTTGAAATTTTGTCAAGGGTTTGCCAAAGACGTGGTATTACCAGCAGAAGACAAAAAAGAAGAAGTAATGTTCATGAATCGTTCGGTAAATTACTTTGCAAAAAACGATCAATTTGAAGAGAGTAATTTCTTAAATGAAGTCTTAGACAATCCTGATTTGATTCCAGAGTTTAAAAATTACAAAGTAGATAAAGGGGAAAAATACAGCATTGAAGACATCACCAATTTCCCTATTGCTAATGCGGCTGTTACTGATGCCCGAAAATCAATAAAGAATGTGATTAATTTGGATACTAACATCCAAATTAAGTTGGATTTCATCAATCCTGAAAGTGCGGAGAAATTTGTAGAAAAAGGTTGGGATGAAGAAAAGCAAATGTATTATTACTTGGTATACTTCAACAAGGAACAAAAAAGTTAAGTTGTTGATATAAACCCTATATAACCTAATCCCCACTGGAACTCCTTTGGGGATTTTTTTATTTATCTGCAATGTTAAAGTAGGGAAATAGGTGCTTATATTTCTATATATTTGTGAAAATGCCTTGAATTTAATGACACGAATATCCTTTTTTATACTCCTTTTTATGTTCTTGACCAGTCAGGGCTTGACGGCTCAGAATTCAACTGCTGGAAATGATTCGGTTAAAGTATACAAGAAAATTCAAACAATGTCAAAGAAGAGTAAATTCAACGGGCTTATTTACCGGTTGTTATTTAAATCCAATCGAAAATCAGCACCAACCTCGACTAGCACTAAACGAAAACGGTATTTCATAAAAAAAGCCTTTGACCGAAATGAAGGCAAAATCATCAGACGGATTACTATCGAAACTTTAGACCCTTTTGGGTATAGCATAGACAATTTCAAAGACAAGCCCGACAAAGAGATCGAGGAATTTGGAAACAAACTACATGTTAAAAGTAAAAACTGGACTATTCGGAACTTGTTATTGTTTAAAAAAAATGAACCTTTAGATTCTTTATTAGCCAAGGAATCGGAACGTTTAATTCGGAGCCAACGGTATGTGCGAAGTGTTATTATCAATCCGGTAGAAATCCCCAACAACAAAGATTCTATTGACATCAGCATTCGTGTTTTAGACTCTTGGAGTTTAGTTCCTACTGGAGCTATTTCTAGTTCACAAGCTAACTTTGAATTGACCGAACGAAACTTCTTAGGGTTAGGCCATGAATTTCGAAATGATTTCATCAATAGGTTTGATTCTGAACAGCATGCCTATAAAGCGAAATATACCATAAGCAACATTCGGAACACCTATATCAATACCACTTTACAATATGAAAACTCATTAAATAATTATACCACCAAGAGTGCCCGAATCGAAAGACCCTTCTTTTCACCCTATACCAAAATGGCAGGAGGTGTTTATTTTGAAAAACGTTTTTATATTGATTCCTTACCCGATATGAATCAAGTTTTCGCAAACCAACGGTTTACATTTGACACACAAAATTATTGGGTTGGGCGTTCCTTCTCTGTATTCAAAGGAAAAAATGAGGATTACAGAACAACCAATTTGATAACCACTTTTGGATTTAAAAATGTTTCCTATATAGAAACACCCGATTTAGTATATGATTCCACCCGATTTATTTCATCAGAGAAATTGTATTTGGCATCTATAGGTATTAATACGCGAAAGTTTGCCGAGGACAAGTATTTATTCAATTTTGGCATCATTGAAGATGTTCCCTATGGACAAGTCTATTCTATTACAGGAGGAATCCAAGAAAAAAACAATAGGAAACGCGGTTACTTTAGTGGAAGATTTGCTTATGGAGGCTATTTTGATATTGGATATTTGGGTACAAATTTGCAATGGGGTAGCTTTTTTTCAAATGGAATTACAGAAGAATCTACATTTCGATTGGACATCAATTATTTTACCAATTTATTCATGATAGGCGATTGGAAAGTTAGGCAATTTGTCAATCCAACACTTGTAATTGGCAACAATAGAGCTCCTATTATAAAAGACCGAATGATGCTAACAGAGCAAAACAGCATTAGTGGTTTCAACAATCCCTTAATTAATGGAACCAAAAAACTTACCTTGAGTTTTCAAACCCAAACGTATGCTCCAGGAAATTGGCATGGATTTCACTTTAGTCCGTTTTACAATATGACGTATGGCTTGTTGGGCAATGATAATGAAGCGGTATTCAAAGACAAGCTGTATTCTAAATTCAGTATTGGTGTATTGATAAATAATGATTATTTGGTTTTTAATAGTTTTCAAATTTCGTTTTCGTACTATCCTTCCATTCCTTATGACGGGAGCAATATCTTTAAGTCTAATACTTTTAAAAATGATGATCTAAGCCTCCCCGACTTTCAAATTGGAGAGCCTGTCATTGTTCCTTTTAAATAAACCTAACTTCCTCATTATAAATATTGTGTAAGTATTTTTAGCAAAAACAACAGAAAGCATGTAGTTCAACGAATTTTTTTGGCCCTTTACCTATTTTTATCTAGGTTTAGATTGCTAATCAACCACTTACGCTATGGAAAACAATTACACATTGGAAGGGTTAGTTAAAAAAAACTATCTCTGTTCTTTACTCGGACATCGCTATGTTGAAATTAAAAAAATCAACTCCCATTTTAGCGAGTTTGAATGTTTGACTTGTAAACTACAAGTGACTAATGACACTAAAGGTCAAAAAATACTTTTGACTTCAAAACTAAAAGACATTAACAACACCTTGTGGTATTTACATTTAAAGCGGGAATTCACTTCTCAATTTTATATAGATCAGAAAAGAAAGTAACAAAAAAGTGTTTCCATCGTCTTATGAAAGAACTTAAATGACGAAAATTGGAATCACCTATTTTATCTATCCAAAACCTCCACAAAAAGTATGGTAGCTTACAGGCAGTAAAAAATGTTTCTTTAAACATTTACAAAGGCAATGTATATGGCATACTGGGACCTAATGGCAGTGGAAAATCGACTACACTTGGAATAGTCCTCAATGTAGTTAATAAAACTTCGGGAGATTACTCTTGGTTTGGAGGAAGTATGCCAACCCACGATGCCTTAAAAAAAGTAGGTGCAATTATTGAGCGTCCCAACTTTTACCCCTATATGACGGCTCAAGAGAACTTAGAGTTGGTTTGTAAAATAAAAGGGATTGATTATGCTAAAATTCAAGAGAAATTAGACATAGTAGGTCTTACAGAACGTAAAGATAGTGCTTTCAAAACTTTTTCTTTAGGTATGAAACAACGTTTGGCTATAGCTTCTGCCTTGTTAAACGACCCCGAAATATTAATCTTAGATGAGCCAACTAATGGCTTAGATCCTCAAGGGATTCATCAAATTAGAGACATTATTAAACTGATAGCCTCACAAGGCACCACCATTTTATTGGCTTCCCATTTATTGGATGAAGTGGAAAAAGTATGTAGTCATGTTTTGGTATTGCGCAAGGGAGAGATATTATATAGTGGCACCGTAGATGGCATGAGTCAACAAAAAGGTCATTTTGAATTGAGTTCTGAGAACCAAGACATGTTGATTGAAATAATAAAAGCTCATCCAGAGCACCCAAGTGTTACACTTGTAGACGGAAAAGTTATCGTTGAATTTGAACATACAGTAGCGGCATCCTCTTTAAATAAGTATCTCGTAGAACGTGGTGTTTATTTGAATCATTTGATTCAGAAAAAAATGAGCTTAGAAGAACAATTCTTAGCATTAACTAAATAATACCCGTCCGAACATGAAACGATTACTATCCATAGAATTGCAAAAAATTTGGAAAAACAAAGCTAGTAAAGTACTCACTATAAGCTATTTTGTCATACTATCTTTTATTGCATTAATAGCTTCTATAAAATTTGAAATTGGTACTTTCAAAATACATTTTGCCGAAATGGGCATTTTCAATTTCCCTTTTATATGGCATTTTAATACCTATATAGCGGCCATACTTAAATTCTTTTTAGCCATTGTTATTGTATCCATGATGGCTAATGAATACAGTTATGGCACCCTCAAACAAAATCTAATCGATGGAATGAGCAAGAAAGAATTTGTATATTCCAAGTTTCTTACTGTAGTTCTTTTTGCCTTATTATCTACTGTATTTGTGTTTATCATGTCTTTAATACTTGGGCTTAGTTTCTCTTCGTATACAGAAATAGGCATCATATTTACGGGTATGGAATACTTGTTAGCCTATTTTATAAAGTTAGTTGGCTTCTTTTCATTTTGTTTGTTATTAGGTGTATTAGTAAAACGTTCGGCTTTTGCCATTGGCTTTTTATTTGTGTGGAATATTTTTGAAGGCATTGTCAATGGTATACTAACCTTTAAAGTTTTCCCCAAACAAGAAACTGCGGCTCAAATCATGCAATTTTTCCCATTAGAATCCATGAGTAATTTAATTGTGGAGCCCTTTAGCAGGTTAAATGTCATCAAGAGTATACAAACTGCCGTAGGAGCAAATAACATCAAAGATTATTCCATCCATTTTACGTCACTTTTGATTGTAATGGTTTGGACCTCTATCTTTATTTATTTATCTTACCGCATCATCAAAAAACGAGATTTATAATCCTTTTTTCTATTCTTAAAGAAAACTTAAAAGACATCAAGTTCTTTTAAGTTTTCTTAAATTATTGCTAATTTTAGCGAATGAAAAAAATTGTTTTTTTTGTTTTTTGCTTTGGGCTACTTTTTACTACTAGTTATGCCCAATTTAGCAAAACCCATTATATCCCACCTCTATCGGGTTCCTCTAGTTTACAGTCAGAAGAACAATACCTATATATTTCAACCCCAAGTATTAATCCTGTCAATTTTAAAATAATTGAATTGGGTAATACTACCATTTTGGGTACTGTATCTCGTGATACACCCTATATTTATTACGTAGGTTTTGGAAACAACACCCAGTTGCATGTAGACGGAAGCATGGCAGGTGCTATAAACAACAACAAAGGCTATATCATAGAAGCGGACGACTTGGTTTATGTTTCAGCTCGTGTAACAGCAGGAAATGGTAATCAAGCAGGTGAATTGGTTTCAAAAGGATTAGCTTCTTTAGGAACCCATTATAGAATTGGAGCATTTACCAATGAAAACGCACCCTCCTATGGTGTAATCCATTACACATTTGTATCCATACTTGCTACTGAAAACAATACTACTGTTGACATAAGTGATTTAAAACCTGGAATAACATTAATGAATAGTAGTACAGGTGACACGCCATTTACAGTTGTTTTGAATAGTGGTGAAAGTTATGTCTATGCGGTTCAAGGTCCAAACAATTCCAACAGAGATGGTTTAATAGGCTCCTTAGTTACATCTGATAAACCTATAGCAGTGAACTGTGGCTCTTTTGGAGGTACCAATGGAGAGATGAGTAATATCGACTTAGGATTTGATCAAATTGTTTCTTCGCAACGTACTGGAAAAGAATATGTTTTTATCAAAAGTACCGGTATGGATAACGTAGAACGTATCCTCCTCGTTGCTGATGTTGACAATACGGAAGTTTTTTTGGATGGAAGTACTACTGCGGCCTATACTTTAAATGCAGGACAATATGTGGCCTTGCATGGTTATGATTATAATGCGAATGGCAATTTATATATAAGAACTTCGGAAAATGTATTTGCCTACCAAAGTATTGGGGATAATGGATTACCAAGTCAAGCCAACCAAGAACTCTTTTTTGTGCCTCCTTTAAGCTGTCAAACACCACATGTTATTGATAACATTCCGGCTATTGATTATGTAGGAAGTAGACCATTTGTAGGGAGAGTTACTATAGTTACTCAAACAGGAGCTACTTTAAACTTTATCATAGATGGTGTAAGTTATGATTTAGCTTCCTTACCTGGATTTGTTCAAGGACCCGTAAATGTAGTTGGGAATCCCAATTATGAAACTTATACATTAGTGGGATTGACTGGCAATGTATCGGTTTATTCTACAGGGGAGCTATATTTGGCAGCTTATGGCTCGAGTAGCGCTGCAACTTTTGGAGGGTTTTATTCGGGATTTACCTTTAAGCCCGAAGTCACCTTCAATAAATTAGACCTGAGTTTGGCCAGTTGTATTCCCAATACGATTTTATCGGTGAATACATTGAGCCCGTTTGATACGTTTCAATGGTATTTCAATAACACATTATTACCAATTGCTACCAATAGTACCTTTACACCAACAGCACCAGGAAATTATTATGTTTCTGCCACCATTTCGAGTTGTGGTTCACCTATCATTTCCGATATTATTCCTGTGAGTGATTGCGCTTTAGACAATGATAATGATGGAGTACCCAATACTATTGATTTGGATAATGACAATGACGGACTAACCAATTGTACCGAATCTTTAGGAAATCAAAACATCAATTTAACCAATACGGCTTCAGGCACAGTTCAAGTTGCTAGTTATACGAATTCCTTCATTGGAGCAATCAATACTACAGGAACAGGGGCTCCTTCAACTTCACCTATAAGCGGTGATGCTCTAGGTAATTTTGTAACCGAAGCTGCCATGGGATTACAAAATACGATTAGTTATACCACAACTTTCAATAACCCTATTAGTTTATCATTAGGATATGCCACTGTGGCACAACCTAATGATTTGTTAACTACAGAAACCGAGATTCGAGTTAGTTGCCCTGTAAACCGAACTTTGACCGTAATAAATCCAAATAATGAAATTTTGATTGACACGAATTATGATGGCATTTATGAAAATGGTGTAACCGAATATTCCTCCTTCGAAATTCGTTTTCGACTAAACAACAGTCAACCCCTTACTGTAGGGACTGGCACTTTTTTCATAAAAGGAGACTTAATCAGTTCCTTAACCGTCACTAATATCAATCTTTCCGATTTCACTTCAAGTCGGGCCGCATTCAATTTGGTTGCTACTTGCATCCCAAAAGATAGTGACCTTGATGGAGTGGCAGACCAAAATGATTACGACAGTGATAATGACACGATACCCGATTGGGTTGAATCTCAAGGAAACAATGTAGTAGTCTTATCGAACATCGACATCAATCGCGATGGTATTGATGATATTTTTGGAACCGGAATTACACCTTCAGATTCCGATGCCGATACCCATCCTAATTATTTGGATACCGACAGTGATAACGATGGGATTTTTGACATTGTTGAATCAGGTAGCCCTGGAAATGGATCGAATATCACAGGAAGCATTACCAATGCAACTCCAGCTAATATTGGAAGTAATGGTTTTAGTAATGCATTAGAAACCAGTGTTGATAGTGGTATTCTTAACTACACCATTCGAGATAGTGATGGTGATGGTATTTTAAATTATATTGAATCCGATAGTGATGGTGATGGATGTAGTGATGTAATTGAAGCTGGCTATACTGATGCTAACAATGATTCAATTGTTGGTAGTGCTAATCCAACTATCACTGCTGCAAACGGACAAGTGGTAAGTTCGGGTGGTTACACAGTACCGAATGTGAATTACACCATTCCGGCACCTATAAGTATAACGACGCAACCTCAGGATTTTACCAGTTGTGAATTACAATCTACTTCCTTTAGTGTCAGTTCGAATGCTGTCAATTCATACCAATGGGAAGTTTCAACTAATAATGGTGTCAGTTGGATTCCTTTAACAAACAATGCGACTTATACAGGGACTACTACAGCTAGTTTAAGTATTTCTAGTGTGGTGGCTAGTATGAGTGGCAATTTGTATCGAGTATTTTTAAATAAAAACGGAAACAGTTGTGGGTTGTATTCTACAGCCGCCGTATTAACTACTTATGCCCTTCCTGTGGTTACCACACCTATCACATTAAAACAATGTGATGATGATACTGATGGAATTTCCCTTTTCAATTTGACACAGAAAAACGATTTCATTTCGGCAAATTCAGCTTTGGAAACTTTTACTTATTATACGACACTTGTAGGAGCTACCACACAGAATGCCAGCTTTTTGATTACCAATCCAATTGCCTTCTCATCAGGAAACACTAGTGTATATACTCGAGTTGAAAATATCCATGGTTGTTTTCGAGTAGCCAAAATAGATTTAGTAGTAGCAGTGACGCAGATACCTGCTACCCTTATTGTTCCAAATCAATACATTTGTGATGATTATGTAGATGCAGCACATGACGATCGAGATGGAGTATCCCATTTTAATTTTACCAGTATTACTAACAGTTTGCAAGCTATACTACCAGCTACAAGTACGATTCACTATTACAAATCGGAAGCAGACTTCTTAGCTGAAACTGATCTAAGTGGAAATTCACTGGCTATTGTTGATCCTAGTAATTATAGAAATGAAGGATATCCAGGATCTCAAATGATTTGGGTTCGTGTGGATAGTACTTTAGACAATTCATGTTATGGCTTTAAAACCTTTATGGTAATAGTTGAAGCACTGCCTTTTGCAAACCCAATTAACACTACCAATCTATTGCGTCATTGTGATGATGATCAAGATGGGAAATATGGATTTGATACCTCATCGCTGCAAGCTGTCATAGTAAATGGACAAAGTAATGTTACAGTGAAATATTATAAATCCAACGGTACCCCTTTGAGTTCACCTTTACCTAATCCTTTTATAGTAAATGGTTCAGAAACCATTACTATACGAGTTTACAATAGTACTACGCAAACGGGAGGGCAACCTTGTTATGATGAAGAAAGTTTGCAATTCCTCGTAGATGATTTACCTCAAGCTTTTCCTATTCCTATAAGCCAATCATCGGTATGTGATGATGAAGTCAATTCCTTAGATCAAGATGGGCTTTTTGACTTTAACACTACAACATACCAATCAACTTTATTAAATGGGCAAACGGGAATGAATGTGTATTACTTTGATCAGAACAACAATCCGCTGTTAAGTCCATTACCCAATCCATTTAATACGAGCACACAAAATATTACTGTACTCATTGAAAATCCAATTAACACAAGTTGTGTAGGACAAACTACTATTCCTTTTATCATACATCCAAGGCCTATAATAGACCAAGAAGACACTGTACTCATTTGTTCACCAGATACTCAAACCACACTTGATGCTGGGATTATAGATGACACACCAACAGCTGCTTACACGTATCAATGGTATAAAAACAACCTATTATTACCTGGAAAGATTAATCCAACACTTGTTGTGAATTCAGCTGGGAATTATAGTGTACATGTGAAGAATTCTTTTGGATGTAGCACAAGAAGAACTATTACCGTTATTGCTTCCGAAATAGCTTCTATACAAAACATAGCTGTAGCTGATTTAACAGAAATCAATTCCATTTTAATAACTGTTAATGGTTCAGGACATTACGAATATTCCTTAGACGATAGTAATGGACCGTATCGTGAAAGCAATTTCTTCAACAATGTACCTTTTGGGTTACACGAATTGTATGTTAGAGACCAAAACGGATGTGGACTTGTAGGACCTATACCTGTAGCAGTATTGGGTATACCTCAGTATTTTACGCCAAATGCGGATGGCTATCACGATTATTGGAATTTACAGGGGGTTGCTCCTATGTCAAATAATGCCCATTCCGTTATTTATATATTTGACCGTTTTGGGAAATTAATTAAGCAAATTCAACCTATAAGTGAAGGTTGGGATGGTACCTATAATGGAAACGAACTACCTGCAGATGATTATTGGTATACGATACAATTG
>JAHEHJ010000113.1 GCA_024644655.1 Flavobacterium sp.
CCAAAGGATTACGTCCCTTTTTAGGTTTGCTGTCGCAATGTGATATGCTCATTGGTAATGAAGGGGGGTCAGTTAATATGGCCAAAGCATTAAACGTTCCAACTTTCTCTTTATTCTCTCCCTCGGTAGATAAAGAAACGTGGCAAATTTTTGAAAATGAAAAAGGAAATGTTTCTATTCACTTAAAAGATTTGAAACCCGAAATCTATGAACAGCACGATGAGAAATACATTAAGGAACATACTTTCAAATACTTTGATGCCTATCCAATTGCGTTGATACAAGAAAAAATGGAAAAGTATTTCCAAGAATTAGGATTTCCGAAAAACTAAAGGGAAGAAATCCCCTTTTCGATTTGAATGACTTTATGCTTTCGATTGTAACTACGAATAGCATTATTCTTTTTCCATATTTCTGGACTGGAATATCCTCGTGCATGGTCTAAATGCAAACAAATTGCCGAGTAGCGTATTTGCTTTGAAAGCAAGCCCAAATTAAAGAGTCGTTCTCCCAATTCGCGATCTAATCCTCCGTAATGCATATCGTGATTAAATCCGTTTACTTCCATTAAATCTTTTTTAAATCCTGATGCATTATGCCCATTCCAAGACCGCTTTGTTGGGGTAAGCCAATTCATAAAGGAAGCAAAATAACGATTGTGTGTTAACTTAGTGACTTTAAAATTCATTTTCAAACCTTGCTGTTTTAACCATGAGATATGAAAACATTGTTGTGTTTCAATATCCGAACTGTTGATGGCTTGAGAAATAGATAGCGGTAATTTAAAGTAACCTCCCGAAAGGAAATAACCCTCTTCTTTGTATTTCAAATGAACCGCAACAAAATCATTTCTAGGAATACAATCCCCATCGGTAAAAAGTAAATATTCGGAACTGGATTTAAGTATCGCTTTATTGAGGATACGAGATTTTTGGAATCCTTCATCTTCTTGCCACACATGTATAATTGGATATTTAAACCGAGAAGATAAATCGGTGATTACCTCTTTTGTTTTTGAAGTAGATCCATCATCTGCTATAACAATTTCAAAATCAGTTTCTGTTTGAATGCTAAATCCAAGTAAGACTTTACGCAACCAATCTTCAGCATTATAGGTAGTGATGATAACAGATACTTTCATTCTCAGGTTTAAGAAGTGAAAATACTATTTTTTGGCAAAATTACTTCCAAAACTTTAATTTCTTTTTTAATCTTTTCTTTCTGTAAAAGCGAAATTGAAAATCAGCAGTCATTTTCCACAATGTTTCAAATATCAAAGCTTCCGATTCTCCAGAAACTTTAGCATACTCATTGCTCATCACGGCAACCATCTCTTGATGGGGTGTCAAACGGCATAAGTTTTTCATCCGCATTTCAAAAGTCATCTGCTCATGGAATTCCATTCGATTCAAGTCCACCAGAAAAAAATCATAAGTCCCCGCTTCATTCTTTTTTATTAAAGTATTACCGGGTGAATGATCTTTAAACTCAATCCCTTTTTGATGTAACAAATAGGAAAATCGAGTAAACTGACGAAGAATCGAATCACCATCAGGATAATCGGGAATTTCAACTAATTCACGATAGGTTAAATCGGCCATTAAATGTTCGCTCACATAATAGCTATCACGCAGACCTAAAAGTGAGGTGTTCTCCAAAAAAGCAATAGGCATTGGTGTTCCTATTCCAAAAGCTAACAATCGATTGGCAAACTCAAAGGAACGCTTGGCTTTGGATTTCCTAAAATACCCATAAACCACTCTATTGATAAGATGAGGCACCTTAAATGATTTTATATTCAGCGTTTTCCCTTCAACCTCAAATAACTTAATGCTATTTCGCTTCCCTACTATAAAGTCTGTACCCAAAGTTGAAAAACCAGTTATACAAGCCATCACGGCTTCTTTGGAAATAGTGCAATTTGGATTCAGTCGAAACTCCATAGACTCTTTTTTTTACAAATTTAATTAGATAATTTACAAAATAACTAATTAGCTTTGTAAATTAAATTAACCATCACTTAACTTTCGCATTACATGGACGTTGAAAAAAGCAACTTTAAAAAGCAACTTTATGGTGTCTTTCTCTTTAATCTAATTGTCCTACTTTTCATTTCAAGAAAATACAGTGTGTTTTTTGAAAATGCGGCAACCTTCTTTACAAAGGTGTTTTTAACCCTAACCACATTCAGTCACTTTTTCTTATTGGCTTCGCTGCCCCTACTAATTGGATTGTTCGTGTTTTTCGTGAGTAAATCCAAAAAAGTCACTAAAGTGATTCATATTGTATTTTCGGTGGTTTTATTAGTCGTTATCCAAATTGACACCATCATTTATGGTCAATTCCGATACCATATATCCCCTATTGTCTTAAAGTTAGTTTTCGGAAAACGTTCGTCCGATATTTTTCAGTTTTCGGCTATCAACATCATAATTGCTTCTTTATTTGTAGCAGGTATAATCGGAATGCAAATTCTATTCTACTTTTTATCATCAAAACTTGTGGCCAACAACATCAAACTTCGTGTAAAAGCTACCTTGATTTTCTTTGTATTCGCTACCCTATTTAGCAATTTTGTCTACGCCTGGGGTGATTCCAATTATTACCGCCCTGTAACGCAAGTAAAAAATATATTCCCCGTGTTTTATCCGCTAAACGATGATGATTTAATGGAAGCACTAGGACTAGTGGATGAAGAAAAAGTAAAACGCAACAAAGAATTAACCAGTACCGATTTTAGCAATAAAACGGTTAATTATCCTCTACATCCCATTGTTTCTGAGAAGGTGCCAAACCAAAAAAACATACTCTATTTAGTAATTGACACTTGGCGGTACAATTGTATGACGGAAGCAATTACCCCAAATATCTATCAGTTTTCTAAAAAATGCCAGGTATTTGAGAATCACATTAGTGGTTCCAATATGACTACAGGCGGTGTGTTTTCTCTATTTTATGGCATACCGGCTACCTACTTTGACACGTTTACAGGACAAGAAATTGCTCCCGTTTTCATGAATGAATTGCAAAAACAACAGTATGATTTATTGATTTATGGAAGTTCGGGCTTAGAAAATCCTCCATTTAATCGGAATGTATTTGCCAAAGTCCCTAATCTAAGAGTGTTCTCAAAAGGGGATTCCCCTTCGGAAAGAGACTTGACCATCAACCAAGAATGGATGGCAGCCTTGGATAAACACGACCCTAAAAAACCTTTCTTCGGTTATCTTTTTTATGATTCCGCTCACGGTTTTGACTTACCTAAAAAATACAATTTGAAGTTTAAACCATCGCTTGCCGAAGTCAACTATTTGGATATGGACGATGATTATGACCCTTCCTTATTATACAACCGCTATTTGAACTCGTTACATTATATTGATGAGTTGTTGGGTAATGTATTCAAACAATTGGAAGATAAAGGTCTATTAGAAAACACCATAATCGTGATAACAGGTGACCACGGCCAAGAATTCAACGACTGTAAAAAAGGGTATTGGCAACACGGAGGCAATTTCTCCAAATTCCAAATTAGAACCCCTATGATGGTATTTGACGCATCAAAAGCAGCTAAAACCTATACCCACCAAACCATACATTATGACATCACAGCCACACTACTAAAAGACTATATGGGTGTGAAAAATGATTTGAATGATTTTAGTTTTGGAAAAAACTTATTTACGCCTATCAAACGGGATTACTTTATTTGTGGCTATAACCAAAAGTTTGCTATCATCGAAAAGAATAAAATCACCAACATCTACCCTTCCGGTTTATTTGATGTAACCGATGGACTATTGAATCCACTAGATGATGAACACATCAATTACGATAGAGTAACCGAAGGCTTAAGTGTCATGAATCGCTTTTTTGTAAAACCCAATGCTAAAAACTAATTTTTAGAGGCTACTGTAGCAAACTGCAAATAGAATATATCCATTTGGGTGAAGAAGAATGGGATATTGTACAATAAGGGTTTAATTGATTTAGTGCGGTTAATCCCTTCATTAACTCGAACGGTAAACCCTGCTTCTTCATACATTCTGCGAATACTTTTTTGGGTATAAAACTTTAAATGGGTAAAGTCCATAATTCCAAAGTCACAGTATTTCCAATCTTTTTTAATCAATAATTTGAACAACTCGTTATGATAACGCATGTTGGGAATGGAACTAATGATTACGCCATTTGGCGCTAATTTACTTTTCAATTTGGCCAAATAACTTCCTGGATCAAACATATGCTCCAACACATCATTGAAATAGATGGCATCAAAATAATTATCAGGTAACACATCTAGGAAATCTTCACACATCCCTACAAATACTTTGTCCAATACCTTTTTAGCCGATTCAGCTTCATCGGGCATCATTTCTATACCCCAAAACTCTCCTTGATGGGTTTTCTTGATTTCTTCAATAAAACACCCATTTCCACAGCCTACTTCTAATATATTTTTAGCATCTTTAGGCAAATACTTCAACATTTCGTAGCGTACTTTATTGTAATAATGACTTGGTTTATTGTTGTAATCCATAGTAATGTAGTTTTTTTCAAATATATAATTTTTAAAACAATCTCCTAAAACCTATCGCAAGTTTTCTTTCGCTATTTATGAAACGTGTATCACTTTAGTTAAGATATGAATTATATTTGTACTCATTATAAAGGTATGCTATGAAAATAACATTAATAAGCTTTGACAATTGGGGACTGAACCAACACATTGCGGCCAAACTTACGCAAAACGGTCATGAAGTACACCACATTGACTTTCACAGCTTTTCCTATCAATACCCCAATTTTCTCTATAAAATTTACAATTTCTTTTTGAAAACCTTTTTCAAGAAGAACATCAAGAATATTTATTACGGTCAAGAAATTCTAAAAAAAGTGAAAGCGTTAGGCGTCACACAAGATGTGATTCTAACTATAAAAGGCGACTTTGTAGATCCTAAATACCTCAAGGCATTGAAGCCGTTTACCCATAAATCTATTGGCTTTTTTAACGACAATAGTTACCGGTGTCCTAAAATCAAAAGAGCACTACATTGCTTCGATCAAGTATTTTCTTTTGAAAAAGAGGATTGTGAAAACTTTGGTTTACACTTTGTGCCCAACTGGATTTACACTCAAAAACCAGAAATACAACCCGAATTCAACTATGCTGTTTTCAATATTAGTTCTAAAGACAAACGCCTTCAAACGCTTATCAAAATTGCCCAAGATTTAAAGAGCAAAAACATCGGATATAAATTTATGGTATTGGATAAAGAGGCTACACTTCCTTCAGACGAGATTGACTATTTTAAAACTAAAATTCCATTAGAAGAAGTAAACCAATTGGTTGCTCATTCCAAAACGCTATTAGATATCAATCGGCTTGGCCAAAAGGGACTTACATTTCGAGTATTTGAAAGTTTAGGCCTCGAGAAAAAATTAATAACCACTAATGCAGACATTGTCAATTATGACTTTTAC
>JAHEHJ010000114.1 GCA_024644655.1 Flavobacterium sp.
ATTTTATGCAAATTCAATTCCGATTGTACAGCAAACGCCCGATTCAAATTAGCTATTACTTCGGGACTCAACCCCCAAACATCTTGTAACTGCTCCATACGCACAAAACAACCCAATAACGCGCGCTGATTCAAAATTCGGTCCGACAGCTTATCCCCTATTCCATAGACAGCCATCAACTCTTCTTTGGTTGCCTGATTAATATCTAGAACTGAAATTTTTTTAGAAGTAGAATAAGACGCCGAAAAAGACACTGAATGCTGTTTTGATCTTAGTACCCATTCAGGAAATTTAAAATAAGGGGCCATTACACCCAACAAAGAATCTGAAACTTGTGTGACTTGCTGAAATTCTGCAGCCGAATTCACAAATCGATTTTGCTTTCGATACGCCAATAGTCGATCGATTTCTGCTACAGACATACCCAAACGATACCCTTTATAGTCGGTAATGAAATTGGGGTTAAAAGGATACAATCGATATTTTTTTGGTTTTGAAATAGGAATCAAACTGTCTAGATCTTGCTCTTTGCGCAACCAAGCCAATTCTTCTTTACTTGCAGTCGTGCTAGTAGTATCATAGTCGATGCACATGGAATACACCTGAATAAGCAACATTACAATAAAAAACATAAGTATTCCAATTCGCTGTGATTTCGAATACTGTAAAAAAGACCCTATAGTAAATGACCTTTTCTTCAAAACTTACAAATCAAATACTGACGAACGTTTTCCTCGAATCAAATCTTTTAACCGAATCCAAAAAGCCAAGGTCAAGTATACTCCAAAGCCTAAACCTGCAGTAACAAAAGATATATATATAAAAAACAACCGCACATTAGAAGCACGCATACCCAATTTATCGGCCAAACGAGAGGACACATGAAAACCATGCTTCTCAAAAAAATACTTTAACTGTAGAACTGCTGACATAATATAATAGCTCTAATTCTTTTAATTTCCATTTAAGACTTCAAAAACTGCAATCCTAAGCCACATTGCAAACACTTCCCAAAAGCACAATAGGCTTGCTTCATTTGCAGCAATGATTGACTTTCAAATGCATGTTGCGCCCGAATACCAAAAGTAGCAAACTTTTCAATGATAATATTTTTTTCAGCCGGGATACTTTGCATTAATTCAACCAACTGCTCATCCAATGGATTACCCATACTTTGAGCATACGAAAATCGCAGGGGTACTAGGGTATTTATAATCACTAAATCCACAAATGAAGCGCTCAAGGCCTTGCGCTTCGAAACACTAGCCACATCAAATTGATAATGGGTTTGCCAATACTCTGAAACCGACAACCGAAATAATACTAAAGCTTCATTCCTTGTCCTTACTTGTAATACATCCTCAAACAACTGTCGTCGTTGAAAGTACAATCCAGCCAATTGAACCAAACGAATCGTTGGGAAATTATCAGGCCGATGCTGAAAAAAAGCAACTGACACATAGGGCAAAGGAACCAATTGATATTTTTGACACAAATAAACATACCGATCTTGTAACACTCTTGTATACACATCTTCTCCTGCTACAGGAATCAATCCAGCACTACCCAACAATAAGGCTTCCAAAGACAATAAATCATGACTCTCTTTTCGCACTACTGAAAAGGGTATAGATTGAGCTACATGCAAAAAAGAATCCCCGTTAGTGTTTAATCCAAAATTCTTAGCCAATAAACAAAACAAAACAGCCTCCCAATCATTTGAAGTGTCACGCAATAGTTTCTTTATCAAAATAGCCTTTTGCTCCAACCGTTCAAAAAAAATGCGTTCTGACCATGTATTCCATACAAACACATCTAAATTAGCCAATTGTTGCTCACAATAAATCCAAGTCTTCGGCACCGTCAAAGCATAATAATTAGACAATGTCTCCTCAGACACATAATGCCGCAACTCTAAAACAGGCAATACGGTATTGTCCTTTCGATACACATCCACATCGTGTTCCCAAACAACATGCAAAATAACTGTGTCATATTTAGGATCCAATTCATGTTGGTGCAAATACCAATCAGAAGACTTTAAATGCATTTCTACATTCCCTGCCCAACGCTGCCCACCAATTATCAATTGAGCATTAAAAAAATCAGGGCCTGCCTGCTGCAAATAATAGCCAACATTACGCAAAATAACCGATTCACCAGTCACAGTAGTTAGGTTAGAAAACGCAAACTTCTTATATTGCCATACATAATGAAGAAATTCTTCTTTCATGTCAATCCATATTTCTCAACTAAAGTAAGAATTTTACTTTTATAATACTCATTTTTGTAATGAAAAAATTACTTTTCTTTATTTTACTTGGCATAGCAACACCTGTATTCGGTCAAAACTATGCAATCACCTATCAGAAAAACAGCAACGGTACCCCGATTGAAATTCAAAATGCAATTGTTGTATATACCAACACCAACCAAACTTGGCTCACGACGCAACTAATCATCAACCAAAAAGCTGAATTCCCCTATGAACAAACCATCATAGACAGAACCAACGACCATTTCAGCCAAATAGCCGCTTTAAGTACAAAAAAATATTGTGCTACAATCGACAGCACAACAATTGCCAAACAAACTTTTGAATTACTCCCAGAAACCAAAACTATCCTAGGCCATTTGTGCAAAAAAGCAAAAACCAGCATCAACTCCAACACGATTGAATTATGGTACACCAATGAGCTTGTAGTAAAAGGGGCTCCTGGCTTACTAGGCCAAAATCTTGGACTGGTACTTGAAACGGTGCGTAATGGCAATTTTACAGTAGAAGCAACTAAGATTGAAAAAGTAGATTCGTTTCCCAAAATCCCAGAAATAAAAGAAACACTAGACGGTCTATCATATAAAGACCTTCTTTGGAAAAGCCGCTTCACAACGATACCGCTTTTCAAAAATCAAATCATCAACTTCTCAGAAGAATCAAATAAAAGCAAAGATGAACCCACGGACAGTATCTTTCGCTTTGCAAATGGAACTATTGCAGCACGAAAAATCAAAATCCCTGAAATCAAAGTAGGAAGCCAAATTTTTGTAGATGTTACCGAACAATCCAACGGTGATGCCTACGACCGTACAGGAGCATTATTTTTAATCCCAACCAACAAATCCAATTCATTCTTGGATGGACTTAAAAAAGGGGTAAAATCATTGCCCCTTTATACAAACGGCAACGGTAAAGAATACCAAGGGGTTGTTGCTACTCCCAACTACAATCCTATAGTTGAATTAATGCGCTTCTACACTCCTTTTGGAATCAAGCAATACAATCACATCCAACTCAAAGACAAGACCTGGGAAGAACAAGTTGTATACCGTCAAGATATATCCGAATTGAGAACGCTACTCACCAATCAAGAAGTTTGGATAGGCATCAATATTGGCAACTACGATAAAGGAGGACATAAAGTTACTGCCAATATTACCATCCACAACGAAGAAGAAACAAAAGCAGTGCCTACACAAATTTTGCCTCTATTCTGTACGAACAACGTTATGGAAATGGCCGGACAAGAATATGGAACGATGTTTAATTCTAACAAAGGACTTGAAGTGACTTTTACACTTAATAAACCTCTTAAAAATGCCAAACTCCGATACATCACTACCGGTCACGGTGGCTGGGAAAACGGTGACGAATTTGTACCTAAAAAAAATACGTTGATTTTAAATCATAAAGAAATTTTCAGTTTCATTCCTTGGCGTCAAGATTGTGGCTCTTACCGACTCTTTAATCCTGCTTCAGGCAATTTCAACAACGGTCTTTCTTCGTCAGATTACAGCCGTTCCAATTGGTGCCCTGGCACTGCAACGAACCCAATCTATATTGAACTAGGCGACTTAGATGCAGGTACACATACATTTCAAGTTAAAATTCCTCAAGGACAACCCGAAGGCAACAGTTTCAGTTCATGGAATGTATCAGGGGTTCTTATTGGGGAATAAAAAAAGAGTCAAAAAGCAAAGGATAATAATACTTTACTTTTTGACTCTAGACTAATACCTACTGGCGTATACAATTCCTATTTAATCGAACTGATAATATCGTGCTTGGTTATGATATGGTGTTTTCCATTCCCTAGATCTACTAATACCGCTTGATTAGTACTGGTAAATAATTTTGAAATTTCTTCAATAGGAGTGGCTGCCTGAACTACAGGGTATGGTTTTCCCATAATTTCACGAATAGGCTTATCCGCTATATCTTTATTCTCCACATAACTTCTAAATAAATCGGTCTCATCCAAACTACCCACAAATCCTGTAGTATCAATAACTGGGATTTGGGATATGTTGTATTTTTTCATTCGCTCGATGGCATGAGAAACCAATTCTTCTGTACGAACAATAACCAATGGCTTATCTTTATGATCCTTGATTACATCAACAGCCTGTGTGATTTCTTCTTCCAAAAAGCCACGCTCACGCATCCAATCGTCATTAAACATCTTACCCACATAACGACTACCACTATCATGGAACAAAACCACAACCACATCCTCAGGCTTGAAATGTTCTTTCAACTGATGCAATCCTTTTATACAAGAACCTGCTGAATTTCCCACAAAAATCCCTTCTTCTAATGCAATTTTACGCGTGTAAACAGCTGCATCTTTATCGGTCACTTTGGTAAAACCATCTATCAATGAAAAATCCACATTCTTAGGAAGTATGTCTTCTCCAATACCTTCCGTGATATACGAATAAATTTCATTCTCATCAAAAATACCAGTTTCATGATATTTCTTGAATACGGAACCATAAGTATCGATTCCCCATATTTTAACATTTGGGTTTTTCTCTTTTAAATATTTAGCCACACCAGAGATAGTTCCTCCAGTACCTACACCTACAACAAAGTGTGTTATCTTTCCATCCGTTTGTTCCCAAATTTCAGGACCTGTTTGTTCATAATGCGCTGTAGCATTACTCGGATTATCATATTGATTCACATACCAAGAATTCGGTATTTCAGTACCCAAACGCTTAGAAACCGAATAATACGAACGAGGATCACTAGGGTCTACGTCTGTTGGACATACAATTACTTTAGCTCCTACCGCACGTAGTATATCCATTTTCTCTTTGGATTGCTTATCGGTAATAACAAAAATACATTTGTATCCTTTTACAATAGCAGCCAAAGCCAATCCCATTCCAGTGTTCCCTGATGTTCCTTCTATAATAGTTCCTCCTGGCTTTAATCGCCCATCTGCTTCAGCATCCTCCACCATTTTAAGTGCCATACGGTCCTTAACTGAATTTCCCGGATTGAACGTTTCCACTTTAGCCAATACCAAAGCATCAATGCCTTCCACTACTTTGTTTAGTTTTACTAAAGGGGTGTTCCCTATAGTACCTAATATATTTTCTGCATATTTCATTATAATGAGTGCTTTTTTTTAAATATTTAATGGGCAAAGGTATAGAATATAAAAATGTTTTCAAAAAAACATCCTACTCC
>JAHEHJ010000101.1 GCA_024644655.1 Flavobacterium sp.
GAGACCAATATTCAATGTGTTCTATATACTGCTTTGTGGCAGTCCAATTGATATCATTATTGGGATGGTGGGTATTGATCCACTCTTGAACTTGATCCAAGAGTCCTTGGTGACATCCATGCAGCCCATGAATCCTTACATAGAGTTCAGATACTTTTTCATCCCGAAACAAAGATGTTTCTGCGGCATCATTGACATGAACCCAGTTACTGCGATTCTGTAATTCTTCTACTTCAGCATCTTGACTAGAGAAGTTAACTGCAGTCTTTGACTTTTTCCGCCTTCTGTGAGGCATGTAGATGTTCATTGAACGATCTGTAAATTTTAAATACATATTTTTTTTTGTTTTATGTCGACATCCTCGGCATTAAGACATTAGTCTCAAACCCAATGTCAACGGGTTAAAATGTTCTAGTTGAAAATATAAAAGGTGAATGAATTCCTACATCACGACCATGTGATGCTCTTTTTATAGTGTATCCAATAGCTTGAATACGCTTAGAAAATGTTTGAAGAGCACAGCTTCGATACCCAAATTCCTTACAATAATCAACATACCGTGCGTAGAGCATTTTAAGTGGCATCTTAGTCATTTCAGGATGATGAGGCATAGCTTGGATCTCTGACAAAAAAAGGCGAATAGGGTCGTGATCTTCTCTGAATTCTAAAAGAGCATTGGAAACTGCATCACATGGACTAAACTGTTTGTCTGATGCAATTCTATTCAATCCCTCCAAAACCCAATTAAAAACACCAGGTAATTCTGTGGCAATGATTTTTCGTGCTAATTCAGGATCCATTTCTTGTTCAGAGATGGTTTGATCAAAATGGATTAACAAGAAGCGACGATAGAATCCGTCATTTTGCTCTATGTCAAATGGAAGTTCATTCGTATTGAATATCAACCTTGGCACTTGACGAAGTAAGAAAGGCCGGCCATAAATCTGTCTCGCTTCAATAGGTTCACCAGAAACAAGCATTTTAAAAAACGAAGTGTTCATTTTAGTTGATAACTCAGATGCATAATTGATCAACTTCCCTGATAAGTTAGCGCGAGTATAACCACTATTGTCCGTCAGTGCATGTAAACTGAAATTGGATATATTCTCTTCTCCCATCAGAGCGATGATGATTTCAAAAAAGACTGATTTACCATTGGCACCAGAACCATAAAGCACCAAGCACTTCTCAAGCTTTAAATCACTGAAGGCGTATCCAGCAAACTCCGCCAGTGGCAGTTGCTTACATTGATTTGGCAATACCCTATTCAAATACTCCTTAAATACGGGTGCATCTTCTCCTGGCAGGTAGTCAAAATTGAGGATGTAGCGAAGGCCATCTTCTAGGTTGTGGTCCCTAAAATCCAACTCACCGTTACCTTTAATATGCAACGTACCGTTGTTAAAGTTGATCTTGATGTGCTTACTTTCCTCTAATTCAAAAAAGCGAAGGCCAGCTATTTGAAATTGTTTCAGCAAGCCTTCTCTAAAGGAATAATGGCGTACTGAGGTCTCCTTAAAACCCATGCGAATGGCTACCTCACAGATGAAGGCAACAATGACATCGTCGCTTACTTTCTGCCAGTGCGTTCCTATATACACATAGAAGCTTCCTTCGTTGCGCATGATTTGCCATTTATTGGCACTAGCAATCTGCATCAATTGTTCAATAATGAGGACCATCTTCTCTTTGTCCTTCAATTTCTCATGTTGCTGCCTAATCTGGTCAGCGATATCCGTTGGGATATCTGTTAAACGCTGTTCTAAGAACTGCGATGGCGTTAGTGTTTTATTCATTTTTTTTGGTTTTAATTTATTTGTCTGATTAATTTTTCTTCTATACTTAAAATTGGGCAAAAAAAATCACAGATTACTCTGCTGGTATTTTTTCCAAAGACTCATGGTAATGAAAACATCCATTATTTGTTTTCTATCGTCTGTTATCACTTCAACAGTATGTTTCTGCTGATTTCTTATCACCAATAAATGCCATTTTTTATTGATATCCATTTCAATAACTTCATAGCCGAGGAGTTTGAATACTTTCACAACTAGGTCTATGAGGGTCAGATCTACATTTCCTATGTTCTTATTATAAATTGTCTTCTGGCCAAATTCATTAATATAATTCGCCTTAATCATATCATAGCGCTCCTTACTCTTAGCGTGAGTTGCCTGAAAAAGCCAGTACTTCAAGTTCTTAATCTTGAGTAACTGTTCCATACATATAAGATGTTCTGTCCGTTGTATCATCAACTCTCCAAATGTTGTCTTAGACGTAAGCTCTATCGCATACAAGTCAACAATTGCCTTGGCCCTATACTGAAACTCGCGCTTGATGGATTCAAGCTCTTCTGCAACTGCATCAAAAGCCGGTTCTACCATAAATGAATGATCTTCTGGAAAACCTTCTATCCTGTAATACCTGCGCATCAACAGTCCTGAACTCAGTTCAATAGTAAATCTATCAGCCTTTTCTGCAAGGAAAAGTGCTCTATCTTCATTTGGTTTACTATTAAACTGCTTGTCCATATTTTATTGGTTAATTGTAATAAAGTGTTTCTCAACAGTACAAAGATAAACAAAATTTCTGAAATACATAGAATTTTTTTTATTCTGACATATTATTTTTAAAAGATTTGAATTGCTATGTATAATTGTGCTCTACAAATGTAGTGATAAATAATATTTTAAAACAAAATAATTTTATAAAAATGAATGGAATGTTGCAAACAAGAGCATTTTGCAACTCATAACTAAGAGATGACCTAGTAAATGCGGCTAGAATATGCCCAGAATGTCGTGGGTGTCGACATTTTTAGAAACTATATCTCTCTAAAGGACTAAGAACGGGTTACTGGATTGGATACGTCTTTAACAATCCTATCTCCAAACCCTTTGCCAAATACAGTAAGAAAGATGTACTTGAAGTACTTCAAGGTTGAGAACCCATGAATCATCTCTGCATCCATTTGTGCTAAGAGTTGAGGTGTTGACATGTCAATACTATTGTTTAAATCTAGTAAAAGAACAACTAAACTTGAAGTATAAGATTAAGATAATATAATCTTAAACAATAAATTACCAAATAATGCATAGTAAATGATTTTTCTTTTTCACTACATTAAATGCCAATAAAGTACTTACTTCCTGCGCCTAAAAGTTTCCGAATAGACATTGAAATAACTAATGAAGATATAAGTACAAAAGTGGACATGAAGAAATAAACCAGAAATATATCAGACTTGTATGCTATATGCAAGTATTTAATAAATTGCTCAACAAGAAGAAGTACTATTGGGTGAACAAAATAAATTCCAAAACTAAAATCAGCTAATGTATGTAATAGTGGAAATTCATTTTTTGATATCCTCAAAATGACAATAAATACTAAACATAATAATATTTTCTGTATCATCATTAAATCATAAGTCTTCATCAAAATATTAGAAAAAGTAAAATTAATCATTCCTAATATCAATGAAACTAAAAATAAAGCTAACAAATGGAAGGAGCCCACATTTAAATAAATTTTATCTTCAATTTGATAAAATACAATCCCTAATAAATAAAAGGGTAAAAAATATATCAGATTGTGAAATAATAAGAGAGTATTAGCTTGACCACTTCTAAATATCATAAAAGATACTAAGAAACTAATTAATAATATCGATATTTTAATTTTGAATTTACACTGACTATAAAATAAGAAAATAGGTGATAGCAAATAAACGATCATTATAAATGGAATATACCACAAAATACCAAACGTTATAAATGAATTGCCATTGAAATAGGTTGAATAAAAATCAAAATTCAATATCCTATCCCAGTAATATATGTATTTAGAATTATTTGAAATGAAACTTAAGATTATACGAAAAATCAAATAAACTAAATCAAGTGATATGAATATTAGGAAAGGAAGATATACAAATTTTATTTTTTTATATATAAATTGTTTGTACTCTTGATTAGCCTTATAAATTGATAAAAAAAGAAAACCAGAAATAAAAACAAAGAAAGAACTTGATCCGGAGATTGACATTCTGAATGTCGTTGCAATACTATTGTCATTTTCACCGAATAAACAAACACCTAAGTTGTAGCAATGAGAAAAAACTACAAAAATAATTGAAATTCCCCGAAATAAATGGATATTCTCTCTGAACATAATTTATTGAAAAAGCCGTCTAAATTCTTGTTTAAAATTTACAAACTAACAAATATCAAAATTTTATAAAAATAAAAAATAAAAACTTTCAAGTAAATATCACCTTATTCTATCTCCAAAACCTTTACCAAAAATAGTGAGGAAAATTAATTTGAAATAAACAAATGAATTAAACCTTATAATCATATTGGAATCTGTTTCTGCCAAGAGTTGGGGTGTGGACATGTCAATTTTATTGATTTGCGCTAAGCCAGTAATGCCAGGACGTACAGTATACACTCCACGCAAATCACGCTCATGAATCAGTTCCTCTTGATTGAATAAATTAGGACGAGGACCAACCAAACTCATATCACCCACAAATACATTCCACAACTGGGGTAGTTCATCCAATTTGGATTTGCGCAAGAAACTACCAAAGGATGTTATTGAACTAGCGTTAGCCAAATGAGTCGCAACCGATGGTGCATTGACATGCATGGAACGAAACTTCATTAAACGGAACGGTTTCATGCTTTTACCTACACGTTCTTGACGAAAAATAGGGGAACCGGTATCAAAATATCCAATGATAATTAATACCATCAGGATCGGACTTAAAAAAACTAAGCCAATAAATGAAAATAAAATATCAAAAGTACGTGTCATTAATACGTTTTTGAAATTTTAAAGCCTTTTAAAACCGCTGTGGGATTCCATCCAAACGCTTTTCTAGCTTTAGAATCATCAAAAGTTAAATCTGAAGTGATTTTACGCAACTTCACAGAATTTAATGGAGACTTCTTTCCCAAAAAATCTCCAGCAAAGGCAATTAAAATAGCAATTTGCTTCGGCAAATTCATAGGTGTTTTTTTTCCTAATTGCTTTGAAATAATATTTGATAATTCAAAAAAAGATGGATGGTAGCCATCAGTTAAATTGTATATACCGCCAATCTCAGCTGCTTTTAATATAAACTTTGCAACATCAACTGCTAAAACCATACTTTTTTTCGAAAATCCGCCTCCTATGTTGAAATAATACCCACTTTTTATTCCATTAATCATATCACCAAGGTTACCTGGGGGATTTGAACCAACTAATAAAGGCAAACGTAAAATGGTACAAGTAATATTATTTCTTTCGCACCAATTTAAAACCAATTTCTCAGCATCAATTTTACTTTTTCCGTAGGGATCATCCGCTTTAAGAGCTGATTCCTCATTTATCAATTCAGCATTTGTCTCACCATAAACTGCAACAGAACTAATATAAACAAACATCTTAGGTAAGAATGATCTATCTAAACCTTCTAAAAGATTAAAGGTGCCAGATACGTTGACTTTATAAAATTGTTCAATTTGTTTTTTAGTCTTAGGAACTAAATGAGCTAGGCCTGCTACATGTATTACAAGATCAAATTTTTTATCCAGATCTGGGATATTCTTGCTTAAATCAACTTGATAAAAACCAGAAAAACGATTTAAATCAAAAACATCATTCTTACTAAGTTCAGTCTTAATTATTTCACCAAGGAAACCAGAGGTTCCTGTAATTAGAACTCTCATTGTCTAGCAATTTTGTAATAAATAACCTTAATTAAAGAAGGAGGTAGTATTCTCAAAGGAAGCTTAGCTATAATGTAAAAAAACCACTCAAAAAAATTAATGTGCTTAGAAGTCAATAGAAATAACGAAAATTTAAACTCACTAATTAAATACTTAATTCCACTCCTTCTTTTTATGACATCAATCTTATCACTAACCCTAAAGTAAAGTAAATTCTTTTGTAAATTATAAGTCTTTGCGCCATTCTGAATCATTCTCACAAATAAATGCCAATCCTCAAAAAGTAAATAATTTGCATTATAATTACCGGAATTTATAGCAATTGTTTTACGAAACATTACAGAAGGATGATTAAACGGATTTCTAAATTTGGAAAAATTTATAATATCAGAACCCTTTTCTGGCAATCTCCTAAATATTGAGAGATCACCCGGATATTTATTGAATTCTTCAATATTTGTGCCAACAATATCAAATTCTTTATCAATCATCAACTGATACTGTTCCTTAAATCTATCTGGCGCACTTATATCATCAGAATCCATTCTAGCAATAATCTCATTTGAACAATATTTTAAACCAACTGACAAAGCATAACCTAATCCATAATTTTTATCGAGCTTTATTATATTAAATAATGAAGGAAAACGTTCTATAAAAGAATCCAAAACTAGCTCTAATTCCTCAGTAAGCGGCCCATCCTTTACAATTACAATTTCATTTGGAAAAGCAGTTTGATTTACTATAGAATTTAAAGATTCCTCTAAACATAAAGATTTTTCTTTAATGTAAACGGACATGAGTACAGAAATATTCATCATCCCTTATTTAAAAATTATTTTTAATAATATTTTTTGCTTTTAGATATGATAAAACTAAAAGGCTAAATGTGGGATGCACTGGGGACTTTAATTTTAAGGCAACTCCGCTACATATGAAAATTGAAGAATTAACTTGAGTCGGACTGGTTAAATCTTCATCTATATAATTAATACCAATAGACTTGTCTAGATTAATTAAATGCAAGCCTGGAGAGAGTGGGATGGAATCATTGTTTGTAAAAGTACTCCCAAATATAGATTTCAAAATATCTAGTTCTTCTGCTGTTAGTGTAATACTATCTGTATTTAAAGAAAAATTATTGCTTTTTACATCAAACCTAATCGAACGTTCAATTTCGACATGACCAACAATATTATTGATCGAAGAGGGAAAAGAAACACCAAACTTGTTATATAAAGCCTCTATTATTAAAGCAGGATTCAACAAGGAAAGTAATCTTATAATAATTATTTTTGTTGACTGACCAAAAAAACTTCTAAACTTTGACGCGTATTCCAAATTTTTAAACCCAAAATGAGCTGGACGTATATTTAAATACATTGACCTAACACCCTCTTGTTTGACCGTTACGAATCTCTTACTATGTCCTTTTCTCGTAAAAATAACTTTTTTATCACTTGAGATAGTTCCAGTTTTTGATTGACCAAAATATCCAACTAAATGTTCATCTAAATAATATTCTGTTTCTTTAAGTAATTTTGACTGATTAAGCACTTTCAATGTTCCTTGAGATCCAGTGCACAACCATAGCTTCGATGTTGTTACAGTTTTATTAACAAAATAAAGCTCAACATAATTCTCATTGTATTCAAAATATCTCAAACAATCATATAAAATTTCTACTTTTCCATTGAACTTATCTTTTATAATTTTTTTTGGCCTTAATGGTCTAAATGGTATAAAAGAAAAGGAATCAAAATTATTTTTTTTTGGAACGCCAGGGTAGTACAAATTAAAAAGTAAATCAAAACTTTCATCATAATTAACTAATTCTAGATTTGTGATTTTACTAATAACTCCGTGCCATAGGTCTGAGTTACCCCCATCACCTATCTTGCCAAATTTAAAACTTGAATCATTCTTATAGTAAATCTCATCCTCACTATTACTAATATCAATAACTAAAATAGATAAAGTGTCATCATTAGAAAGACCTTCTAATACTCCCAATGCAGACATCCCCATACCAACTACAACATGATCATAATGTTTCATTTTATTTGATTTGCGATGAAAGTATACCCGTAATTTTTATACTTAAACAATTTAAACAAGATTAAAGATGGCCTAAATAAACAAAAAAGATATTTGTTCTGAGTAAAAATAAAAAATTGAATATGGTGAAATAATTTAAATATTAATGATCCTTTTAAATAAATACACCTTGTAGTATCAATAATTCTTTTATTACTTTCTTCAATAAATATATCAGATAAAGTTTTCAAAAGTACATCATACATAGTAACTTTAACTCTACCATGAAACCCCTTCAGTAAATTTATATTTTCAACCGTGATCCCCACTCTAACAACAATTGAATTCGGTAATGAGGATATAAATCGTTCACTTTCATACTTATTTTTAGGATATGAATAACACTTTATATGTTCGTATACTTCAGCCGCTGTTGAACTAATCAAGATAATTTTGCCAGTTGACTTCAAAGCGACCTTTTTTAAGAAGTTAATATTTTCATTTATGTCTTTAGCAAGAGAAAAAATTACTGGATTTTCAATGAGTCCGCTGTATGTATCAATATCACTAAAACTCAATTCTTTTACATTGAAAATTTGATTTTCACTTTTAAAATTAAGTTTTTTATATAAACTTGAATTTTTTCCAACTACAGTGATATTCTTCATTTAATATTCAATTTGTTCATCAATCTTTCAATATTACTTAAATAAGATGTGGGAATAAACTCTAGATCATCATTTTTAAATTTGGTCGTTTTGGAATTTTTTAAAATTGCCTGGATTTCGTTTACAGAATCATAAAAATTAACAACATTTGAAAGTTCCGCAAAATTATAATTATCGGATCTTGGGTAAACACATATACAATTCTCAAGTAATGCCTCAAAAAGAGACAAAGGCAAATTCTCTGCTGAACTAAAGCTAATATGAATTCCGTAATTTAAATAGGGTATAGATTCTGTATAGCCCATTAACTTAACACTATCATATTTTTCAAGCTCTTTGGCTAATTTGGCATCAATGATTTTACCAAAAACATGATATTCAAAATCCCCTGTACCCCAAGTTTCCAAATATTTTTTAAACTTCCCATATTTTCGATAGTCTACATTACCAACAAGAAGGACATGCTTCATATTCCTCCCACTTACTTTATAACCATTTTTTTTAATTACGGGATTAAATAGTACAAGAGAGTTGGGGTTTAGAAAACTGAAATACGTTTTAAAATATGGATTTACAAAAACAATGCACTTAGAGAAAATAAAACCAAATAAATACTGAGGAAAAAGATAACATCCTTTAATAAAGTAGTTGACAGAATTAAACATTAGTTTAGGCCAATTTCCGTGATAAAATTGTATCGTCAAATACTTTTTGAAAAAAAAACTAAGAACTGCATAATGATCATCAAAAATAACTAAATCAAACTTTTTGTTTCTAAGTTTGAAAATTTGATACAAGAATGCAGACCTCGTAAACATTTTTTTTTCATGATTATATCGGCTAATACAAATTAACTCATTGTTAACAGCTAATTCATTTCTGTAATGCCAACTAACTTTTGTTCCTCCAGTTAATACATCTGAATTAACTTTAGTTATCCAAAGTATATTCATGAAATAAATTTAAATACTTTAAAGCTACTGTCTTTGAAGCGTGAGTTGATAAATCTATAATTGCATTAGATTTAGACAAACTTTCAAATGCTAATCGTATTTGATCTGCAATTTCTTCTACACAATTAATATTGTTTACAAGGAACAATTTATTGCTAGCAATAAATTCTAAATGCCCCCCTACGATTGGAAGAACACAGTTTAAGTTAAAATATCCAGCTTCTAATGAAGTTAAACCAAAAGGCTCGCCTTCATTTAGTGAAATGAAAGCATCAGAACCTTTCAGGATTTCAAATTTTCGATTACTATCTATATAACCGTGAAAAACATTGTCCGTATGAAAATATTTATTCAACAATTCAATGCGATCTGGACCTTCTCCCACAATATGGAAAACTATTTTTTGCTTGTAATTATTACGCAAGTAACTAACAGCCTTTAAAATATATAGAATGTTCTTTGAAGCAACTAGTCTGCCAACATATACTAGATTTTTCACTCCAGCCTTATTAAAAGAAAAAATATTACTATTCGACACCTTCACATCTAATAAGCCATTTGTGAAAGGATTATAAATAACATTGTCAACAGCTAAGCCAAGGTGGTTTTCCCATACATACTTAGTCAGTCTAGAAACAGCAATTACTTTGTTTGAGAAAATAGAAATATAAAAATGTCCAAATATATTTTTATAGTAACTGAAAAATGAAAGATGTCTTCTGTAGGGATATCCGTGTAAAATAAATACACTTTTTTTAAAAAAAATATTATAGAAGCCATAATTCAAAGATGTAATTGAAATAATATTTTTTCTTTCTTTCCAATGTTCTATAATAAATTTAATTGCTTGTTTATGTGAATAAATTATTACCGATTCAACAGTATTTAATTCGTTAAATCCCTGATAAAGTGAGTCACTTACTTCCCTAACACCGCCATTATTGGAGGGACTAAAAATAACAAGAAAATATTTATTATCCATTATATAACATTTGTAAAAAAGCATTAACTGAATCACCGAGTAACATAGAAAAAACTACAAAATACCCTATATTACTTATTGACTCTTGCTTTGTAAGTAAAATCAATAAGTAAATGTAAACACCCGGCAATAATCTACCATGAAAAGGGGTGAAATAAACGGTAATGAAATAAAAAAAAGTTATATAAAAAAATTTATACGAAGCTAATCCCTTCAATACAAATTGACTAACAATCAAAAACAAAAAACATCTAACGAACGGAACGAATATTTGTGTTTCACTTTCAGAATATTTGATCAAATCGCCTGCATACATATCATATTTCAACAACCCAAGAATGTAAAAATTAATATCTTCACTATAATTGAAATAGAAAAAACCAAATAACAATAAAAACCCAGCCAACAATAATTTATTCTTTAGCTTTTCTATTATAAAATAAAAAACAACCCAAAGTATTGCTAAAGGATGAATACAGCATGCAAAAAAGGCTGTGAGCGATTTTTTAATATTGGAAACTATAAAATATGCAGAAAACAAAATTAAAAGTGCAGCTCCATATCTATAATTTTGAAAACCAAACCATGGTAAAGTGAAACCAATTACGAATAAAACTAATAAAGAATAAATCTTACCTGCTTGATTATAATCTAATATTTTTTTCAAAAAAACAGCAAGTGAAATACTCAATAAAATTGAAATAAAAAGCCAAAAATATATAAAATCGAATTCAAAATATCCCAACCATAAGCCTACGTAATAATATATGCCATAACCATCCGCGATATCATTTGGGTAACTATCTAAAGTTGAAAAAAAATCTCTCCCTAAAACACTAAATTTGGGAATTATCCTAATGAATGTAAAAATAAAAACAATTGCCACCAACAAGTAACGAAACACGTGGGTTAATTTAATTCTCCACTCCATGTCTTAATAAATTTTCTAGCGACTTCTAAAGCATTATGCTTTTCAGAAACATATCGAAAGCCATTCTTTCTGATAGCTAACATTCGTTCTGGATTATTTACTAGATCCATAACTGTATTCACTATACTATCCACATCAGGTAATATATTTATCAAAGGTTCATAATCTATTTCAGCATGTGTTAGAAACTCTCTCTCACATCCACCAAAAACAAGTCTACCATTTTGCATATTAATAAGTGCATTCATGCCAGGATCAAAAAAACTTGCTTGATCAAATATCCCATCAGCTCGCTCAAGTAATTTCAAGTACTCAATAAATGGTATATTTTCATATACTTCAAAGAACACCCTATCTTTAAGCAATACTTTTAATTTCTCAAAAGCTTGCTCAATGTAATAAGTTCCTTTGACTCCATATCTATTTTTTTGTTTGCCATGGATAAAAAAATACGGATTATTAAATTTAATATTCCGTAAATTGAAATTATCGTTAAGTACAACAGGAAAGGGAATATTACCTAAATATTTTGGATGGTTTTCATAAGCAATCTTATAAGTGATGCCGGCTGTAATAATTCCCGTAACACTATTTTCAAGAAATAAAGAATATTTCATATAGCGTCCATATTCCCAAGGACTTTTTTGGGAGACATAATCTAAAGACAATGAGTCTTTGTGTGGCGAATACCTATATTTCCCGTGACGATAAGCTTCCCAATATCTAAAATCATCTCCGCATGCGTAAACAAATGTTTTTTTTCCTTTTTTTAATAATTCTTTATATGGGTTAATGAAATGGTATCTCGAAAAAATTCCTGGCCCTACAACTTGTATTATATCATAATATTTCAAATCTCTCAAAAACCTATACTCGATGTAAATTCTGGTTAGAAATGTTGGTAAAAATCTTATTTTCGGCGGACTCAAATCAATATCTCTGGCAAAGTTTTTAAAGTTATCCCCAGAACTTGCTAAATCTACATTATAACCTAACTTTTTTAGTGAAAACGCCAAGTTTGAGTGGACAGCACTATAATCACCAACTAACAAAATTCTCAAATCAATATTCATTCTTGAGGTTAAGATGCAGATATCGAATTAATAAAATCACTACCAAGACAACCGACAAAATGGCTAATAAAAAAAATATCTTTTGAAACCCGTATGAGTTAAACAACAACAAAGAAATATAAATAAGTATAGAACCCAATAGGAGAGTTAAATTGCCATTTGACAATTTAAGAAAATCATCTCTTTTTAATAAAAATATTAAAATTAACAAATACATTAAGTTAGATAAAATCAATGATATTACAAGTCCTAAAAAATCAAAATACCTGTATAAAATTACACCTAAAAAGATAGAAATTAGACCGCTTAAAATTTCTAGGACTAAATAATTTTTGGGGTTGAATTTTGTCATATAAACATATGCTAAAACCCAAGAAACTGCTTTCAAAAGATTAATTATTCCAGCAATCATTGAATAATTATTTATGTGTAGAAATTGATTCGAAAATAAGTAAGTAATAATGGTTTTATTAAATACCAAAAAAATAAACATCAGAGGTATTATTACCAACAATGTTAAATATATTTGATTGTTAGATGCGTCACTTATTTCCAAGTTATATTTTTTTGAAATAGCACTAATTCTTGGAAAGAACTCTGTGCCCATAACTGTAAACATAATTCCAGTGTAAGAAAAAGTCACTTGATAGAGAGCGCCAAAATAACCAAGGTCTGTTAATGACCCTTGATTGTACACAAAAGCTCTTAAAATAAACGGAACAAGTAATCCAATTCCAGCTGTCAAAGCATAAAATATGCCTTTTCTAAATATTTTTTTTGAGAAAGTAATTAATTCTCTAATCTTACATCTATGTAAATTGTAGTTAGTTTTTATCCCTTTAAAATCAAAAAAAAGTATGGTAGAAACAGAAATTACAGCTTGAATTAACAAACTAAGAGAAATTGAATAATACCCTAAAAGGTAAAATAAAGGTAGAGAAAAAGCAAACCCTAAAAAATTGCCAAATACCATAGATTTAGCGATTGTATTTATTCTCCCAATTGATTGAAATACAGCTATCAGCCCATTATACACCAACAGAAGACCCACTGAAAGAGAAACACAAATAGCACTAATTTTATCTCTAAAAAAAGTGTCATCTAATTTAAAGATTAAAGTGACTAGTAAAAGAAATATAGTTACACCAAAACTTAATATTGAATTAAGTAAAACAAATTTAAATGCATAAATTTTTAATTTGTAGGTATCCCCTGTATTGAGATTACTCATATCTTTCACACCAACAATTGGCATACCAAAACTGAAGATTGATGCAACTAACTGTTGGAAATTCTGAAAAACTGTAAATAAGCCTATACCATTTACTCCGAAAAATATTGCAATTGCCTTGGTCCTTAATACACTAAATATCAAAACAATTAATTGAGAAAATCCCAATTTAAAAGTTTTATAAATTACATTTTTATTTGGATTCAAATTTATAAAAATTTTATTTATAAAATTTTGTGATCAATTTAGATATATATTGAATTTTTTGATTATCTAACCCTGGATAAAGTGGCAAAGAAAGACAGGAGTTTGCCAATTTTTTAGATATTTCAAATTTTTTATGATCAAAACTCATAAAATCATACGCTTTCTGTAGATGTGGAGGGATAGGATAATGTATTAATGTTCCAATTCCATTTTCAGTTAGATAGTCTTGCAATTCATCCCTCCTACTCGTTCTGACTACATAAAGGTGATATACATGGGTGGCATTAGGAGCAACTTTGGGTAATATCAAATCTCCCACTGCCTTTAAAGACTCATCATACCAAGCCGCAATTTGTTGCCTTTGACTGGTCCACTCGCGTAAATACTTAAGCTTTACAGATAATAACGCAGCCTGTAACTCATCTAAACGCATGTTATAACCAATTTCTTCGTTATAGTACTTCTTTTCAGATCCATAGTTTCTTAATCGCTTTGCTCTTTGCGCATAATCATCGCTATTCGTTGTAATAGCTCCTGCGTCGCCTAAAGCACCCAGATTCTTACCTGGGTAAAAACTGGTTGCATTAATATCACCAAAACTGCCAGTCAGCTTTCCATTGAACGTTGCGCCTTGCGCCTGGGCATTATCTTCTATCACTTTCAGGTTATGCTTTCGTGCTATCTCCAGGATCCTATCCATCTCACAGGCTTGCCCATATAAATGCACAGGCATAATTGCCTTGGTCTTCGCTGTTATAGCTGCCTCAATTTTATCAGGATCTAAATTAAACGTATAAATATTAGGCTCTACAGGTACAGGTTTAGCGCCCAAGAAAGAAACCGCTTGCCAAGTTGCGATATAAGTATTTGATGGCACAATAACTTCGTCACCAGATTCTATCCCGGCTATTTTTAATGAAAGTTGTAAAGCATCTAGACCATTACTAACACCTATCGTATGATTAACATCATTAAAGAGGCTATATTCTTTCTCAAAAAGTTCAAGTTTTTTTCCAAGTATATACCAATTACTATCATACACATCCTCAAATGCAGAAAGCATCTCTTTCCTTATTTCTTTGTGTGTTGGTTCAAAATTCAAAAATGGGATTTTCATAATTAAGACATGTAGTTATTTAACATATGATATTTACTTGTATGTATTTGATAAAAGTCATGACCAATTGTTCTGGCTCCAAAGCCTTCTTTCCAGTCTAACAAACCCTTATTTATCAAGACACCGCCTTGCTCATTACAAATACCAAAATCAAAATAATTGTATTTTATATATTCTTCTTTTATTAAGAAATCGAATAAGAAATCTAAACACCCGGCATCACGCCCAATATCTGTTCCTGATATATATTGCGCATGTGCTACAGTATTATTTAAAAACATTGTACAGCCTGCCACAATATTGCCATCTAAATAAATAGAATGTTGTTGAATATTCTCAGGAAATCTAGATGCTAGAAGCTCTATCTCTTTAAGCGTATGTACTGGTCTAACTCCATGCTTAGATAATAGGTTAGGCACAAGGACTTCTGTCCAAAAAGGTGCAATCTCTTCAAACCCTTTTTTCAATTGAATACTTCTCTTTGCTGCTTTCTTAATTGACCTTTTTCTCCTTTCCTGGTAAGACAAATGAAATGTTCGATTATCAATTGTAAGTGCAGTGTCTCTACGGATTAATTTGGCATTTAATTTAAACAAAATCCAATCTAGCTCATCTGAAGGTCTTGAGTGATACATTCTAGGTATTAGCTTAATTTCCCATATTTGTATACTATGTTTATTAAGATACTCCAATACGCATTTAACCACATCAATAGTTTCAGATAGTCTTATTTGATTTTCAAATAGAATGCCTCCATAAGATAACCCTTGATGACTAATCAACTGATCATCATTTACGTTCGCTGGAACAACTGCAACAAGTTTTTTTTCATCATAAATCATTAAAGAATAATCAGTAAATCTATCTGCATGATAGTCCATGAAATCCCTTCGAAAAAGGAAGGATTGATTTTTTGATTCAGTAATGAATGAATCCCATAAAGACTTATGTTTTTCCGAATATCTTTCTACAGTAATCATTTTATAAGTCGATTAATTCTGCGTATCCAAAACCTGTCTCACCGTTATTATTACCATTGTAAAATAAAAAAGTCTTTTGTTCAACCTTTACTGGAGCCCCATAGCATATCATTTCACTATCCCATCCGCTTGGTGAAATATCTAACCCCTCTATCTTGTCTTTACGAACCCATGTTTTACAATTATCTATTGATATAGCATAACCCATTCTATAAGAAATATTTTTTCGCCTAATTGAATAAAAAAGATAAAAAATATCCCCTTCATTGTATAGATAAGGTCTTCCAAAACCAAACTCATTATCATCGGTTGGGTAAACAATAGGATCTGGATTTACGTCCCAATTGATTCCATCTGATGAAACAGCACTTCTCAAACAGTATGTAGGCATCCTTTTATCCTTAAATAAACTACCTCCAATTTCCTGCCAACCAAGGTCAGATACATAAACCATATAAAATCTAGTCCCGAGTCTTATTACCGAAGGCGCCGATCTTAAACTAAGCTCATCATTGGTTCTCTCTAAAATTGGCGTATTCTTAAGCCTCGAAAATGATGTCAAGTCATTACTGACAGCTACACCAGAAAGAATCGAATACGGAGTTTTGAAATGCCTTTGATAACCTGCATAATATAGAAAGTACCTATTCTCAATTTTAATAATTGAAGAAGGATTAACTCCACAATCATCAAATGCCCCATCATTACCAATATCTAAAACAAATCCCTCTGATTTATTTACAATCTCAAACGGCCTTTCCGAATTAATATCAACAAAAGCAAGCCGTCCAAACTTATTTGCACAGGTTGTTGCATAGAACACTCTAATCACTCCCAAGTGTTCTATGAAATAGGGTGTTGGCAATATAGCATAATACTGCTGCCACCAGTCAGTCTTATTAGGTGAAAGAATTAACCCTTTTTTCTCAAATTTCATAGCTTATCTATACCCAATTTAGTCCAAGTCGACTTCTCATCAACAATCGTAGGTGTGCCTCTCATTAAAGCTCCATCTATAACATGTTTCACAATATGCACAAAAGAACCAATTAAGCAGTCTGACCCAACATTCAAATTGTTACCCATTGTTGAATTGACACCAAAGAAATTGTTATCTCCAATATTGCAAAATCCAGAAATAACAACATGAGAAGAAATAAAATTATGAGAACCAATTACAGAGTGATGGCCGACATGATTTCCACTCCAAAAAACATTATTTGAACCAATCTTCACAAAAGGCTGAATTGTATTGTCCTCAAAAACGAATACGTTATCTCCAATCTCTACATTTCGCCATAAAAATGATTTTGAGCTTACGTAATTTGCCAACCTATACCCTTTGGCCTTTGCATTCAGATAAAATTGCCTTCTTACTCTATTCAAGGAATTATATACCAATGCAATATGCATATCATATTGTGTAGGTGGATACAAGATTTCTACCTCTTCAAAAGCAACTATGGGTAAGCCGAACAAGCTTTTCTTTTTTAAATACTCCTTACTAACCGTAAATGCAACAACTTCATATTCAGAATCGTAGGTAAAATATTCGTAAGCAATCTCTGCAAATGCACTATCGCCAAATAGAACTAATTTTTTCTCTTTCATAAATCTCAGCGTTTAATGATTAAAATATCCTCTCGTCGATTAGAAAATGGCAATGCTTCTGGTTGAGGTAATAAATAAGTTTCACAACCAAAGTTTCTGAATCGAAAAAGCAATGAAATGATTACTGAATCATCGATCCTCTCAAAATTCTCGTGCTGCAGATTAATCGTATTATCTACTTGAGGAGCTTTAGAAAGAAACTCACGGCCTTTCTCAGAATCTAAAAACCTTTCTCTGGCTTGATAATTCGGTATATCACCAATCAGCAAGTGACCACCAGGCTTTAATAGTTTAATACATTCATGTATAAAACCAAAAACACTTTGGCTTATGAATGCATACTGTATCACACTATAAACAATGATAACATCAAAAGAAGCTTCTGCAAGCTTCATCAATACTTCTTTATCTGGAAACTTACCAGGCACCAAGTGGATCTTGCCATTCAAACATTTCGCATCAATATTACTCAACATCTCCAGTGAATCCACTAGATAAAGTTGCTGTTTACTATTTTGTGAAAAAGAAATAATATATTCAACTAATTCGCTACATCCACATCCAATATCAAGAACTGACCCCGCAGTAGCTAATTGTGTTTTAAATGATATATCCTCAAATATTGCAAACTCTACACCCTTGCGATACCCATCGGGAAATCCAATTTTTTCCCACTTAGATAATGTCTTACTATTAGCTCTATCTTTAAAACTATCAAAGGTAAATTCCATTATTTATTAGTGTAATTATAAAAATCTTGAATTGTTTGAAAGTCTTGAATGTCAGAAATATTACAAGTAATTAAAAATTTATCTGATATCCACGAACAGATACTCATTTGAGTTAAGGAGTCATAGTCTGACAATGTATTTAAATTTGTATCAAGTGTTAATTCAACATCAGAGTCTATTAACTTAGAGAATTCAGTTAGAAATATTGTTTTTTCCATCATTTTTACATTTTTAAAATTACTGCTCCCCAAGAATAGCCTACGCCAAAACCAACGAGCATAACAGTTTTATTTTGAAAAAAATCAATGTCTTGATTTTGTTTATTAGCAATTACAATAGGAATAGTGCTAGAAACAGTATTACCATAATCTTCAATATCTATAATAAATTTTTCATCAGGAATCTTCAATTTATTTCTTAGATGTTTCAATATAAACTTATTCGCTTGATGAAAAATAAAATAATCTACCTCATTTATTGTCAATTTATTTTCTTTTAATGTAGACATTACCAAATCAGGTACTGCCAAATTTGTAAAATCAAAAATAGCTGGGCCATTCATTGATAATCTTGGAAAAACATTCTGATTGTAAATAGACTTAACTCCTCCTCCATTGACAATCAGATTATTTGCACCTGATCCATCTGTCCCAAATTGAAATTTTAAAATCTCTTTAGAACTTGATTTTATTAAAAATGTAGCGGTGGCTGCGTCACCAAATAATGCCATATTTCCCCCGTCATCTTCAGCTATATATTTAGAATAGGTATCCGCTGTTACCAATAAACAGTTATTAACAGTATTACTTAGAATTAAACCTCTTGCAATTGCCAAACCATAAATGTACCCAGAACATCCAAGATTAAAATCAAAACACATTGTTGAGGTTTTCAAGCCGAGTCTGTTTTGCAGTATACACGCTCCAGTAGGTAATAAATAATCTGGACTTTGAGTGCATAATACTAAACATTCAACTTCAATATTTTTGATTTTAGAGAGCAGATTTCTAGAAGCCTTTTCGGCTAAATCTAATGCAGTTTCATTGTTTCCAGATATATGACGATTATTGATTCCAATTTTATCAAATATCTTTTCTGCAGTCCACCCACTCATTAGTGGAGCAATTTCATCATTTGTTCTAATCTTATCCGGCAAATAATATTCAATTGCATGTATTTCAATTCCCATAGTCGAGACTTTTAATATAATCTACGTAACTCTTATAATCTCTGATGTAATCATTTTCATCATATGTATGAGATGCCAAAACAAGGCATATTGATCCACTTGAAAAGTTGACTTCTGAAGCCCAAATCCCTGGTACAATATGAAGAGCAATATTTGGTTGATTAAGTAATATTTGTCTTTTAGTGCTTGAGTCATCTAAAACGACTTCAAAAGAGCCGCTCGCAGCAATCAAAAACTGATGACAATCTTTGTGAGCATGAGCTCCCCGTGATTCACCGCCAGGAATATCATACAAATAAAAGACCCTTTTAATTTCTTTAGGTAATTCAACTTCACCATTTATCGAAGTGATACTCCCATTTCTGTTTCCAATTTTTGGGAGATAAATTAAACTACAATCAAAAACCGTTGGATTGGTCATTTTTAAATATTTTAAATTCTCTGATATAATCATCCTCTTTATATTTCATGCTACTCAAATGCAAACTAATTGCGTTAGTTGAAAAGTTTAACATTTGTCTCCATGTATTTGGAGGCAAATACAACCCATAATAAGACCTATTAAGAGTATAACGATTATTAGATCCATCTCTGTTTGTAACAAGTATATCAAAGCTTCCGCTGAGTGCAATAATCACTTCTTCCTGACTCTTGTATGAATGCCCTCCTCTACAATCGCCTCCAGGAACATCATAGGTCCAAAAAACTCTCTGAATCTTAAATGGTATTTGATCTGGATTTTGTAAAAATGTAAGATTTCCTCTTGGATCTAATATTTTTGGCAAATCGATTATTTTATGCATATTGAAAAGTGATGTGTATAAATATTTTTGAAGCCAATGAATTAATTAAAACCAACGCACCAAACTGCGCACCAAACTGCGCACCAACTACCTTTATTTTGATTGAATTTTTGAGATTTGAAAGAAACTTACACTTCAAATAAGTGCTCATTATCAACACTTTAACTATTTACACTGAATTGCAAATACCCCTCGTCGGTCTGGACCACACTAATTAATTATCCCTTGCCAAACCTTCTTCCCTAACAAAGCTAATAAACTAAAAAAGCCTAATAACAAAGCCCCCATTATGATGGCTTTTAATTTTCCTAAACGCTCTTTAGGTAAAGGTAAAATAGGCTGATCGATTATTTGCACTAATGGCTCTTCACGCATCAACGTTAACTTAGCAAATTCTAAATTCTTAACTAATTCGCCATATAAGGTGCCTAGCATTTGTACCTTCATTTCTTGTTTTAATTTTGGCACGGCAGCTTGTTGGCGAATGAGTCCCATGTTTTGGTCTCCAAATTGGGCACGACCATATAAGGCAGTATTTAATTCGCGTTGCACCGAGTCGGCTCTGTTTTGCAATAAAATTACATTGCCGCGCGACTTTTTAGTTTTGGTTTCGATATAAAAATCGGTTACGGTTTCGATGAGTTTTTCGGAAAATATTTTGGCAAAAATTTCGTCGGTACTATTAACACTGATATTGATGATGCTCAATTTTTTATCTTGTTGCGCAATGGCTACATTATTTTTTATAAGCGATGCTGATATTTCACCTAAAATAGAATCTTGTTGTAAAGTAAAATGGCTTCGGTCTGCAGTTGTGAATTTTAAACCAACTAAATTAATTTTCTTCGCCCATTTTTGATCGAGCTTGTTGAAATAAATATAACGGTTAATCAACAAATCGGATTTGCCGTTTATGTTTACAGAACTCAATAATGTTTTTTCTATTAAAAAGCGTGACTTCAGTAATTCAATCATATTGCCACTAGAAAAAACACCTCCATCGCCACCTCCAATACCACCTAAACCAAACTGTGCAGCTATGGAAGACAAACCGCCACCACCAGCACTTTTTTCTTCTAGCACAAAACTGAGCTTTGCAGTGTAAATTGTTTTTTTAATAAAACTATAACCCAAACCCAATATACCCCCAAGTATGCCTGCCAAGAAAATGATTTTCCACTTACTTTTAAAATAAGCAAACCATTCCGCAGCTTTTTGCACCAATTCTTTTAAAGAAATTTCGTCGTTTTGTATCTCTGGTGTTTGCATGCTTATTTAATTTGTTTAATTAAGATGTACATGGTAGCAATACCCATTACTTTGGTGGTAAAGTTTTCGACAAATTTATTGACGTTGAATGGTTCTTCTGCTTTTTTCTTATCGGCTTTGATCTTTTGCGGTTTAGTGACAACATATATAACCGAACCTTTACTGATGCGTGGATATATAGGGTAAAACAAAACGCGTTTGGTTCTGTTAATTTTTGAATTCGGTTGAATGACATAAGTTTTACGGCGCCATGCATTATCTGAAAAGCCCGAACCATAATTACGAATATAATAACCTGCCCTACGGCCAGATAAATAGGGCGCATTGACTTGTGCTACTTTATTTACTTCGGTATAGTTCAATGCATCGCTTTTGATACTTACTAAATCTGGCGTTAATGGTACGTTCAACACATCGCCATCTTTTAATAAATAATTATTGCGGTTCCAACTAAATTTTATGGCTTTCTTTAATTTAATGACAATGTAATTGCCCGGTAAATTAGGTCGGTAAAAAGTAGCCGCTTCTGGAAAGGCATAATGCGTTAAGCCACCTGCACGTTTAACAATGCTTGAAATTTTTTCGTCTTTTTGTAAGAGCGGATATTTACCTGGGTATTTAACTTCGCCAGTTATTTCTATCACGCCATAATTACTAAACTCCGGAATGTTGCGAATAAAAATTTGATCGAAAGGTTGCAGTTTAATTTTAGCATTGGCTTCGGTCAAATAATTTTCTTTTGAATCGAAACGAATGGTATCGACCAATACTTTTATTTCTTCACCCATTTTGTAGTTTGGTGAAAAATAAGAAAGGCGCGACCATTCGATGCGGCTATTGCTTGCACTTAAACTCAAGCCTCCTGCATTTTGCAAGGCATCTCCTAAGGTTAAACCTGCTGTGAATGCTTGCGGCCCTGCCTTACGCACTGCACCAAATACTTCAATACTTGTACTGTCTAAATAATCGGCTTTATTATAAATTACTAAAACATCTAATGGCTGTAATGGCATATTGGCATTCGTATTACCTGTAATGGCATCTTTTAAATTTACTTTTAAATATGCTTTACTTAAATCGGCTTGCGTACGTACAATATAAGCCCAATCGTTTTGGCTATTGTTTTTTAAACCGCCAGCAATTTGCACCAAAGATTGTATGGTACTTGCCTTAGTAAAATGATATTCACCAGGGAAATTGATAGCACCTTGAATGGAAACTTTATTCAACACTTCGTTTACGCTGCTGCGCACCAAAATTTCATCGCCATTTTTTAAATTAAAATCTACATTCTTTTTTTGCAATGAATCAAAATTAACATCCATTAATTTGATTTCTTTATTTTCAATGCGGCGCACTTGCAAAGCTGCACCATAGGCATTGGCTTGTAAGCCACCTGCATAAGCAATTACATCGGCTAAGTTTTCGTTTGGCAATAATTCAAAACTCGCATTGCGTTTAACTGCACCACTCAACTTTACAATTTTTTGCGAACTACCTACAATGATATAATCGTTTTCTTCTAAGAAAAAATCTTGCCCAGCGTTGGCATTGTTTAAGAATGCATAAACGTCTAAAGTTTTTAATAATTTACCATTGCGTTTGACTTGAATGTTACGCAAAGTTCCAATATCGGTTGGGCCACCTGCTAAAATTAAAGCATTGAATGCAGAGTTAATAGCAGGGAAATTATAAGAGCCTGGCTTCATCACTTCGCCTACAATGTTTACCGTAATGTTACGTGCATAAACCAAAGCAATTTCTACTTTGTTATTGCCTAAATCGAAGTACTGACCCATTTTGGAACGGATCAAAGATTTAGCTTTATCGAAAGCCAAACCTTTTACAAATATAGGCCCCATGTTATTTGGGTTAATTGCACCTCGTGCATCTACTTTTAAAACTTCGTTATAATAAGAATAACCAAAAACAGAAACGCCAAATTCATCGCCAATGCCAATAATGTAATTTGCTGGTGCTTTTGCATCGGCTGAACGGTTGAATATTTTAATATCACCTTCGCGGAAATAGTTTTGTCCGTAAACAACAGCTGCGGTTAATACTTCAGTTGTTTTAATTTCATTTAAAGCTTTTCCTGTTAATGCTGTTTCTTTATCACCTTTCACTTCGTTGGCTTGAATAATATTGTCTTGTGCATTGTCTGTAGCTGCTGCAGCAGGCACTGCATTTTGCAACTTTGCAACCCTTGCATTAAATTTATCTACTTCGTTAGGGTTCAAACCTTTTTTAACCGCTAACTGAGCCGCTTGCGTAACCGATAAACCAGCCGCTTGGCCTTGCTTTAAAATATCTAAAATTTGAGCATCGGTTAAATCATCTACTTTAACGGTTCCTAAATTATTAACGTCGACACCTGCAGGTACTTGTGCATAGCCATTTTGCAAAGCAAAAAAGCAAACAATTACGCTTGCGATAAAAAATTTCAAGAAATTGGTTTTTGTATTCATTTTAATTTTTATTGGATGCCCGCAAATTTAAGTAAATAAAGGCGGAGCAGGAAATTTGAGCTTTTTTTTAAGCTTCGCCAAACAAATGCAAATGCGCTTGATTGAGCAAAGTGGTTTTTTGTATTTGAAATTCGTAACTACTGTATAATTGATAGCTAATTTTCTTTTGAATAAGGCTTTCTACCTTGGCGATCAATTGTTGTAAATAACCTTGGTTTAAATCGCCCACAAGCATCACCTCTATGTTCTTAGAATCTAAACCATGGGCCAAAGTACCCGTTAAATAAGCCGATTCTAACTCGCCCAATTGGTTCAAAATTTGGTCTATCACTTGGTCTAAACCGGTATATTTGAGCAATAAAATGTGTAATTCTTTATAAATAGGGTTAGCAGAATTGGCATGGTACAGCTTTTTATTGCTCACTACTTGCGAAACCAATAAACCCGCTTCTTCTAGCTTATTTAATTCAACCCGAATGCCATTACTACTATCGGCAAATTCAGCTTCTAATTTTTTCAAATAACTGCTATTTTGATTGTTCAAAAAGAACTTCAACAATAGTTTAATGCGGGTTTTAGAAGTAATAAGGGTTTCGAGCATTTGCACGGCTTCGCCTCCTCAGTCACATGGAAAGAGTAGTTTATTAGAAATATTGGGTAAAAATACTACCCTTTTTTTGTAAAACCTATACCAAATAAGCTAAAAACGCAGATTTTTCAATTCAATTATATCTTTTACCTTTATAGCTGCGTTAATTCCGCAAATATTTTTGCAATTGCATGGAGACAGCAACAATTGGTTTTGTAATTATGGGCCTTGGGCACATTGGCAAGCGCCATGCCGAAATGGTTTTGCGCCAAAATGGAGCTTATTTAGTTGCTTATATAGATTGCTTAAGCCCCGAAACGTTAGCTTTCAAAGACGCTACTATTCCTCATTTTTATAGCCTTACCGATTTTTTAGCTTCGGGTTTAAATGCCCAAGTGCTAAATGTATGTACGCCCAACGGTTTACATGCCGAACATGCTTTGGCAGCTTTAAATGCGGGCATGCACGTGGTCATTGAAAAACCCATGGCTTTACAAGACGCAGATTGCGATGCATTAATGGCTAAAGCAGCAGCAAAGAATTTGCAAATTTTTACTGTAATGCAAAATAGGTATTCGCCACCTGCTGCATGGATGAAAGAAATTTGGGAGTCAAAAATAATGGGCGAATTATTTTTAATGCAACTCGATTGTTATTGGAACCGCGACCAAAGATATTACAGCCCCAACTCTTGGCATGGAAAAAAAGATTTAGATGGCGGAACGCTATTTACGCAATTTTCACATTTCATAGACATGATGATTTGGTTGTTTGGCGACATTAAAAATATTGATGCCGTTTTTAAAAATTTCAACCACGCCGGCTTAACCGAATTTGACGATTCGGGTTTTATTCGTTTTGAATTTGAAAATGGCGGCATGGGCTTATTGAATTTTTCGACCGCAGTTGCACAAGAAAATTTATGCAGCAGCATGACCATACTAGCCGAACATGGTTCGGTAAAAATTGGCGGGCAATACATGAATAAAGTGGAACATTGCAGCATTAAAAACTATACTATGCCAAATTTGGCTAAAACCGCAGCAGGCAACAATTACGGCGCTTACAGCGGATCGGCACAAAACCACCATTTGGTAATTGAAAATGTAGTGCGCGT